>NZ_NGLE02000001.1:925000-1253750 GCF_002140715.2 Enterococcus sp. 4G2_DIV0659 | reverse complement strand
GATTTTAGGTTTAACAACGGGATTGATCCAAGCACCAGCGAAGATTGTTTCTAGTGCTCCAAGTCTTAAACCAACCTTTTTAGTGGCTTTAAAACATGTAGGGGACATTAATTCTTTACAGCTATGGGTTGTTGTTTTAACCTTTTTGTTGGTTACGTTTTTTGATACGGCAGGAACGCTTGTTGGGTTAGCTAATCAAGCTGGCTTTATGAAAGATAACAAGATGCCTCGAGTTGGCAAAGCCTTAGCTGCTGATTCAACGGCTATGTTAGCAGGTTCTCTTTTTGGTACATCTCCTGTTGGGGCGTATGTAGAATCGTCTGCAGGGATTGCAGTTGGCGGACGGTCTGGATTGACAGCTGTAACAACGGGGCTGTTTTTTATTGGTGGATTATTTTTCTCTCCATTGTTATCAGTCGTAACGCCACAAGTAACGGCACCTGCATTAATTGTTGTAGGTGTATTGATGGCTCAATCTCTTAGCCAAATCAAATGGACAGAAATGGAAATAGCTATTCCATCGTTCATGATTCTTTTAGGAATGCCACTAACATATAGCATTTCTGATGGGATCGCTCTTGGGTTCATTTTTTATCCAATCACAATGGTAGCAGCAAAACGTGGCAAAGAAGTGTCACCAATTATGTATGTGCTATTTTTTGTCTTCATTGGGTTTATGTGGATTTTGAATGTAAAATAAGTAAAAAACTAGTTAGTGTCCTGTTAAGGAAGCTAACTAGTTTTTTTGTAAATATTATATGTATTTGTTATAAATAAGTTTTCATTGAGTATTGATTTCATGCTAATGGTAATGGATAATATGAAAGGAATACGAAATTTTAAAAAGGAGTAGTTGGAAATGAAAAAAAGAATAATTGGGATAAGTTTATTTTTAATGCTTAGCATCATGGCTGGATGTTCAACTAAAAAGGAAACGACAGCTACAAAAGAAACAACAAGTGAAGAGAAAAATACAGCTAAATATGATTCAGCAATGGAAAAAGGTAAAGAGGCAATAGTGGATAAAGACCTGACCCAAGCTATTGCTTCATTCCAATTGGCATTGGAGTATGAAAAAGACGATGAAGAAGCGACTAGTTTGATTGAACAAGTGGAACTTTATAAAGAGGCTGTTGCGTTGAAAGAGAAAAAAGAATATTCAAAAGCTCTAAAGAAAGCTGTAAAACTGGTGGATTCTAAAAAAGGCTCTACATCCCTAAAACAGTATGGAAAAGAGTTAATAGAAGAATTAGAAGCACAGAAAGACACAAAACAAGCAGTAGAAGCAACAGATGGGAAAATGAAGTTTAACGTCACTAAGAAAAAGAATAATACATCTGACAATCCAGACATTGGTTATTTTGAGCTGACAACGAAAAAGGGAACAAAACAGAAGATTCAACTTGATGTGGAAAATTTAGAAGAGGAAGAATTAACGATTGAGCAAGCTATTTATAGTGCGTGGACGAGTGAGAAAGGAACGATTGAGTATAAGGACAATCCAGAGGGTTATGATTCTAGTTTGACTCATAAAATGTCAGAGTATATCACTTTTGAGGAAGGGAATAACTTTACACTAGCACCGAAAGAAACGAAAACGATAACGGCGATTATCACTATCCCAAAAGATATCACTGATGGAGATGCACTTGGCGGTTGGCACTTAGAAGAAAAGATAAATAGTGATAAGAAACCTCAACATAGGTATGCTTCCATTACTGGTGTTCATCTATTTGTTGGCCAAACACCGAAAGACAATAAATTATCTATAGCTGAAATTGAGACGGACGATGATCTGTCAGAAATGATGGTGAAAATAGAAAATCCAATTGCTAAAACAGAAGTATTCAAACATTTAACTATTGAACTGCTCTCAAAAGAAGGTGAAAGTATTATTAAAAAGACAGAAGAAGGGTTTAAAATGGCTCCGAATTCTTCTTTTGAGTATGAGCTTGCATTAGATCAGCAAAAAGAAATCAGCTCAGGTAAATATGTCGTGAAAATGACCATTGAATTGGAAGATGGACAAGTTGCTACACAAGAAAAAGAAGTCAAAATCACTCAATAGGAGATGACTTAAAATAACAATATAAAAATAAAGTTGCACCAAAAGAGGTTTGGGCTAGATTAATGGGATTGAAAAAGAGCGAAACAAAACGGATTGTTAGTTTTGTTTCGCCCTTTAAATTCAAATAAATAATGATAAAATTAACTATTACTTATAAGCTTGGTCACGTTTAAAAAAATGAACGATTAGATAAAATCATACTTGGATTTTTTGCTTCTTACTAGTCGCTAACATGATTATCCCACAAATAAATAACAACCCAGCGCCAACAAATAGTAGAATCATCCCTTGACCTGGTGTGATATCAATTCTGTTAAAACTAAACAGAAAAAAGCTATTTACTAATGCAAGAACAATAGAACTAAGAATACTTACAATTCCAGTTAATATGCTTAACCATCTTTTTTTTGTTAAAATAGTTGCTACCGACCAGATACCAACAAAAGCACAGATACTTATCACGAACTTTCCAACGCCGCCTCCGCTATCTGTAATGTAGGTAGAACTTCCTGGATACCCCGCTGAATATAACGGTAAAAATACACTCACAACATTTACTGCAATAGCTAAAAGTACGCTAACTGCAGGCCACCTTTTTACTCCCATAATTTCTCCTTTTTATTAAAAAATTTGTTACTAAAATAGAATAACATAACGTATGAAATCTTAAAATAGTAAAATTAGAAAAATTTATTTAATTTTGTTGGAAAATATTAATTAATCTGCAAATACAGCAGGTAATTTATCCGTTTCAATCAGGAGTTGATTATTTTTATCTACTATTTTCATCCAACTATCGTACCCTTTCCAGCTAGAAATATCACCACCATATTCTTGGATGGTTTCTGAGAGTTCTCCAAAATCAGTAATAATATCTGTGTAATCGGTCATAAATGTTGAGTATTCAGACAGTGTGTAGGTACTAGGTGTAGCTGCGTATCCTTTGACTTTTTCAATGAGTCGATCATATTTATTGTTCAATTCAGTTACTTGGTCAACAACCTCATCAGGAAGTGATGGTGAGGCGTTCTTTTTTGCGGACGTCTTTTGGTTACTAGATTCGGATGTTTCGTTTGTTGAGGATGGGAGAGTAGATTTCTCCGTTTCTTTAGCCTTTTTCGGCGCAGGTGTTTCTTTTTTAGTACCATCAAAATCATGATCCGAATAACCTATGATAATAGTGTCTCCTTTTTCAGCGTAGTAGCCAGCATTTTTTAGTCCAACTTCGGAGCTATTATAGTAGGTCGCTCCATTATCTTGAGACAATTGATCACATTCTCCTTTTCTTAAAAAACGCTTATTTATTGTCGCTTTATCATCAAAATTAGAAACGACGTAGTTGATTTTCAATCCTTTTGCTTTATACTCTGCTGATACTTGTTCCTGTGTTTTAAAGTAAGGATCGGGCACTTTTATTTTATTTTTCAGTAACTTTTTGGCCTTTTTCTCCAGTTTTAGTTCTTGCCGTGCTTTTTCCTTTTTTTGTGCTTCAAATTTTCTTTCAGAATTGAAAATAAGGAAAGTAAACCCGACGATTAGTGTAAATACAATCCATACCCATTTTCTTTGCAACAACGGTTTTTTCATTAAATGCTCCTCTTTTCCATGATATAATTGGGCGTGTATCCGGCATATAAGGCAATATAAAGCGCCTTTTTGTGACGTGTAATTCATATTCTACGTAAAAAATAGGTGGATGTAAATATAGGATTAATAAAAAAAGGATGAGTGTATGCAGTTAATAAAATATAAAACGAGTGATAAAACCTATTACGAGCAAACCTTACACCTTAGAAATTTGGTGTTAAGAAAGCCCTTGGGGAAAAATATTTTTGATGAGGATTTGAGAATTGAAAAAGAGAATGATTTTTATGGGTGGGAAACAGGCAATCGGATTATTGCAACGTTAAGTGTTTATAAAGGGGCAGAAGGCGTTGCGAATTTAACGGCATTTGCAGTAGAACCTGTCTATCAACATCAAGGCTATGGAAGGCGCTTAGTTACGTTTCTTATCGCTGACCTTAAAAAAAATGCCTATAAAGAACTGAAAGTACAGGCGCGGGAAACGGCTAGACCATTTTATGAAAAATGTGGCTTTATAGTAGAGTCGGAACCACTAATAAACAAGACGTTAAAAACAACGGATTATATTATGAGTTATTCGATAAACTAAGCAAGAACAATGTTGTTTGCAGAAGAGCCCTTTTGTTGCATTTAACCTAAGATAACTATACTATTTATGAGATGATAAGTTATGTGTAGGGGGAATGGGCATGGAAGAGAAGCAATTTAGTATAACATTACCAGAAAAAATAGTTCAGGAATTTCAGCTAGAAAATGAAGATGAAGTAATGTTGAGTATTAAAGATCAAAAAATAGTGATTGAACCTAAGAAGAAACGAGCGGGCAATCAAACATTGTCACTTAGATGGTTTTTGATTCCGACGATAATAGTAAGCCTGTTTTTTTTAGGTTATTTCTTTGTTTATAATCGACCGCAAATTGCGTTGGTCGGACCTTATTCCATTGCTAACTTTGTTCTTTCTCTGGGGACGTTAAGTGGTGTGATCAGTTTTTTGATTTTCTTCGTGAAGGGCAAGAGAAACCAAATCACGACGAAATCCAATGATATTTATTGGCGGAATTTTCCAGCGATTTTGTTGTCATTTATAGTCATTTTACTCTTTTCATTGTTAGTTTTTTTCAAAGTCATTGATCTGGTCTTTACAGGTGCTACGTTTGATCGATATACTGCAACGCTTCTTTTTTTCATCTTTGTTGGAGCGGTCAATTATTTTATGATTTACTCGGCTTTATCGATTACGCCTTCTAAGTTGACCAGGTTGCTGATTTTTGTGATTATTGGTGGTGTCTTGCTTGCGATGATTACAAATAGAGATTATCAATGGTGGCAATTTAATTTTAGCTTTTTAGGAACGATTGAGGCGAAAAATAGTTGGCAATTCAATGTTACGTTGATGTTTTCGGCATTGTTGATGGTCGCTTTAATAGATAGTCTGTTTGTTGAACTGCAAAAAACGATTCCTCATAGTAAACGTTTGCTGATTTTGAGAATTCTTTTAACAGTGACAGCGTTGGATTTAGGAGCTGTCGGGTTATTTCCTTATACAGAAACAGGACCGTTTCAAGGGGTTCATAATCAGGTTGCTGGCTATCTTGTTTATTTGATCGTTGTTTTGATTGTGGGGATTAAGTGGCTGTTACCTCATGTAACCAAAGAATTTTTATCGATTTCTTATATGATTGCAGCGGTGTTAGTTGTAGTGGTTGTATTATTTCAATGGACGAGTTATCTGTCACTGACAGCATTTGAATTGTTGTCATTTATGCTGGCTTTTAGCTGGATCATTTTGTTACTTCAAAACTTGCAGAAAATGGCTGAGAATTTGAACAACTCCTTCCGAACAACTGTGAAACAAGTGGAAGAGGAAAAATAGTTTTTGAATGTATCTTATGCAGTGGAAAACTGAATAAACGCTTGGAATAGAAGCACCGTTATCAAAGCGAAGGAGAAATTCACAAAAATTTGAAAAAATTTTTCGTGGATTTTTTCTTTTATCTAGAAGTTCAATGCTGTTGTCCCCTCTTCCATTCATTGATGTATTTTTGCTATGCTATAATGACTCTAAATTAAATAAGGAAAGATTAATCACTACTTCTTCATTAAAGTTCAACGAGTGATTAGTAGATAAGGTGTAGTAAAGTGAACAACCAAACGAAAGAGCTGATTTCTAGGCAAGCCTACATCCGTTTAATAAATAAAACAGAGGATTATATTGAACAAAACTTAAAAGAATCGCTGTCTTTAAAGAAGTTAGCAGAACACGCGAAATTATCTGAATTTCATTTTCATAGGATTTTCAAGAGATACTCTACAGAGACAATCAATGAATTTGTGACTAGAGTTAAAATAGAACGCGCTGCCATTTTTTTATGTGTCAGTCCTAAAATATCCATCACCACTGTTGCTATGGAATATGGCTATGGTGATTCTAGTTCATTTAGTCGAACATTTAAAAAACATTTTGGTGTAAGTCCAATAAAATATAGAAAACAGCAAGAATTGTCAAGAAATGCAAATAGGTTCATGGAATAATAGGAGCTGTAAGAGAGATTAAAAAACAAGGAGGACGATTATTATGATTAAACCAATCACTATTACCACAGAAGAACTAAACAACCAACGAATTATCTACAATCGATTTAGAGGGAGCTATGTTGAGTTTAGGAAACATAGTAGAAAACTATTCAAGGAATTATTTGACTTTGCGACTGAAAATAAGCTAATTGTTCCTGATCAAACAAAGGTTTTGACGATCTATGACGACAACCCATTTATTACAAATGAGAAAAATCTTCGTACTAGCGTGGCAATGACAATTTCAGAAGATGCAAAAGTAATTGAAAGTGGGACTATTTGCGAATCCAGTATTTCAGGTAAATTTGGAGTGGGGCATTTTGATATATCTGCTACTCAGTATGGTGAAGCTTGGCAGTATATGTATCAAGAATGGTTGTTTAAAGACAAAGCTAAATCCAGAGATGCAGTGCCATTTGAAATGTACATCACAGAACCACCTAAGAATCTAAAAGACACTAGTCTAACGGATATTTATATTCCGATTCTTTAAAAGTATAAGATTCGAGAAGTGAAAAGTTACGTTATAAAATGTGATATAATAAGCAAAATTAACCATAAAAGAGGATACAAATGTGAAAACAAGCGTTGAATTTATTGACTCTAATGAAGAGGAACTAGCTAAATTTAAGGTTCATAAACTAACACCCGCATTGGAAAATGTATTAGCCATCTTAAATAAAGAAGACCAATTTCTTCTAGGAGAAGAAGCGGGTTCGCTCTACAAATTACCTATTTCCGACATTCTTTATATTGAAGTAGTGGATAAAAAAAGCTTTATTTATACTCAAGATTTAGTCTGTCAAAGTAGTGATAAATTATATCAACTGGAAGAGCAATTAGCACCATTTAAATTTATCCGAACATCAAAATCTATGTTGCTCAATATCGAAGCGATTAAAGCAATCTCTCCTACTTTTAGTGGTCGTTTTGAAGCGTTATTAACCAATGAGGAGCGAGTGGCTATATCTAGAAAATATGTGCCAGATTTAAAAAAAGGGCTAGGAATGGAGCGTAAAAAATGAAAATTGCTGCGTATTTGAAACAAGCTTTCCGTCTAACATCGATGGTTTTTACAATCCAAGTTGTTATGAATCTGCTATTAAATAAAGCAATTTTGTTTAATATCATCGAATTTTCGTTATTCGTTTCTATCGTTTCGGGCTTGCTGCTATTTCTGGTTGAGGATCGCGAAACATACTCAAATCAACGGATGATTGTTAATCAATTTATCTATATCGGTATTATATTTATGATGATTATTATTGGCGATTTTTTCTTTAGCTGGGAGCTTGGGGTCAAGGGCTTAGTGAGCAACTTTATTATTGTCTTACTTATATTTTTCTTTATCAAATTTATTATGTTCAGTAATGATAAAAAAGAGGCTGATGAAATGAATCAGTATATTCAAAAGAAAAAGAAGGGATGAAAAAACAACTGATATTTTCAAGCCATGTATTCAACTTTATAGTGAGGTCACATCAAAACGTTTAGCTCCGAGAAATTTCGACTTATTTTCTAAAGAGCTGTTTTTGTACCACCGTTTATTCAGTTTTAGAGTGTGAGACAAAAAGTATTTTTTATTTTTGTCTTACACTCCTTTTTTTGCATCTTAGTTGCCTTTTTCGACCACTTAGACAAAGTCGATTGTTTTTGCTTCAACGGTTGCTTATAGTTGATTTATCAACCAAAGCAAAGGAGTAAATAATATGGCAGAACTTGTAACGATTACAAATATAGCGAAGAAGTACCATCAACAACAAGTCTTAAAAGATATATCTTTTTCAATCCAAGAGGGAGAATTATTTTCAATTCTCGGACCAAATGGTGCTGGAAAATCTACATTAATTTCATTGATCTTAGGATTAACTAAAGCTAATTCAGGTGAGATATTACTAGAAGGCAAGCAACTAGATTCCAATTCTATCGAACATAAATCACTGATTTCAGTCGTTTTTCAAAATAGTATTTTAGATCAAGAGTTGTCAGTCAGAGATAATTTAGTAATAAGGGCTTACTTTTATACAAATAATTGGAAGAAGGCGAAAGACTTAGCGAATGAAAAGTTAACAGATGTGCAAGGACAGCATCTGTTAAACAAACGTTACGGTGTTTTATCTGGTGGTGAAAAAAGAAAGGTAGATATCGCTAGAGCTTTACTAAATACACCTAAACTATTGTTTTTGGATGAGCCAACTACAGGGTTAGATATTGTTTCTAGAGCGGATATGTGGAAATTGATTCATAAACTAAAGGAAAAATATAAAATGACCATCGTTTTGACTACTCATTACATGGAAGAAGCGAGGGATTCAACAAATATTTTAATGTTAGGGGCAGGTCAAATTATGGCTTATAATACACCAGAAAAATTAAAGGAAGCCTATGATTGTGGCACATTAGAAGATGTCTTTTTAACCACTGTCGAAAAAAGGAGAGAGCAAGATGAACGCATTAGTGTATAGAGGGTTACTATTATTTTTTAAAAACAAACAAGCCGTTGTCGGTTCATTTATTGGTGCATTGATTATGATCGTATTATACGTATTTTTATTAGGAGATAGCTTAGTAAAACAACTGTCTGTTTTAGCTAATCCACAATTAGTGATAGATACTTGGATGTTAGCAGGAGTGATTGGCATTGCTTCTGCTAGTTCTACACTAGGTTCGGTTAGTTTGATGATTCGTGATAAGGAACGAAATGTGTATACTGATTTTATGATTTCGCCGATTTCTAAAAGTAAAATCATGTTGGGGTATTTCTTTAGTACCTTCTTGATTTCATTTGTGATTACGATAGCGGTTATTTTAGTCGCTGAGTGTTACCTTGTGTTTATTTCAAATGGTGCATTTTTATCTATAAGCCAGTTTGCTTTGTTGATTTTAGTTAGTCTTTTGACCGTTTTTTGTTCTTCTGCGTTTATGTTTTTTGTTGCTAGTTTTTTCCGTCGTATTGATACTTTTTCTACGATGACCTCAATCATTGGGCCGTTATTAGGCTTTTTAACAGGTTGTTATGTGCCGATAGGAAGCTTACCTGAAACAGCGCAATTAGTGGTTAAATACTTTCCACTGACAAGTGGGGTTGTTTTGATTAGACGGATTTTTACAGAAAATGCTTTTGCCTCTTCCGATCAACAAGCGATGAAAGTTGTACAAGAAGAGTTAGGAATTGTAATGAACTATTCTCATGAGGTGTTCATCCCGATTGCGCTACTTATTGTTTCAAGTCTTGTCTTCTTGGGAATTGCTTTGTTCAATGTGAAAAGAATAGAAGTCAAACGCTAGGTATTTAGTCGTCAGACCTTATAGTCATTTTTTGTAACCTTTGACATTTCTCCTAAAAACAAGCAAAATGGAATTGTTAAAGAGAATAATTAGCAAGGAATGATCAAATGGATACACCTCTGATTTCACAGTGGTTAGATTATACAAAAAAACATTCTACTGTCGAAAAAAAATTAGAAGACGTGTTAAAGAAAAAAAGCCAACTGACGATTAGTGAGTATTATGCATTATATCAACTTCATCAAAATGGATGCCATATGCGCTTGAATGATCTAGGAAACTATTTGTGTTTAAGTCAAAGTGCGTTGTCCCGTCTGATTAAACGTTTAGAAGAAAAAGAGCCTCAAGTGATTATAAAAAAAGATTGTTCTGCTGATAAGCGTGGATTTTATGTTGATTTAACAGATCAAGGATTAGAAGAATTAATAGCGATTGAAAAAGATGTACAGGCTATCTTAGAAGAAAATTTTAAATAAAGGACTAAAACATTGCTTTTTAGTCCTTTTTTGGTTATTCTAAATATAGATGCATGCGCATGCAAGTTCAGGAGGAGGAAATTCAAATGGATAAATTAGAATCAGGAATTACATTTAAACGAGGATTGCATTTGAAAAATAGACTGGTTGTTGCACCTATGACCACTAAAATGTCTTTTTTTGATGGGGTAGTAACAAATGATGAGATTGCTCATTATGAGTTACGTTCTGGGGAAGTTGGCGCAGTGATCACTGCAGCGGCCAATGTACACGAAAGTGGGAAAGGCTGGGAAGGTGAATTAGGTGTATATGATGACCGTTTTATTCCAGGGCTTTCTAAATTAGCTGCTGCGATCAAGAAAAACCATACGAAAGCGATTCTTCAGATTTTTCATGCTGGACGAATGACGGATTCTAAGGTGTTAGGGGGAAATCAACCTGTTGCACCAAGTGCGGTTGCTGCACAAAGACCAGATGCACAGACGCCTAGAGAATTGACCGAGGAAGAAATTTTTACTATTTTAGATAGTTTTAAAAAAGCGACAGAAAGAGCCATCAAGGCAGGTTTTGATGGTGTAGAAATCCACGGTGCAAATACGTACTTAATTCAACAATTTTTCTCTCCACATTCGAACCGACGAACAGATGATTGGGGCGGAACACTAGAAAAAAGAATCAAATTTATTAATGAACTTGTAGATGGCGTGACAAGTGTAGTAGATGAATCAGGTGTTAAAGACTTTATTGTTGGGTATCGCTTTTCGCCAGAAGAGTACGAAGAACCAGGGATTCGTTTAAGTGATACGTTGTATTTAGTGGATCAGTTGTCTAATAAACCACTAGATTATTTGCACTTATCTGTTGGCAACTATAGAAATCATTCTGTAAATGATGCGTTCAAAGACAAACCAATTATTGCGTATATAAATGAAACAATTAATGGTCGTCTCCCACTAATTGGTGTTGGCGATATTAGGAATGGAGCAGATGTTGAGTCTATTTTAACCTCTGCAGACTTAGCAGCAGTGGGACGAGCAGTATTGATTGATCCACATTGGGCGCAAAAAGTTTTAGATAAACAAGACCACTTGATTCGGACAGAACTTTCACACTATGATCAAGAAGAGTTAAGAATCAGTAATGGTGTTTGGGCATTTTTAGAAGGAATGATGCCTGAACGACTTAATTAGAAAAAGAAAAAACTAGGCAATTTATAGAGCGGCAAAAAAGGGCTAAAACAAACACTAAAAAAGAAAATGTGTTTGTTTCAGCCTTTTTTTTGCGTTCTTTTTGAAAGATCTAAAAAAATTTAAAAATAGTGTAACCTTTTTCCGTTTGAAAGGTATTACTAGTGTAAGACACAATTTAAAGGGAGTTATAAAATGAAAAAAATCGTATTACGTTCAATAATCCTACTTTCAATAGCCGTTTTAACAGCTTGCGGAAACAATCAGAAAAAAGAAGTCAAAACAGAAGTTTCATCAACGGCGGTTAGCAGTACTAGTGCTACCAAAGAAAGTACTAAGGCGAGTAAAGAAACGAAGAAATCAGAAACACCGTTCGCTGAATTAGCCAAAGCGATTCAAGAGAATATCGAAGCAGAAAAAATGTCTTCAATTTATGCAAATACTGATGAGCAAAACTTTGGCACCGATGAGTACAAGGTAAGGATCAAAGGATATGAATATTATGAAGTTGAAGATTTTTCCAGAAATTTAAGTATTCCTTTTGGCGATCAAACAAAAAATGGCGGGATAGTGATCTTAGAAGCTGAGGTTGAAAATAAATCGAACGAAAGCGTGTATACAGCTTCTGGTTTTGATCTATCCGTGGTTGGATATGATCGCAGTCTGACATATACGAAAAGCTTGATTAACGACGATATAGAAGAAGAGTATCCACTGTTTACTAGCATCATGCTTAAGCAAAAACGAGAAGTTAAAGCGGGTGAAAAAGTTACAGGCTACATTACGTATGCTATTCGACCAGAGGCAGTAGAAAAAATCAAAGAATATGGAGAAGTAACGATAGAAACAGCAGGACTGTATTCAAAACCAGATAGTTACTCTAAAGCTGATGCAATTTACGAATCGGAAAAAGTAAAAATACCAGTGAGTACTGAAGGGGAGCAAACCGTTAGTGAGAGTGGAGAATTTTACCCAGACAAAGCTAGTGCTGCTAACATGGGTGTGAAAAAAATGATTAGTGCTGAAAAAACAGAGCAAACAGTTGATTTTGAAGGAATCAAGGTGGTATTAGAGGGGTATCAATTCGTAGATTTTGAGCCAAATGAAGATACTGCTGCGAGATTCAAGGACTTCGAATCAGGGGTTGTCCTTTTAACCGCGAAAGTAAAAATAAAAAATGAAGGCAAAGAAAAAGTTCGATTGGAAAATATGTCAGGTGGATTAAAAATCGGCAGCCTTGGCAAAGTACTAAGTCAAGGGATGTTAGAAGAAAAACCGGAGAAAGCATTAGTAGATATTGGGGAAGAAGGCGAAACGTATCTTGTTTTTGCTTTAAACAAAGAAGATTACGATGAAACATTTAAGAAAAAAGAATTTGAGCTAGAAGTAAAATTAATGGATGAACGTTTTGCTACGATGACAAAATTAGGGGATATTACGTTTAAGTTATAATCGCGTTTATCGTAGAATGAGTAAAAATAAATAGAGCTAAGTAGAAAAATAGTGATAGTTCATTAATTCAAACAATTTTTTAGAAGCTGAATAGCTTATGGATGTTATATCTCTTTCATTTGACTCATATAGACTAGTGATAATTACCATCATTTATCCTGCATTTGACTATTTTTTTCCAAAATGATAAAGTAACCTCTGAGGAAGGTGTTTCAAATGTACGTATTATTTATTTCAACTCTTAGCTCCCTACAACTTATTTTTGATGAAGTGTTGTATGGAGCTTAATCGGAAAGCGTAAGAGCTTTTCTTATTCATCAGTAAATTTAGTATGCTTAAAAATAGCGCGTGTGTGCTATGTTTTTAGTGTACCTATTTACTGAAGGATATATAGATTAAAAAGGCCCTAGACATTTTGTCTGTGGGTCTTTTTTGTATGTTCTTTAGTAAAAAATGCAAAGAAACCACATGAAAGAGGAAATTAAAATGGAATTATTACAAGTCAAAGATTTAACCTATGCAGTACCAGATAAACAGCTTTACGAAAACAGTTCATTTACTCTTCGCAGTAATGAACACATGGGCATCGTTGGGAAAAATGGTGCAGGGAAAAGTACCTTATTAAAGATGCTCTTAGGTGATGTTTTACCAGATAGCGGATCGATTTCATGGAATCCAGCTGCTACTTTAGGTTATTTAGATCAGTATGTGGACATGGATCAGTCGTTGACAATTAGTGAGTTTTTAACGTCTGCCTATCAAGAGTTATTCAACACCGAAAAAGAAATGGTAAAATTATATGAAAAATATAGTGAAACAGGGGATGAACAGCTTTTAACAAGAGCTGCAACGTATCAAGAACAGCTAGAACTCAAAGGATTTTATGAAGTAGAAAATGACATCAGTAAAGCTATTGCAGGCCTTGGAATTACGGATGCGACCCAACCATTAAGTGCACTAAACCGTGGGGATCAAATCAAAGTGATTTTGGCAAAATTATTGTTGGAGAAACCATCTGTTTTAATCTTAGATGAGCCGACGAACTATTTAGATCAGGAACATATTGACTGGCTGACAGATTATCTAAATGGCTTTGAAAATGCCTTTATCATTGTTTCTCATGACACCAACTTTTTAAGCAACATTGCAACATGCATCTGTGATATCGATTTTGGTTCGATCAAAAAATATCACAGTAATTACAACGATTTCTTAAAACAAAAAGCGCACTTGGCAGAAGCGTATCAAAGTCAATTTGAGGCCCAACAACGAAAAATTAAAGAAACAGAAGCCTTTATTCAAAAGAATATCGCTGGTATTAAAACTAAAATGGCACAAGGTCGTAGAAAACATTTAGAAAAAATGGATCGCTTGAAAGAACCTGAAAAGAAAGTTAAATCGAATTTCTCTTTTAAACTATTGCCGCAAAGCTCACCAAATGTTATGACGATTGACGAATTGACAGTAGGCTATAAATCACCTTTGTTGACTGTACGTGATTTACAAATCAAAAAAGGAGAGAAATTAGTGATTACCGGTGCAGATGGCTTGGGTAAATCAACATTGGTAAAAACACTTCTTTCAATGATTCCTGCGATTTCTGGAAAAGCCCAATTTTCCCCACAAGTCGCTATAGGCTACCATTCACAAGAAATCGAATGGGAAAATATTGAATGGACACCGATCGAAGCCTTAGCCAATAAATACACGAGGCTAACGTATGAAGATGTTCGTCGTGAATTAGCAAAATGCGGATTAAAACGAGAGATTGCTTCAAAAAATCTATACATGCTAAGCGGTGGAGAACAATCCAAAGTGAAACTATGTGATCTAACGATGCAACCAAGTAATTTCCTGATCTTAGATGAGCCGACGAACCATTTAGATGTCGATTCAAGAAAATCCTTGCAAGATGCCTTAAAAGCTTTTAGGGGAAGTGTTTTAGTGATTTCAAATGATGAAGAGTTTTATTTACCAATTGCTGATCAGGTTTATACGATTGCGGATAAACATTTGATGAGACAATAATACTCTAGAAATTAAAAAAGCGAAAACTAATTAAGGTGAAACGCACTAACCAAAGACTATCTCTACTGCATTTATTGATGAATATAAATGTGGTGGAGATTTTTGTAACGCAGATTAGTGAATGACTAAAAATAGGATTAAATTAGCATGCAACGCATCGTTGCGTAAAGATTTCATGTATAATCAAGGAAAGCAACGTATTTGTGCGGTGAAAAAGGTAGACGCAAAATAAGGAGTCGATTATAGTGACTGTAGAAATTGGCAAACAAATTAAAAAATTCCGTCAAGAACGAGATATCTCACAACAGGAACTGGCTGACTATCTGAAAGTTTCGCGCCAAACGATTTCTAAATGGGAACTTGGAAAAAGTCTTCCAGATTTAGAGAACGTCGTTCGACTTTCTGAGTATTTCAATAGTAGCGTAGATAATTTATTGGGACGTAAAAAGTCTGGTTTCTTTAGAAGCTTGTTCGAAGGGAAAGAAAGAAGGCACAATTCTATGGATCAAAATAAGCAAGAGAATCAGAATGCTGCATTTTACAGCGCCTACACTCAAGAGCTCAAACCATTGTTTTTAGAAGGGAAACGAGTAAATACCTTTGTAAAAATCGAAGATAAGCTATTTCCACAAGCGACATTTTCAAAATTGCTTGGTTATGCAAATTGTTTGTGTAGCTTTAGCAGTGAACAAGTGTCCATCAAGCAAATTGGAAAAGCAAAAGTGGTCGTAAATGCCGCTGTCGACGAACAGATTGCAGTATTTCCTCTTCAGGATATTAAGGAAGTAAACCTACAATTTGGCAAGTATATTCGGAATGTAGGAGGAAATTTTGTAACATTGATCGATATTATCACAACGGATCAAGAGTACCATCTTTGGGTAGAGTCGTTGAAAGTAGCCCATGAAATTTGGCATCATGAGACGTTTGCTTCTATAAAACTTAATGTAGATCCAACATTTAAAGCGGCTTTAAACTTATTAAATGAAGAAGAATCTGTTGAAGCTATTCGGTCTCAGGCGGATGCTATCCAGCTTTTTTCTAGGTAGTAAAAGGCCACCAAGACTTTTATAAATCAGAAGTAACATTTATTCAGGCACACGGTCATTCATGGTTTAATGGAATCAGTGATTGAAAGAGCAGTGTGCTTTCTGATAAAATAAAAAACAAACAGCTATTTACCATATGTGTGAATAAATGGTTGACATGTTTTGGTAAAAACATTAATTGGCAAACAGCTGTTTGAAATAGCAAGTTCTGCAAAGCCTGCTATTTTTTATCGGGAAAGTAAGAAGCTAAAAAAATCAGTTTCTTACTTTACTGGGTCACAAGGAACAATGGACTACTTTTGGTCATTCAATCATGGAACTCGGAAAATAATTATTTGCATGTTGATTTTTTCTTCTAATTGTATACGCATTGACTTGGCAAACCTTTTTTTGATTGAATAGTAAAAGTATGGCGAGCAGTTGATCCTAGTAACTCCAGCTCGTAAACACCAAGTGTTAGAATATGAAAAAAAGGTATTCGAATGAAAGGAGTTTGGTGTTTACTATTTATAAAAAGAGCGAAAAAATACGGTATTAGTCACCAACTAATACCGTGCAAAAGTTCAATAAATAACCATTAACTATTCAAATCCCTTGAATTGTAAAAAAACACTAGTATTTCTTACAAAAATTAGGTAAAATGAATATGTCAATGCATTGACTCGGGCAACTTATATTATTAGTTCATGCTGATAATATAGGGCTCTGCAAGAGGATTACTGTCCTTTTGTAGAGTGCCTGTTTATTTTGTTTTTCGCTCTAATTATCTGACTCATTAGGACAACAAAAAAATGGTACTAGTCAGCAACTAATACCATGAAGCGTTCGCTAAAGAAATATCAACTAGTTTCATTGAATATGCAGAAAGGACTAGTAATCTTTTCTAACATTTAGTACAATGATAACAGTCAATAGTTATATTGACGAGGCAACTTGTATTATTAGTTCATGCTGATAATACAGGGCTCTGCAAGAGGATTACTGTCCTTCTGCAGGGCGCCTTTTTTTATTTCTTGTTGTAATATTATCTTAACTTAAAGGTACAAGGGTAGTCAATAACTTTTTTTGAATTGTCAAAATGTTCCTCGTGGAATGGACAAATTTGACAAAAGCATATAAAAAGTGGAGAAATAACTTGCAAAATCTCGTCTTTTCGTCTTGTAGTTATTCATGAAAAAATGGAAAATTTAAGCGATTATTATAGTAGGAGAGAAAATATTCGGGTGTTAAATAGTGTTTTTTTATATAGAGCGAGATAATTAGAATATATCGACAGAAACCAAGAATCTTTAGCTGTTTGCTGCGTTGTTTTAAAGTGTAGAGTTATAGCAAATAAAAGAGCAAAATTGTAAGAAAGTGAAACTAAGTTGATGAAAGAAGAGAGATAGGAATGGGACGATGATATTCCGTTCCTTTTTTGACTCATAAAAATAGTCCTAAAGAAGTGAGCAAATCTCAGACTTAAAGCCGATAACATCGAGCGTCTGTTTTGCTACAATTAAATGTAATAGGAGTAGGGAAGAGTACATTTAATTGTAGCTTTTTTATGAAAGTCAGGGGTGAGTGGTATCAATACGCAAGTTAGCAAACAAACCAACAGTAATAATGGTATCGATTTAATAAAATATGGCGCAGCGATTTTAATTATCTGTTTTCATTGTGAACGGGTCATCCAAGATCCCGTTGTTCATCATTTGTTTAAAAATGTGTTATGTCGAATTGCTGTTCCGTATTTTTTGATTTCAACGAGTTATTTTGTTAGAAGAGGATATGATGGTTCGCCGGGGTATTTGAAAAGGTATGTAACGTCGTCCATTCGCTCGTATTTATTTTGGAGTTTGATTTATTTGCCGATTGGGTTTGTGTGGATTCAGGAGAATTATTCACTAGAGCCGTATTTATATCCAATAGCATTGTTGGCAGGATTGGTTTATACAGGAACGTATTACCATCTTTGGTATATTCCAGCCATGATTTTTGGACTCATTTTTGCTCACTGGTTCATTAAGAAAAAAGGATATGCTCTGTTGTTTGGGTTAACGTTTATTTTGAGTCTGTTTGGGTCGTTAGAAACGTATTATGGGTATATTGAATTTGAACCGTTGAAAGCTTTTTTTGATCAGTACTTGAATTTATTTATCACGACTCGTAATGGATTGTTCTTTACTTTGGTATTTGTAGTTGTTGGGTATTTTTTATGGGATTACCATGAAAAGATTGCTGCGTTTCAGAAGTATTTTGGATTGTTGGTTGTGCTTTTTGGAGGATTATTAGTCGGTGAAGGATTGATCGTTTATGCAAATACAGGAATCGATAAAAACTTTATGTGGTCACTTATTCCATTTACGGCGATCTTTTTCTGTTGGAGTATGACATTGAATCTTAAAATAGCTGTTGATTTTAAACAGTTACGAGACTTAGGAAAATATTATTTTTTCATCCATCCATTATGTATTTTATGGGCGGCAAGTTTAGTGGATAGTTATCATTTTTTGGCGAATAGTTGGTTGCAGTTGATCGTGACATTGGTCGCTACGCATTTACTAAGTTCATTAATGATTACGATCAGTAAGCAACTGCCAGGCTATTATTTTGGTTTACAGATGATGCTTAGGGTCAATAACGGGTATCTGAATTTAGGAAAAAGATAAAGTAAAGTTGCGGTTGAGACAAACGATGATAAGGGCATAGCCTTCATTAGTGTTTGTCCCAACAACAGCTTTTTTTTTGCTTAAGTTAAATGAACCCCTTTGTCCACATAAATAATATCACCAACAATCCCTGCCGCTAATTCACTGACAAGAAAGGCACAAGTATTTCCGACTTCTTCTATTGTTACGCCAGCTTTATCTGGTGTACGGTCTTCTGAAATTTTGATTAATTGATCGTAATCTTTCACACCTGTTACAGCTAATGTTTTGATTGCACCTGCTGAAATACCGTTGACACGGATTTTATCTGCAGCAAATTCATAGGCTAGATATTTTACAGCTGTTTCTAAAGAAGCTTTGGCGATTCCCATCATGTTGTAGTTAGGGATTGCTCTTTCTGATCCTAAATAGGTCATCGTAACAATTCCAGAACCAGGATTTAATAATGGTTTTGCATAGTGAGCAACCGCTAATAATGAGTAGCTGCTGATGTCTTGGGCTAATAAATAACCTGAACGAGTGATGTCGCTGACATTGCCGTCTAATTCTTCTTTGTTGGCAAATGCGATGGCATGAACAACACCGTCGATTTTGTCGAATCTCTCTTGGATCGTGCTGAATGCTTGAGCGATTGATTCATCAGAAGAAACGTCACATTCAACAAGTAGATCAGTTGGTTCAGCTAGTTTTAATACTTGTTTTTTCATGCGTTCATTTTGGTACGTATAGATAATTTCTGCCCCTTGTTCTTTTAAGGCTTTGGCACAGCCCCAAGCGATACTTCTTTTGTTTGCTACGCCCATTACGACGACTTTTTTATTTTTTAGAAACATATGATTTTTCCCCTTTAAGTATTATTTTTAGTGTGTGAAGAGTTTCGTGCATCTTAATAAAATCTAAATTTCTAACTTTATTTAAGTTGACGGATAAAATTGCAACTGGTATTATCTGTTTGAGAATGATAATATAATTCTCGAATTGATAATGCTAACCAGACAGACATTTTATCGGATGTCTGAATTATTAACTAAAATACTTTGAAAGTCAAACTATTTTACTTAAATTTAAACAAAAAAGTGTTGGTTATGCAAGTTTTTTTTAATTTGAACATCAAAACAATAGCGGAGGTGCATGATGAAACGAGTTGTAATAACCGGAATGGGAGCGGTGACTCCTTTAGGAAATACGGTGAAAGAATACTGGCAAAATTTAGTTAATGGAAAATTAGGAATCGGTAAAATTACTAAATTTGATTCTGAAGATACTGGTGTTGCTTTAGCTGGGGAAGTCAAAGAGTTTGATCCAAGTGGTGTGCTTGATCGTAAAGAGCAAAAGCGGATGGATTTATTTTCTCAATATGGTCTAGTTGCTGCATTAGAAGCGTGGGATATGAGTGGTTTGACTTATGAAAGCATTGATCCAAAACGTTTTGGCGTAATCGTAGGTAGTGGTATCGGCGGTATGACAACGTTACAAGATCAAGTGAGAGTGATGGATAAAAAAGGAGCCAAACGAGTAACACCATTTTTCGTACCAATGGTAATTGCCAATATGGCTTCAGGAAATATCTCAATCAAACTTGGGGCAAAAGGTCCTTCTCAAACAATCGTCACAGCCTGTGCATCAGCGACAAATGCGATCGGAGAAGCTTTCCGCACAATCAAATACGGCTTGGCTGACGTGATGATTACAGGAGGAACAGAGGCGACGATTTGTGAAATCGGGATTGCTGGTTTTGCGGCATTAAGTGCATTAAACACAACTGAAGATCCCACAAGAGCATCGATTCCTTTTGATAAAGAAAGACATGGTTTTGTTATGGGCGAAGGTGCTGGTATGTTGATGCTAGAAGAGCTTGAGCATGCACAAAAACGTGGTGCAACGATTTTAGGTGAAATTGTTGGCTACGGTAGTAATTGTGATGCTAGTCATATGACCGCACCATTAAAAGATGGAAGTGGCGCAGCAGATGCGATTGAATTAGCGTTAGCCGAAGCGTCAATTGATGCCTCAGCAGTGGGCTATGTCAATGCACATGGCACCTCAACACCCGCTAATGATGCTGCAGAAACCGCAGCTTTAAAACGAGTATTTGGTGAACGTGCGTATGAGATTCCAATCTCAAGTACAAAGAGTATGACAGGACATTTACTAGGTGCAGCCGGAGGGATCGAAGCGATTGCTTGTGTGAAGACATTACAAGAAGGCGTAGCGCATCCAACCGTTGGCTATAAAGAAGCAGATCCAGAATGTGATTTAGATTATGTAACAGAAGGTTCACGCTCCGTTCAAGCAGAATATGCAATCAGCAATTCATTCGGCTTCGGCGGTCACAATGGCGTTATTTGTATGAAGAAATGGGAGGAAAACTAACAATGACAAGATTAATGAATGCAACAGAAATTATGGAAATGATTCCAAACAGATACCCAATTTGTTTTATCGACTATGTGGATGAAATTATTCCAGAGAAAAAAATTATCGCAACAAAAAACGTAACGATCAATGAAGAATTTTTCCAAGGACATTTCCCTGGAAACCCAACAATGCCAGGTGTTTTGATTATTGAAGCGTTGGCGCAAGTAGGGTCAATCTTGATTTTAAAAATGGATCAATTCAATGGTGAAACGGCCTATATCGGCGGTATCAATAAAGCAAAATTCCGTCAAAAAGTAGTGCCAGGTGATGTATTGAAACTACATTTTGAAATCGTGAAAATCAGAGACTATGTTGGAATCGGAAAAGCAACGGCTTTTGTTGAAGATAAAAAAGTTTGTGAATGTGAATTGACTTTTATTGTAGGTAGATAAAAAACATATCAAGGTTAGAAGGTTGGAAAAGAAGCGTCTAACTCCGAGAATCTAGTAGGTACTGTGTAACATCAACTCGTACCTCGTTGTGTTTTACAGCAATAAGAAGGAGTTGCTTCTGCTCCCACCGTTCATTCTGATACTAAGAGCCTGAAACATAACTTTTAAGTTATGCTCCAGGCTCTATTTTCCAGTTTTCATGAGTTTCTTATTTCCGAAGAACTTACTTTTGTTTCCACCATTTATTCAGTTTATAGAGGTCTGAGATGTAACTGTTAGAGTTATTTCTCAGATTCTTTTGATTTGTATCCTAACTCTTGGAAAATGTTTTCTGGTTGGTTATACAACGCATTTAAATTATAGTGAACTTCTTTACTAGTGGCCATATTTTTAATCGTTGCTTGTCCTAATTCAAGTTCTTCATCGCCAAGAATCACGGTGAATGCTGCGCCTAATTTATTAGCTTGCTTAAATTGTGCTTTGGCCTTACGGGCTAAATAATCTCGTTCAACTGAAAATCCCGCTCTACGAAGGTGTTCCGTCAATTTTAAGGTTTCTAAAGAGGAGCGTTCTCCCATGCCGACTACATAAATATCAATGGCATTATCTAAGTGTTTTTTCTCTTGCTCTGCTTCTAGGGTCAAAATGATTCGCTCAATCCCACTACCAAAACCAAAGCCAGGAATGCTTGGGCCGCCAATTTCTTCAACTAATCCATTATAACGTCCACCAGCACAAATCGTTGTGTTTACTCCTTGGAAAGCTTCTGAATCACTCATAATCTCAAAGATTGTATGGTTATAATAATCAAGTCCACGTACCATATTGCTATCAACTTCAAATGGGATATCTAATGCTGTCAACATTTCCTTGACCGTTTCAAAATAGGTGGTTGATTCAGGATTTAAGTAGTCTAAAATAGAAGGCGCATCTGCTACGATTGGCTGGTCTTGTTCTTCTTTACTATCCAAAATACGCAAAGGATTCGTTTTTAAGCGACGTTTTGAATCAGAACTTAGTTGATCTTCTAAAGGTGTTAAGTAGTCTAAAAGAGCTGCTCTATGGGCTTGTCGACTGTCCTGGTCGCCTAAGCTGTTGATTACTAGTTTGAATTTTTTTAAACCTAAAGAAGAGAATAGAGCCAATGCCACAGAAATCCCCTCAACATCAATAGCTGGATTGTCAGCGCCTAAGACTTCAATTCCGATTTGATGGAACTGACGCAAACGTCCTGCTTGGGGACGTTCATAGCGAAACATTGGTCCCATATAATAAACTTTGTATGGGTTTGTATGTTCTGGACCATAGAGTTTATTTTCGACATAGGCACGAACGACAGGGGCAGTTCCTTCTGGTCGTAAAGTGATATGTCGCCCGCCTTTGTCCTTAAAGTCGTACATTTCTTTGGTGACAATATCTGTTGATTCACCTACGCTTCGGGTAATCAATTCTAAATGTTCAAAAATCGGTGTTCTGATTTCTTTGTATTGATAGCGTTTGAATACTTCGCGAGCTTTTTGCTCCACATACTGCCATTTCTCACTTTCACCTGGTAAAATATCTCGAGTTCCCTTAGGTTTTTGATACATCATCGTGGTCACTCCAATCTTTTTTATTTATGTTAAAAAATCCAATCTCGCTTTGGACAAGATTGGATTAACAAACAATAACAGAGGATAGAAATGTTGTTTTATTTTTAGTAGTTTACTGAAACAACATTTTCCACAGCATCGATAAATTCATCGTTCATGATCAAATTAGTGATAATATCTAATTCTTTATACATCTCAATGTTTTTATCTTCTTCTAGGAAACCACAATGTTTACGGACAACATCATAGGCAGCTTGTGTTCCTTTTCCTAGTTTGAAACTTGGGTCTTGCGCTTTTCTCATGTCGATGGCCTGACAAGCAGCTAATACTTCAGTTGCAACGACACGAGAAGTATTTTGATTGATACTTTTCGCTTTACGTGCAGCGATTGTCCCCATACTTACTAGATCTTCTTGGTTTTCACAAGATGGAATGGAATCCACAGAAGCTGGATGTGCTAAGATTTTATTTTCTGATACTAAAGCTGCAGCTGCGTATTGAGTAATCATAAAGCCAGAGTTTAGCCCACTTTTCGCAACTAAGAATGAGCTTAAACGATTATGTGAGGCATTGACTAAACGCTCTAAACGACGTTCTGAAACATTAGCAATTTCAGCGACTGAAATACCTAAGAAATCAAACGGAAGTGCCATTGGTTGACCATGGAAATTCCCGCCAGAAATGGCTTCTTTGTCACGAGTGATAATTGGGTTATCTGTCACTGAATTGATTTCAATTTCGACTTTATCTTCAACGAAACGAATGGCATCTTTACTGGCACCATGAATTTGCGGAATACATCTTAGAGAGTATGCATCTTGAACACGTAGTTCTCCTTGGTGAGTAACAAAGGTACTTCCTTCTAATAAATGGCGCATATTTTCAGCAGTAATAACTTGTCCAGCTTGAGGACGAATCACGTGTAACGCTTCTTTAAAAGCATCAATGATTCCGTTATGCACTTCAATTGATAAAGCACCAGCCACATCGCTGACTTTCAATAAACGAATCGCATCATAAACGGCTAAAGCACCAGTTGCAGTTAAAGCTTGTGTTCCGTTGATTAAGGCTAATCCTTCTTTAGCAGCCAATGACATTGTAGCGATACCCGCTTTTGTCATCGCTTCTTTTCCGTCACAAACCTCACCTTTATACTCCGCTTCACCTAACCCTAGAATCGGTAAAACCATATGAGATAACGGAGCTAAATCACCAGAAGCTCCTAATGAACCTTTTTCTGGAATAATTGGATGCACGTGATTGTTTAACATCTCAATCAATTTTTCAATGACTTCTAAACGAATACCTGAATAACCTTTTGTTAAAGAATTGGCACGAATTACCATAATTCCGCGAACGATATCTGTCGAGAAGGGATCACCATATCCACAAGCGTGAGTGCGAATCAAGTTTTCTTGTAACTGAACAGAATCTTCTTTTGAAATCGACACATTACATAATGAACCGAACCCAGTGTTGATTCCGTAAGTAACACGCTCTTCTTCAACAATCTCATCAACAATTTTACGAGAACGTTTTACCTCTTCAACAGCTTCTTCACTGATAGATACTGTTGCATTAAACCGCGATACTGCGACCAATTCATCTAATGTTAAATCATTTCCTGTTAATACTACATGTTTGATTGTTTGTGCTTTTGACATATTTTTTCCTCCTAAATTTAAAAGCGTAGCAGGCTCGTTTATCCTCGACAGAAAAATAGGAAAATCAGAGAGTGGCGCTTTTGGCCACAATCGGATTTTGTCTTTTTTCCGAGAGGATAGCCTGCGAAGCTAGATAATAAAAAGCGTAAAGTACTCGTTTATCCTCGACAGAAAAATAGGAAAATCAGAGAGTGGCGCTTTTGACCACAATCGGATTTTGTCTTTTTTCCGAGAGGGTAGCCTGCGAAGCTAGATAATGAAAAGCGTAAAGTACTCGTTTATCCTCGACAGAAAAATAGGAAAATCAGAGAGTGGCGCTTTTAGCCACAATCGGATTTTGTCTTTTTTCCGAGAGGATAGCCTGCGAAGCTAGATAATAAAAAGCGTAAAGTACTCGTTTATCCTCGACAGAAAAATAGGAAAATCAGAGAGTGGCGCTTTTGACCACAATCGGATTTTGTCTTTTTTCCGAGAGGGTAGCCTGCGAAGCTAGATAATGAAAAGCGTAAAGTACTCGTTTATCCTCGACAGAAAAATAGGAAAATCAGAGAGTGGCGCTTTTAGCCACAATCGGATTTTGTCTTTTTTCCGAGAGGATAGCCTGCGAAGCTAGATAATGAAAAGCGTAAAGTACTCGTTTATCCTCGACAGAAAAATAGGAAAATCAGAGAGTGGCGCTTTTGACCACAATCGGATTTTATCTTTTTTCCGAGAGGGTAGCCTGCGAAGCTAGATAATGAAAAGCGTAAAACCTTTGTCCAACGGGTGAACGTTACTAACTAATCTCAACGTTTCTAAGTGCTGCGTGTGCGTCATTCAATACATCTTCAATTAATTGTTTCGCTGGTTTCACTTGATGAAGTAAGCCAGAAACTTGTCCCGCCATAACCGAGCCATTCTCGATGTCACCAGCAGCTGCTTTACGAGCTGATCCCATCGTTAATTCTTCTAGCTGTTCACGAGGCATGTTGTCTTTTTCCCATTGGATGTATTGTTCGATCATTTTATTTTTCAAACTTCTCACTGGAGCTCCGCCATTACGTCCAGTAACTGCGGTATCCATTTCCTTTGCATTGGCGATAAATTCTTTGACGTTTGCTGGAATTGGACATTCTTCAGCTAACATGAAGGCTGTGCCCATCTGAACCCCGCTAGCACCCAGTACATAAGCTGCGGCTATATTTTTTCCTGTACCAATCCCGCCGGCTGCAATAACTGGAATGGACACAGCGTCAACAACTTGTGGCAATAAGACCATCGTGGATAACTCTCCAATATGTCCACCAGCTTCTGAACCTTCAGCAACAACGGCTGTTGCGCCTATATCTTCCATTTTCTTTGCAATTGCTGCACTTGGCACAACAGGAATGACTTTGATACCTGCTTTATCAAAAATCGGCATATATTTTTTCGGTGTGCCAGCACCTGTAGTAATGATTTTTACCCCTTCATCGACAATGACTTCAATCAACTCGGGAACATTTGGCGCCATTAGCATTAGATTGACAGCGAAAGGTTTATCCGTATGTTTTTTACAATTTCTGATTTCTTCCCGTAGTTGTTCATCGCTCATCCCGCCAGAAGCAATAATGCCAAGACCTCCAGCATTTGAAACAGCCGCAGCTAATTGATATTTCGAAATTTGCGCCATTGCTCCTTGGAAAATCGGGTATTTGATTCCTAAAGTTTCTGTTATCCGTGTCATTTTCTCGACTCCTTTTAATTTAGTATCTGATTCCTTTTTATTTGTTTATAAATAAATGTAAAGAGGATCCCTGCAATCGCTAAAGCTAAACCGATGATAAACGCTTGTGTAAAGTTCCCATCGTTATTTTCGCCAATCATTGCTGACAATCTCGGGGCAACCATTGAAGCAATCGAATACCCAGCAAAGATGAAGGAATAATTGACGCCTTGATTTTTATTACCAAAACTTTCGATTGTAATAGGTGGCATAACTGCAGCAACCCCACCTTCACAAAGGCCTAATCCAATCATCCCAATAGCAAAACCAATAACCGAATGTAAAAAGATAAAAGCCAGTAAAGACAAGCTAATACAAGCGAAAATCAACATCATGGTATTGGTTCTGTTGATTTTATCGGATAAGGCACCCCAGATAACACGTCCTAAACAGTTGCTTAAGGCATAGACGCTGACAAATGTTGCTGCGACAATGGGAGTCAACTCAAACATATTTTGACCGATATCCGCCGCATTCGATGAAATCATCAATCCAGAAAAGCCGCCAGCTGCATACATTAAAACGATGATATAAAAGAGTGGATGCTTAATCATTTGCTGCCAAGTGTAATTTTTTTCTGCTGGTTGCTCATTTATTTCTTCTGATTCTTTTTCAATTGGTGCATTTTGAATGATTAGGGAACAAACAAGAGAAATCCCAGCATAAACGATACCCAAAATTACAAAGGTCATCTTAATATCAAATTGTTCGATCATCCAAGCCGATAATGGCGCAAATACCGTTGTACCAAGACCAATACCTGTAATGACCAAACCAGAACATAACCCTTTTTTATCTGGGAAAAAGCGAATCGCATTATTAATACAAGCGATATAACCAAGATTTAATCCAAAACCGCCTAATAAACCATAGGTGACATACAGCATCCATTTTGTCGTAGCAAAACCAGTTAAAATAAATGCTGCTGCCAATAACATCGAACTAAATAAAATCAGCTCTTTAGATTTTCCTTTGTCCGAAATTCTTCCGCCGATCACCATTGGAATTGGTGAGATGGAAATGGCAATCGTAAAAGCAATCATCACGTCAGCAACGTCCCAGCCATGTGCTTTTGCGATCGGTGTAGCGAAGACACTGAAAGCATAGATTCCACCTTGACAAAAAATAATTCCTACAGAAGCAAATAAAACAGCCCAGCGATTGACTTTAGGAAGCGATTGTTCTGTACTCATACATTAGCCTCCATTATTTCTGCCAATTTTCCCCAGTTTTCTTGGAAAAGTTCTGCTGGCATCTCTTTTAGGTTCTCAGCTAGTTTGACAGGAAATTCCATCTGTGCCAAAACGTCCTTTTCAAGATCAACACCAGGAGCGATTTCAGTTAAGACTAATTCGCCGTGAGCTAGTTCAAATACAGCTCGTTCTGTTACAAATAGAACTTCTTGATTATTTTTAGCTGAAAAGCCGCCGTTAAAGGTGATTTGATTAACTGCTTGAACGAATTTTTTATTTCGTCCTTCTTCTAGAATAGTTAATTTGCCATTAGCTACGGCTGTTTTTAACCCACCTGCTGTAAACGTTCCGGTAAAAATTAATTTCTTAGCTGTTTGAGAAATATTGATAAATCCACCGCACCCAATCACCTGACTACCTAACTTGCTGACGTTAACATTTCCAGATTGATCTGCTTCAGCTAGACCTAAGACAGATAAATCAAGACCTCCGCCATCATAAAAATCAAATTGTGAATGATGATCAATAATCATCTCAGGATTATAGGCATGACCAAAATCTTTCAAACCAGCAGGAATACCACCGATAGTTCCTGCTTCTGTTGTTAAAATAAAGCGATCACTGACCTTTTCTTCCGCTGCGACAATGGAGACATTCACAGGAATACCCACACCTAAATTTAGAACTGTCTCAGGTTTAAGTTCCATCGCTGCCCGACGAGCAATGACTTTACGAGCATCTAGTGGTAAAGGTGGTACATCGGCTAATGGGATTTTGACATCGCCACTAAAGGCTGGTTCAAACTGAGTTGTGCCAGTTTGAAAATGATTTTCCGGTTCCGATACAACAAGATAATCAATCAAAATGCCGGGAACACGGACATCTTTAGGATGAAGAGTTTCATTTTTTACGATTTTTTCTACTTGGGCAATCACGATGCCACCGCTATTATGAACGGCTTGAGCGATTGGAAGAACTTCCATGTGCAGTCCTTCTTTACCTAACGTTAAATTGCCATTTTCATCCGCGTATGTTCCACGAATTAAGCCAACTTGAATCGGGAAAGACGGATAGAACATCCATTCCTCATCTAGTAGATCGATGACTTTCACTAAGTCCTCTGTGGTAACTTCATTCATTTTTCCGCCTTCAATACGAGGATCAATGTAGGTTTCTAAACCGATTTTTGTAATCAGACCTGGTCTTTTAGCTGCAATTTCACGGTAAAGCTGGGCTAAAACACCTTGAGGGAGATTGTAAGCTTCGCATTCATTATTTTGGATCATTTCAGATAATGCAGGCGATGAAGCTTTGACAATTCCGCCAATCCATCGTTTTAATAATTGCTTGTGGGAAAGATGAGACATTCCTTTTTCTTTACGGTCGCCCCAACAACTTGAATGCATGACAGTCAAATTCTTAGGAGAGCCTGTTTCTAGAAAACGTTGCTCTAGAGCAATCGCTACTTCTTCATTCGCACAAGCCAATTCAAAACCGCTAAAAGCCAGAGTATCATTGTCCTTAATTAGCTGTGCTGCTTCTTTTTTAGTGATTACTTTCACATGTAACTTCCTTTCTTTCAATAATTTTTTTGAGATGGGAAATTCTATACAAAGGGATAAAGCAACCTAACTCTACCTCTTTGTATCAGGGTGATGCTATTTTTTCAGTAGAAAAACAATATATAGTGAATTTGATCACATGTATTCTTTTACAGCTTTCTATAAAGCAAGTAGTGTGCCAACTTTATAAAAAAGAATTTATCAATGAAGGTTTTACCAATTTTTTTCTGGTTATTAAGGCGTGTTGTCAGTACTTGTGACTTTAATTAAGCCTTTATTTTTTTTGTGCGCCAATAAAGGGAATCAACAAAATAAAAAAAGTTCAAGTGTAATGTTCGTTTACACTTAAACTTTAAATATTCTTAAAGTGTATCTGTTTGTTCCAAGGCTAATTCAGTAATTTTTTTATAAATGAATGGTCGGCTGACGTGGGTCGTTTCGGCAGTTTGACTGATATTCCAATGGTGTGCGTTCAAATGCTGTTTAAAATAAATCGTCTCTACATAAGCGATAAATTCTTGATAGGTTGATGTTTCAGCAGTCAAGGACAATAGCTCTTCATTTGAAGCCTTTGTTTCGTGTTCTTGTTGATATCCAATAGAAGGTAACTCAAGATCAGCTGTAACAACAAGATATTCAATATAATTTTTTAATTCCCTCACATTCCCTGGCCAGTCAGAGGTAATCAAGTGTTTAATATGTTGGGCTGTTAATGTTACGTCATGATGATAATAAGCATTAAATTGTTCAATAAAATGGTTTGCTAGAGCGAGCACATCTTTTTTTCGTTCTCTTAAAGGTGGAATCAAGACAGGGATCGCATTGATACGATAATAAAGATCTCGTCGAAACTTCCCTTGTTCGACTAAGGTAAGAATATCCTGATTAGATGCTGAAATCAGACGGAACGAAACGGGAATTTCTTCCAGACCTCCAACACGACGAATGACCATCGTTTCTAATGCTCGCAACAATTTTGCTTGCAAGTCTAAAGGCATTTCAGAAATTTCATCAAGAAATAACGTTCCGCCGTTAGCCGCTTCGATCAAGCCCATTTTGCCTTCTTTGGCTCCTGTAAAGGTTCCTTTTTCATAGCCAAAAAATTCAGACTCGAATAAACTATCTGGAATAGCGGCACAGTTTACAGCGATAAAAGCATTATCTGCTAATGGGCTATGCTGGTGGATGTAATTTGCCACAACTTCTTTACCTACACCAGATTCTCCCAATAGTAAAATGCGGCTATTGTATTTAGAAACCTGTTTACACACACGTAAGACACGCTTCATTTCTAAACTTTCAGCGATAACACCAGAAATATCATTTGGTGTGTAAGAATGCTCTTCGGCTACGATGGGTTGCACATCTTCAGTCCATTGTTTCACTTCTTCTTCAGTTAATGGGTCTGACTTTGTTACAACTAAATGTAAGGTGCCATCTGGGTAAAAAATTGGATTAGATTTTGAATTAATTTGATAACCTGCTTGTGTAGTTAAATTAACATTTGCACTTTTATGTGTTTTTAACGTTTCAATCGTCGCTGATGCATTATAGATATTTGTCGCGACTAAATCATAAACATTAGAATTTAATAAATCATTTAAAGGCATACCTAAAGTCATTGCGGTAAATTCATTAGCAAGTAAGATGTTGCCTTCACCATCTGTTACAAAAAGAGTAGTGATATCTTCATTCATCAATTTTGTCACAGTTTTTGTCATATAGATTCTCCTTATCTTGCTTAGGTTAAGAATGAGAAAAGAGTCTGTATTTATTCACTGGGCAGTTGTACTTGTTCGTAGTATTTATTCTTTTCGACAATCCGTTGAACCATCATGGCGCAGGTGATATTACTGGTGGAATTAATAACGGTTGCTGTCATATCGGTAATTGTAGTAATCACCGCAATAACAGGGATTACTTCTACAGGGAATCCAAAGAGCGCAACTAAGAGTACTTCCGCTGTAAACCCACCGCTTGGAATCGACCCCATAACCACTCCAACTAAAAAACCACCGGCGATAATAGAAAGAGCAGAAGTTGGCGTACCAAGATCTCGATCAAATAACGTAAATAATAAAACAACTTGTAAAACACCACTCATGGCTGAACCATCTTTATGAATATTGGCACCAAGGGAAATTACGGTTTCTCGAATATCTTCGGGGACACCGATTTTTTTTAAAGCTGCTAAATTAACTGGAATGCAAGCTGCACTGGAGCTAGTCCCTAAAGCCTGTAAAGAAGGGTTGAAAATATTTTTCCAATACTCTTTTAAGCGATAGATACCGCCACTCATATACGCATAAATCGACAAGACAAATACATAATAAATGCAGCATATAATGATAAAAAGAATGAGGCTTTTTAAATAACCACCCAAAATTTTGGGGCCTAGATTCCCTAAAGTATAAGCAAAATAAGAACCTAAACCAATCGGTGCAAAGCCCATAACAAGGGTAATCATCTTCATGATCACGTCATTTGCTGCAGTAATCACATTTGTTAAGGCTGTAGCCTTTTCACCAATTGATGACAATGTGATACCAAAGAAAAGGGAAAATAAAATAAGTGCTAATAAATGACTTTTATCAAATAAGTCTAAAAAGTTACCAACTGTAATGGTATCTACAATAACCATAGGCAATGATTTTGGTTCAGCGCTTATCGTTTGGTCCATTAATTCGGTGAATTGACCTGTATCAATGTCAGCAAATGGATTATAAATCAATGTTGCAAGGTACATCAAAATGACTGCAACTAATGTTGTTAGTAGAAAAGTCACTAGGGTGAAACTTAGTATTTTTTTGATTCGTTCCAAACTCTTGTTACTAGCGACTGCCAAAGTCATACTACAAAAAACTAAAGGGACAATCAATACAAAAATAACATTTAAAAATAAGCGTCCCACAGGTTCCAACAGTAGTGCTAAATCACTAAAGAAAACGCCAATAAAAGCTCCAACGGCTATACCAGCTAAAAGTTTCAATGAACTTTGATAGTTTTTGATAAATTTCATCATTCTTCCTCCAAGTGTTACTTTATTTTTTAGTGATTTAGGTTGGAATCACTTATTTAGGAGTGAAAAGAATGTGATTTCATTCACAATCGAGTGTGCTTTCTACTGAATAGTTTCAGATACATAGTCAATATAACATGCTTACATGGTCACGTCTACATCTTCCGCCAATTTTATGTAATCGTTTTAGTAAATTAGAAAAGAACTATTCAACAGTAACAAAAACTGAAAAAGCTTTGTTATTGTTGAACAGCCTAACGATGTAATTCATATAATTTCAATGCTAACTGTAGGGCAAAAGTATTTTTTTCCTCTTCTAAATCTACAGGCAGTAATCCTTTAATCTTTTCAATTCGGTACAACAATGTATTTCGATGGATAAACAAAGCTCTAGATGTTGTAGCGATATTTAAATGATGGGCTAGGTATGCTTTTAATGTTGGGGTGAAGCTTGTTTTATTTTTTTGGTCGTAGGTTAATAAGGTATTTAAATAATGGGTATAGAATTTTTTCCCTTGTTCTTTTGAAATCGAGTCTACTAAAAATGAATCGAAGTAGAAATCATTAAAAAAATAGATCTTCTCTTCTTTTGAGTCATCTTCAAGTAACTGAATGACTTTTTTTGCCTCTTCAAAACTTTGGGATAACGATAGAATCGGCAAGGTTGAGCCAATAGTGCAAAAGATATCTCGTTCTGCTTTTCCTTGTTGTTCCAAATACATGCGGATTCGTTCAGCTGTATCTGATAGTTCATTATGGGTTTTTAAAGAGCTTAGCGATGGATCTGTCCCTAATAGCAGTACTAATTGATTTTTCCGACTAAATAAATGGAGATGAGGGAAACGATTGGTCGTGTAAGTCGTCAATGAAGAAAGTAAGCCTTTCATTAATCGATCTTCCATTTGTTTTTTCTGCATCAAAGAATCAGCTGGATTTCCTAATGTCTGAACCGAAAAAATCAACACTGTATAATTCAAACGTGGATCAATCGTTGTATCATATGTTGCTAAAGTGTCTAAGTCTTTGATTTGCCCAGATAATAATTGATCAAAAAAATCGCGACGGATTCTATTTTCGGTCCGTTCAATTTCAAATAACCGCATCTGTTCTAAGGCAAACGCCATTGATCCATTTTCTAAAGCGACATAATCAAGATCTGTTAGTGGACGTTCAATTTGATAAACCAGAATAAAACCGTAATGGATCGTGTCAAAATAAACAGGCATGATCACACATGGATAGTCACTTTCTTTAACTGAAAGTGAGCGGGTAAAAGGTTTTTGGATACGTTCAAAATTTGTTGGTAGATCGGTAAAGGTTTGGATAGGAAAAGTAAAGGTATCTCCTGTTTGTTTGATTGTTTCTTGAATTAGCGGTTGTTCGCGATCGCTCACAGCTGTCACCGTCCAATCTGTATCAACTAAAACAACTGGATTGTGTATCATTTGAGCTAAACCTGCAGCGATTTTTTTCATTCCGCCGCCATGCAATGAAATCTCAAAAAATTGTGAATGAATATCTAGAGAGGCTTGGTTTAATTGATCCCTTCGACCTGAGATTTCTGCCATAACGATATTCATGATTTTAGAAAAGGCGATACCGTAAGGAATTTCTATAATTGGTAAAGCTAATTCATCAGCTAACTTGCGTATGCTCTCTGGAATCTCTTTTAAATAGATATGAGGTTTGATGCAAATTGCAGAACAATTTATTTCTTTAAACCGCCGAATAAATCGTTGCTGAATCTCAGTATTTTCGCTGAAAAAATAACCAGAAGTAATCAATAATTCTCCAGCTGATAACCAATCTGAAGCATCTGGATTATCTAAAATATTGACACCAGTGATTTCATTTTTAATTCCTTTTTGTCCAGCAACCAAGTGGAATGCTTTGAAAGAAGGAAGCTGCAAGAAATGTTTGACCGTTAACAATAGTAACACCATCTTTCTACTACCTAATAATTACTTTAACTATAAGATAGTTGGTCAAAGTATACAACTATAAACGAAAATATTCAGCTACTCTATCTGTGTTTGAAAAGGCTTTCTTACTGTAAATTTACAGTGTAAAGAAAATATAGAGACCAAGTAGGTGAATGAGATGCATACGTATCAATCTCTATCTGGAGAACGAAATTTCTTGTCTATAGTTCAAAATAAACAATGGAAAGGAGAAGTCCACAGTATATTTAACCGAACGATAAATATTATTAGTAACTCTGGCGAATTGTATACAATCGCTGCTGCCGAATTAGATAATGTGCCCAATACTTTACGAGTATCAAGTTTTTTTAATGATCCACCTCATCTAACTGTTGAAACGTCAGTTTTCATTAAAGAAGGACAATTAGTAATTGACAAAGTTGCTAGAATCGAGCTTAAAAATGTGAATGAATGGCAGTATCCCAACATCGAATTTCCGAAAAAACAAGAGTATTCAAGACTTAATGAACGAGTACTCCTTGTGAATAAATGGCTTGAGGAGATAAACGATGCTAGCGGTTATTTGTTAAATCCGAAAGGAACGGCTTATGAAAAAATGATTTATTCGATGCTTTGGAACGAGTCGAACCAATTATTGATGTATTTAAAAGAAAAACAATTATTCCAAGCAATGAAACAATTGAATCGTTTAATTGGCTTAGGCCCTGGGTTGACCCCTTCTGGTGATGATTTTTTGGTTGGTTTAGCTCTTATTTTTACAACTACAAATTATCCCTATCATTCGTTACAACAATGGCTGATCAATAGTCGCTACACACTAAAAAAAAGAACGAATATTATTAGTTTTTCTACATTAGATTGGGCAATTAAAGGCGTTGCTCGTGAGCGAATCGGGTTGTTCTTAGAAGAATTATTTTATGGAGAAAGACAAGATGTGTTGAAGGAGAAAATGGCTGCGGTCTTATTGATAGGAGCAACGTCAGGAGGAGATATGTTATCAGGAATGTTGGCAGGGATTAAATTAACTTTGGATTTGCAAGGTACTTTCAAATAAAACATAGAATTGAATGAGGCAAACGCGTCTCAAACACTTTTCTACCAAGTTCACTACACGTTTATTAAACAAGGAGGAATTCAAATGACAATCAGCATCAAAATTCAACCCAATACTTACATTGATTCCGTTTCGCTAATGGCTTTATCTACAAAAGCGAATCAATTGTCAGGTGTTGACCAAGCAATTATTGCAATGGCGACAGAAATGAATAAAGAGGTTATGAAAAATGTAGGGTTATTTACAGCCGAAGTTGCCCAAGCGCAGACGAGTGATTTGATCATTGCTCTAGATACTACAGATGAGGAAAATTCAGCTGAATTGATGGGAAAAATCGAAACGCTAATGACTGAGAAAAAAGAAAAAAATACCAGTCAAACGATTGAAACGTATACAACCATAGAATCAGCGAAAAAAGCTATTCCAGAAGCGAATATAGCAGTGATTTCTGTCAATGGTCAATATGCTGCTCGTGAAGCGAAAAAAGCATTAAATAATGATTTACACGTCATGATGTTTAGTGACAATGTCAGTGTAGAAGAAGAAGTCCAGTTAAAGGATTTGGCTCATGAAAAAGGCTTGCTAATGATGGGACCGGATTGTGGCACAGCAATCATCAATAATGTGGGGTTATGTTTTGCTAATCATGTACGGAGAGGCAGTATTGGGATTGTAGGGGCTTCTGGAACAGGCAGTCAGGAAATCAGTGTTCGTATTCATGAATTTGGTGAAGGCGTCTCTCAATTGATCGGTACTGGTGGGCGTGACTTAAGTGAAGAGGTTGGAGGAAGAATGATGTTGGATGGGATTGATGCTTTAGAAGCAGACCCAGATACAAAAGTTATTGTTTTAGTTTCAAAACCACCAGCAAAAACAGTAGAAGAAAAAATTCTTATTAAAGCAAGAAAAACGACCAAACCGATTGTTATCTGGTTTATCGGTAGCGAAATACGTACAAATGAAGAGGGTATCTACTTTGAAAAAATGTCTAAAGAGGCGGCTTTAAAAGCTGTAACGCTGGCTGGAATTGATCGAAACAGTATAGATGTACATCCGTTGAATCTGGCTTTAATTGATGAAGTTCGAGAAAAATTGGCGCCCAATCAAAAATATATTCGAGGGTTATTTACAGGTGGAACACTTTGTGATGAGGCGATGTTTACAGCCAAAGAACGATTTTCTGATATTTACAGTAATATCGCTTCAGATCAAGAACACCTTTTGCATTTTGGCGATGTCAGCAAGGCACATACATTTATTGACTTTGGAGCAGATGAATTTACGAATGGCAAACCTCATCCAATGATCGACCCATCCAATCGAATCGCCCGCTTTAAAGAAGAGGTAAAGGATCCCACTGTGGGAGTGATTTTGATGGATTTTGTATTAGGCTATGGTGCTCATCCAGACCCTGTTGGCGTGATGATGCCGGCGATGAAGTCAGCTAAAGAAAACGCGGCAAAAGAGGGGCGGCATTTAGAAATCATCGGCTATGTTTTAGGAACAGATATAGACAAACAAAATATTGATGAACAAGTAGAAAAATTGACTTCAATTGGTGCAACATATGCTAGCAGTAGCCAAAATGCAGGTTTATTAGCTAGAGAATTCGTCGTGAAAGGAGCAGGACAATGAGTAAACTAACTAAATTATTTAAAGAAGAGCCAGTGATTATTGATCTTGGCATCGAAGCGTTTCAAGAAGAATTAATTGAACAAAAGGTACAAGCAGTCTATCTAGACTGGGCACCTCCAGGACAAGGTAAAGCAAATATATTAGCTGCTTTAGAAAAAATCGAAATGCCGGAAAATTTGGAGAAAATCAAAAAGGCTAATGAAGAAGCAGTCAATCGAATTATTTCTTCACAAATTTCATTAATTGGCTATGATCAGGCAATTAATGTTGTTCCAGGGATGACGAAAAATACGATTTTACATGCAGGACCACCGATTACATGGGCTAAAATGAATGGACCAATGAAAGGAGCTGTCAAAGGGGCTCTAGTCTTTGAAGGATTAGCGGCTGACTTAGAAGATGCTGAAAGAGTGGCTGCATCTGGTGAAATCATTTTCTCACCATGCCATGAACATCAATGTGTAGGATCAATGGCTGGTGTAACGTCTGCATCGATGTATGTGCATATCGTAGAAAATAAAACATACGGAAATTTGGCCTTCACAAATCTAAGTGAACAAATGTCAAAAATTCTACGCATGGGTGCCAATGACGAAAGTGTAATCGAACGATTAATTTGGATGAGAGATGTCTTTGGTCCAATATTAAAAGATGCGATGAAATTATGTCCAGAAGGCATCGATTTGAAACATATGTTGGCTCAAGCGCTGCACATGGGAGACGAATGTCATAACCGTAATAATGCAGGAACAACATTATTGATCCAAGCATTGACACCTTATATTATTCAAACGGATCATTCCATCAAAGAAATGAAAGAAGTGTTTGATTTTGTTGCTAGCAGTGATTATTTTTCAGGACCGACTTGGATGGCGATGTGTAAAGCTGCGCTGGATTCAGCGGTTGGAATTCCATATAGCACAGTTGTGACAACGATGGCTAGAAATGGTACTGAGTTTGGGATTCATATCAGTGGAATTAATGGCAATCCATGGTTTGTTGGCCCTTCTCAAAAAGTAATTGGACCAATGTTTGCGGGATACAAACCAGAAGATGCTGGGCTGGATATTGGGGATAGTGCGATTACAGAAACTTATGGAATTGGTGGTTTTGCGATGGCAGCAGCGCCAGCAATTGTCGCCTTGGTTGGCGGAACAATTGCAGATGCACTACGTTTTTCTACAGAGATGCAAGGAATTACAACCGCGGAAAATCCTAATATTACGATTCCAACCTTAAACTTCATGGGGATTCCATCAGGGATCGATAGTTTAAAAGTTATACAAACCAATACCTTACCTATCATAAATACAGCGATTGCCCACAAAGAAGCTGGCATCGGTATGATTGGCGCAGGTATTACACACCCACCTATGGAAGCATTTGAAAAAGCAATCATAGCTTTTAGTGAACAATTATAAATGAAGAGAAGGGGGTAAAATCATGCATAGTGTAAAGGAAAATCAATCGTTGATTGAGGCTGTAGCCTTAGGTCAACTAAAAAAAGTTGTGCAACTATTAAATGAAGACATAAATGTTTCTGAAACAGACGAAGTAGGTCGTTCACCTTTAATGCTGGCGGTACAGCAAAATAGTTTGCCAATCGTCAAAGAGCTGATCATCTTCGGGGCAGATGTAAACCAACGTGATAACACGTTTCTTACTCCATTCATTTGTGCTGCGGCGAATGGTTTTGACGAGATCGTTAGCGAAATCCTAGCATCAGGGAAAGCAGAATTGACATCAGTAAATCGTTTTGGTGGCACAGCACTTCTTCCATCAAGTGAAAAAGGTTATTTAAGAACAGTCCAGCTATGTTTGGACGCTGGTGTACCCGTTAATCACATCAATCGTTTGGGGTGGTCAGCGCTATTAGAAGCAACGATTTTAGGTAACGGTGGTTTTTTATATCAGGATGTGATTCGTGAATTAGTTCAGCATCAGGCCGACGTTACCCAAGTCGATGATCAAGGGAAAAATGCCCTTGATTATGCTAAAGAACGTGCTAACGAGAATTTGGTGTCCATCATAGATAAACAGGAAGTGGAAGAAGTACGTTTCCATGAAATACGAATGCTTTTAAGCAAAGGAGAAATGAAACAAGCGCTAAAAATATTGGAAGAACAAGACCAAACGGATTTAGAGGTTCTTTATTATTTAGGCTATACGTATCAACGTCTAAAAGACTATTCTACAGCGATAGCGTACTATGAAGAAGGGCTAAAACGAGATAAACAATTTGCTTTTTATGTCGGAAATAGTTATCGTATGATGGGAGAAATAAATAGTGCATTACAAGTATATGATCAAGCAATTGAAACAGATAGTAGTTTCTTTTACCGTTATCATAAATCGAATTTTTTAAGAGAATTAGGTCAACATGAAGAGGCAATCAAAATCATGGATAATTTGTTGGAAGACGATCCTGATAGAGTTGATTTTTATTTTCATAAAGCAAATAGCCTACGTAGTTTGAATCGTCACCAAGAAGCTATTGAAGCAATGGAACGAGCGATTCAGATTAATCCAGCTAATCCATTATTTTCAGAACACCTAGCACAATCACTTCAATTAGTAAAAAACTAAAGAAATGTATTGGAGGAAAAGACAATGGAATCAGTAGAAAAACAAACCATCGCGACAGCACCGACGTATTCCACAGAATTACTGCCAAAAACGGGAACAGATAAAAATTGGGGGATCTTCAATTATGTGACCTTATGGATGGGGGCTGTTCACAATATTCTTTCTTATATGACAGTAGCAGGATTTTTCTTGTTAGGTTTGAATACTAAGCAAGTACTAGCAGCAGTAATGTTGTCTGCTGTGATTGTCTCAGTTTTCTATGTGTTGAATGGCGTAGCATCAGCTAAATACGGGCTGCCGTTTCCGATGTTATTACGTTCTGTTTTTGGAGTGAAAGGAGCGATCATTCCTTCGTTATGCCGTGGTTTGATTGCAGGTGTTGTTTTCTTTGGAACTCAAAGCGTGGTGAGTGCTCAGTCGTTAGATGTTTTATTCAGTCGGATTTTTCCAAACTATATGAATATCGGCGGTGGAATGACGGTTCTAGGGATGCCAGCGCCAACGATGCTTAGTTATTTGATTGTTTGGTGTGTAACTGTGGCACTATTTTTAGGTGGAACAAAAGTATTGGATAAATTTGGCAATTGGTCTTCACCAATCGTATATGTCTTTATTATCGGTGCGGCTGTTTGGACAATCCAAATTGCTGGTGGATTTGGCCCAATCTTATCTTATGCACCAGCCAATGCAACCACAAGTCCAATTGTATTTATAGCTTGTGTTAGCGCCTTAGTTTCAAATTGGGCAGGCCCAATTGTTAATATTGGGGACTTTACTCAAAAAGCCAAAACAACCAAAGCAATGATCGTGGGCTTACCGTTAGGATTCATTCTTTCGTATATCTTATTTGCAATTACGTGCGTAGGGTTGATTGCAGGAACACAGATTGCATTTGGAGAACCAATTTTTAATATTGTGAATGCATTTGATAAAATTGATAACACATTTGCTGTATTTGTACTGATACTTGCTTTAAATATGGGCGCTTTAGCTTTTGTTGTTTTTGGTAATTTGTTTCCAGCGGGGTTACAAATGTCTTCTCTCTTTCCCAAACTATTGGATGTAAAAAAAGCAGGTGTGTTGACTGCAATTATAGGTACGATGATATTGCCTTGGAAATTAGTGGAAAATGCTTCTACCTTATTTTATTTCTATAGCTTTATCGGTTCAATGTTTGGCCCGATTGCAGGGATTATGTTAGCTAGTTTTTATGTAGAACATAAAAAAATCATTAATTTAGACAACATTTATGTTGAAAATGGCGATTTAGGTGAATTTGAATCTGGTTATAATAAAAAAGCGATGATCACTTTAGCAACTAGTTTTGTAGTAACAATGTCGGGTGCTTTTTTACAAGCAATTCCATTGTTAAAAACAATCAATAACTTTGCTTTTTTCTCAGGATTAATTTTTTCATTTGTTGTTTATAGTATTTGGAGTAAAGGAACGAAAAGAAAAGGGAGTTACACAGCATAGTCTATCAAAAATCGGTTATAGCTGAATAGAGTTATAGCATGTTGAAATTTAGGAGGGGAAATCATGAACTACATGAAAATGGCGGCAGAGGCAACGGTCACTGGGATGAAAAAGAAATTTGGTGGGCCATTTGGAGCAACATTAGTTAGAAATGGCGAAGTGATTGTTTCGGTTAGTAATACTATGATGAGAGATACAGATCCATCAGCCCATGCGGAGATGGTCGCGATACGTGAAGCATGTAAAAAATTAAACACGATGGATTTATCGGACTGTGAAATTTATGCAACCTGCGAACCTTGTCCAATGTGTGTTGGCGCGATTTTATGGGCAGGAATCAAAACAGTTTACTATTCTAATACGAGAGAAGATGCAGCGAAACATGGCTTTTCTGATATGCATTTACGGAAGTATCTGGACGGAAGTGATGAATCACCATTAGCGATGATCCACACTGAGGGATGCCCAGAATGTGATTCATTATGGCAAACGTTTAAAGAGCTTTCTGCGGAATAAAAATCGTTATTATAGCGTCGACGAGTTGATTGGAAAAAAGAGGATAAGACAAACTCGTTTAGCTGCTTTTTCCTCACTGTTTATTCGGATTGAGAGAGTGAAGTGAGTGGGACATAACTCTTCGAGTCATATCCCACCCACGTGGAATCCGGATAAACGGTGGGAGTAGAAGCAATCCCTTCTTATTTTCTCGGAGTTAAACGCTTCTGTCCCATCCTCCTCACTCCTTTTTTTTCATTATTTCTCAAAAAATAATCATAGAAGAATATATTCGCTAGAATAACTGCAATTAATCTGCTACAATAGTTGAGAAGTATGGTGTAGTCTCTATTTTTCATCAATAAAAAATAGTAGCAATTAAACTTAACCAAAGAAGGAGAACTATAAAATGATAGCAGTAAGTGATCTTAAAGCAGGTATGACTTTTGAACAAGACGGCAAGTTAATTCGTGTCATGGAAGCAAGCCATCATAAACCTGGTAAAGGAAATACCGTTATGCGTATGAAATTGAAAGACGTTCGTACTGGTGCGACAACAGATACAACGATGCGTCCAGATGATAAAGTGAAAAAAGCATTTATCGAAAGTAAACCAGTTCAATATTTATATAGCCAAGATGATACAGCAAACTTTATGGATTTGGAAACATATGAACAATATGAAATTCCAACTTCTGTCATTGAAGATGAATTAAAATATCTTTTAGAAAATATGGAAGTAAAAATCCAATTTTACGGATCAGAAGTAATCGGTGTAACGTTGCCAACAACAGTTATCTTAAAAGTAAAAGAAACACAACCATCAATCAAAGGTGCGACTGTTTCAGGCTCAGGTAAACCAGCTGTTATGGAGACAGGTCTAGTAGTCAATGTTCCTGATTTTATTGAAGCAGATGAACTATTAGAGATCAATACACAAGAAGGCACATATTTAAAACGTGCCTCAAAATAAGAGAACGATTCAAAAAGCTGGCAGAATGGTAAAGTGTATCTGTCAGTTTTTTTGTCTAGATTTTGACGTGTATGTTCAGTGTCAAGGATCGTTGAAGAAGGAGTCAAAGTAACAGACATGGTACAATTGATTTATTAGCTTATTTATAAGAAAGGGAGAGATAAATGGGGTTTTTATTAACATTATGCATTGTATTATTATTTACGAAGCTTGCAGGACATTTCTGTAATCGAGTTGGTATTCCTTCTGTAATTGGGGAATTATTAGTTGGTATTTTAATAGGTCCAGCATTACTAGGATGGGTCAAACCTGATGAATTTATGCATTATTTTTCAGAAATTGGTGTCATTATTTTAATGTTTATTGCAGGATTAGAAAGTGATTTAGAGCTATTGAAAAAGTATTGGCGCCCAGCTTTGGCAGTTGCTTTACTAGGTATTTTGTTTCCAGCTGCAATGGGATTTGGTGTAGGGGAATTGTTCCAATTTTCCGTTCAAAATTCGATTTTTTTAGGAGTTCTGTTTAGTGCAACTTCTGTCAGTATCTCTGTTCAAGTATTGAAAGATTTGAAAAAAATAGATACTGAAGAAGGAGCGACAATTCTTGGTGCTGCTGTAGTAGATGACATCGTAGTTGTTTTAATATTAGGCGTTATGTTGAGTTTAATGAACCGATCAACGCCAGGGGAAGGATTACCGATGTGGGAAGTTCTGTTGTTGAAAGCCTTCTTCTTTGTGGTGATTTTTGCAGCAAGTAAATGGCTGGTACCTTGGGTGCTTAATCTAAGTGAGAAGTTGATTGCTGTTGAAGCAGTTTCTGCATTTTCTTTAGTCATTTGTCTAGGATTTGCTTACTTTGCTGAATTATTGGATATGGGAGCGATTATCGGTGCCTTTTTTGCTGGTGTAGCGATTGCTCAAACTAAATACCGTAAACGAGTAGATGAAAAACTAGAGACAATTGGTTATGCGGTATTTATTCCGATGTTTTTTGTTTCAATTGGATTAAATATGACTTTTTCAGGTATGTCAAATCATATTGTGTTTATTTTAGTCCTCTCATTAGTTGCGGTGCTTTCAAAATTAGTCGGTGGTGCTATTGGGGCTAGAGTCACTGGCTTCAAAGGAATATCTACATGGATTATTGGTTCAGGTATGGTGTCTAGAGGGGAAATGGCCTTGATTATTGCTCAGGTCGGATTAGCCTCAAAATTTTTAACAGAAGAATATTATTCTTCTGTGATTATGGTCATTATTGTGACAACGATTATTGCGCCATTACTTCTAAAAGCAACGATTGTGAAGCAACAATCACTGGGGCTTTCAAAAGATAAGTAGCATTAGTAAATGGACATGTGTAAAAATAGAAATGACAGAATTAATAGTGGAAAATGCTAAGAGCGTAGTGGTAGTTTGACTTTCAACTAGCTACGTTTTTCAAAAAGAGTATTTTTACTTCCACTGTTCATTTAGTTTTCATGTGACTGGGACATGACTCGTAGAGTTATGAACCAGTCTTTTTTTTACCATAAAAAGAGTAAATACATATTAATAAGCAAATATCCAGAAAAACTACAGATTAGATACAAATAGAATCCATGTGGTTTTGATAAATTAGAAGTATCAAATGAAGCAGGAGGAATAATCGTGAAAAATAAAAAAATACAAATAGGATTAGCCGCAATTATTTTAGTAATCATAGCAGGAAGTGCATATTTTATGTTAGCTAAAGGGGATAACAAAACAGATGCAACAGAAGCCGCACCTGTTGTATCTGAAACCGTGAATAACATAATGAAAAATTCTTTAAAGGGTTCGGATGCGATGCTAGCAGGTACTATCATTCCAAATTCTAAGAGTAAAATAACTCTGGATGCTACAAGAGGAATCGTAACAGAGCTTCATGTAGGTGAAGGAGATACGGTTACGAAAGGCCAAAATCTATTTACCTATTATAATGTAGAGAATGATGCAGAGTTAAAAGAAGCACAACTGACTGTAACAAATCAAGCAAATGCTGTAGCTCAAAAAAGAGAAGCAGCTGATTTAAAATGGAAAGAATACAATAAGAAAAAAGCGGATGCGAAGAAGGATGAAACGTCAGAATCAGATCTTAATGCAGCCTATATGGAAGCATCCAATGCGGAAGCAGAAGTTGCAAGTGCCCAAATCGAAGTAGACAAAGCACAGTTATTAGTCGATAAAGCAGAACAAAAAGCATCACAAAACACAGTAACTGCTCAATTTGATGGAGTAATAAAATCAATTGATAAGGATCAAATGAATAAACCAGCCGCTGAAAAAAGTGAAGTACCTTTCATGGAAGTAATTGATGCATCTATACAATATGTGGAAGGCAAAGTCGATGAATTTAACAAAGACAAATTTACGGTAGATCAACCAGTACAAATTATAGATCGAAACGATAACAAATTAATCTGGACAGGTAAAATTACAAAAATGGGTAGCTTAACTGTAGATGACGGGAATGAACAGAAAGAAGAAGATCAAACGACGTCAAAATATCCATTTAAAGTTTTGGTAGATAAATCAGATACGCCACCATCTATTGGGAAACACGTATACATTAAAGCCGCGCCAAAAGAGCCAGAACCAGGGAAAATTAACTTACCAAAAAGTTATCTGATGAAAGAAGAAAAAGGAACGTTCGTTTGGAAAGCCGTAAATAACAAATTAGTGAAGACAAAGGTGGAAACTGGAGAGGAAAATCAAGAAAATGCTACCGTAGAAATTAAATCTGGTTTGAAAAACGAAGATGCACTTGTACATCCGACCTCTAATTTAACCGAAGGGATGGAGGTCAAAGCCAATGCTCAACCTAAGTGATATTCGTAAATCTTATTGGCAAGGTTCAGAAGAGGTAGAAATTTTAAAAGGAATTAACCTCAATGTTTCAGAAGGAGAGTATGTTTCTATTATGGGACCTTCAGGATCAGGTAAATCTACATTAATGAATATTATTGGCTGTTTAGACAAACCATCAAAAGGAATTTATCGATTGAATGATAGAAATGTTGGAGACATGAAGGATTACCAGCTTGCTGATTTGAGAAACGAGACAATTGGTTTTGTTTTTCAAAATTTCAATCTAATGCCTAAATTAACTGCCTTGCAAAATGTGGAATTACCGCTTATTTATTCAAAGGTAGATCGAGCGGATCGTCGTGTTCGTGCTCTGGAAGCGTTGAAAAAAGTTGGATTGGAAGACAGAGTGTCTTTTAAACCTTCTGAATTATCGGGTGGACAAAAGCAAAGAGTAGCGGTAGCCAGGGCGCTGGTGACAAATGCTAATTTTATTTTAGCTGATGAGCCGACAGGTGCATTGGATACAAAGAATAGTGAGCAAATAATGGAATTATTTTCAGAGCTAAATATGGATGGAAAAACAATTATTATTATTACCCATGAACAAGAAGTCGCAGATTTTACAAAACGAAAAATTATTCTAAGAGATGGTCACATAACGAAAGATGAGGTGGAGGGAAAAGTTTATGCTTGAAAATATTATACTATCCCTACAATCCATTTGGTCACACAAACTTCGCTCTATTTTAACTATGTTGGGCGTAATCATCGGAATTGCCGCAGTTATTGCTATTTTCAGTATCATTGAAGGGAACACAGCAAACATGAAAAAGCAATTTGTTGGTGGAAGCAACAACACGATAGAAGTAGAGTATGGGAGAAAAAGTCAATTTAGTGGTGCAGGATTTACTGAAAATACAAAAGAAAAAAAACCGACTTATATTCCTGTCTTATCACAAGAACAAGTAAATAATGTGAAAAATCAAGTTGGGATCAAAAATATTGCACCAGTATATAAAAAGATGCCAAAGTTTATAAAGGGCAAAAAAGCGAAAGTGCAGAAATCTTAGCGACGACGAAAAACTATTTTGAAATGGAAACAAAAAAAATCGTTGAGGGTCGCTTGTTTACAGATCTTGACTATACAGGAAGCCAACAGTCGATTATAATGAATAAAAAAGCTTATGATTCATACTTTCCTGAAGGCAGCGGTGTTGGTAAGTATGTAGAAATTAATGGCTACCCGTTTCAAGTTGTGGGTGTCTATGAGGACATAGATAATAAAGAGCAGATGCCTGGATTTGAAAGAAATAGTGCGATTGTCCCGATTAGCCAATGGGATAAAATCACAAATGAGCTAAATCCAGAGCCTAGGGTAATCATTCAAACTGAAACAACAGATCAATTAAAGAATAAAGGATTAGAAACAGCGGATGTTTTAAATACGTTGATGCCAGAATCTGATTATGAATTTGGGATTAGAGATTCAGCCAATATCGAAAAACAAATTGAAGATTTTAATCGTTCAAACTTTTTACTACTAACAGGAATTGCCAGCATCTCTTTAATAGTCGGAGGAATTGGTGTGATGAACATCATGTTGGTTTCAGTAACAGAAAGAACCAGAGAAATTGGTGTGAAAAAAGCATTAGGTGCGCGAAGAAAAGTTATTTTAGAACAGTTTTTAGTTGAATCAGTTACATTGACAGTTTTTGGTGGAATATTAGGTATCTTTGTAGGAATAGGGATAGGCAAAGCTGTGACATCAATAATGAATTATCCATATATGGTTTCACCATTAGCCATTGTTGGAAGTCTTGCATTTTGTTCAATCATTGGTATTGTATTTGGGCTAATGCCAGCTATTAAGGCGTCTAAGCTAGATCCTATTGAAGCTCTTAGATATGAGTAGTATAATGTAAAAAAATGAACTATAGCTGATTAGCAACAAGCTGATCAACTATAGTTTCTCTGTATTTTTACCCGTATAAAGGAGGTCTGCTAAATGAATGTTAGAGTATTAGTGGTTGAAGATGACACGATGACAAATCAAGTTATTTCAGATTTTTTAGAAGAAAAAGGCTATGAGGTTCTTTCTGCTTTAGATGGTGAAGAAGCTTGGCAGTTTGTTCAAACAGAAGAGTTGGATTTGATTCTTTTGGATATTATGTTACCAAAAATCAGTGGCTTAGAGTTGTTAGAAAAGATACGAAAATCATCAGATATACCAATTATTATGTTAACGGCAATTGATGAGGAACACACACAATTAATTAGTTTTAAGCAAAAGATTGATGATTATGTGATAAAACCCTTTTCACCAACTATTTTGGTTAAACGAGTAGAAGCTGTACTTAGAAGAGCTAAAAAAGATGAGAAGAAAGAACAACAAGAGCTTCATTACGGGAACATTCATATCAATTTTGACTCAGCTATGATTTACTGTGATGGAGAACGAGTGGCCTTAACCAAAATAGAATATCGTATTGTTGAAACGCTAGCAAAAAGAAGAGGGACGGTTGTGACGCGAGAACAGCTGATCGAAACGATTTGGGGCTATGAATTTACAGCTAATGATCGAGTGATTGATAGTCACATGAAAAATATCAGAAAAAAAATACCTGATTTGACTATTGAAACACTTAAAGGAATTGGGTATATCTTAGAGGACAAGCAATGAACTCAAGAACAAAGACGTTTTTATTTACCTCAACGGTCATTAGTATTGTTATTACGAGTAGCTTTGCATTGCTGTATTTTTTATTACCCGTTGTTTATGAAAAAAATAAGCAGGATGAAGCCATACAAGGTGCAAAAGAAATTATCGCTAGACTACAAAATCAACCACTTGAAAAAATTATAGAAACAATCAAATTGGAACCTATGACAAGCAGTACAACCAGTTGGGCTTTGTTTGACAAGGAAGATAATATTGTTTATCCAGATACCTCGGTACCGATTGAAGACAATACAAGTAAAACAGCAGTTATAGCAGACGCTATTGTTAATATTTATAAAACAACGATTACTGATGCCAAAAAAATAACTATAAACTCGTTGTAAACATGTACTTAGAACCTGTTAGAGAATTAAAGCGAACCTTGATAAAAATTTATCCGTTCATTTTATGTATAAGTTATTTGATTGGAGGCGTTGGTGCGTATGTATATTCTTATTGGGCGACAAGAAGAATTGAGCGAATCAGCAAACGTACCAAGAATATGGTGATTCTTGAAGAGCCAACTGATTATATCGTTCAAGGAACCGATGAGTTAAGTGAATTAGAAAATAATATTCAGTTTCTGTATCTTTCATTATTAGACAATATTCATTCACTCAACAAAGAGTTAGAGAAAACCAATGCAGTCGAACATTCAAAATCAGAATTTATGCGAATTGCTTCCCATGAGTTGAAAACACCAATTACAGCTATGTTGGGGCTTATTGAAGGCATGATTTTAAATGTTGGGCGCTTTAAAGACCGAGATTACTATTTAAAAGTTTGTAAAGAAATATTAGAATCACAAAGTCAATTGGTACAAGATGTCTTGTTTATCTCTAAATTAGAAAGCATCGAAAAATTTGAAGCGACAAAAGAGCAGTTTTCGTTGACAGAGTTGATAAAGGAAACAATGACACTGTTTGAATTGATGGCTGTTCAAAAGGAATTAAATTTTGAAGTCGATTTAGAAGAAGTAGCTGTCGAAACCAATAGAGAAGACCTAAAAAGAGTGCTCATGAATTTACTTAGTAATGCGCTAAATTACACTAAAAAGCAAGGCACAATAAAGATCACGCTTAGGGCTAAAAGATTAATCATTACAAATCAATGTACGCCGCTAGAAAAAGAAGAAATCGATAAAATATTCTTACCTTTTTATAGACCAGATTACGCCAGAGCAAGAAAAGATGGTGGAACTGGCTTAGGATTGTATATTGTATCAAAATTGCTATTAAAGAATAATATGGTGTTTACGTTTGAACCAATGGAAAATGAAAGTGGCATGAAATTTGTTTTAAACATTGATCCTCCAGCTAAAACTATTGAATAATACAGAAAAAATCCACATTGCGTACAAATAGAATCTACGTAGCTTTGCTAAACTTACTGTATTAAGACAATAGGAGGAGTTCAATTATGAAAAAAAGAAGTATTACGATAATAGCGTTGTTGGTATTAATAGCTACAGTTCCATTAACTGCTTGCGGAAATAAGGAAAAAGAGGCTGAGCAAAAGTCAACAACTAAAGGGAAAAAGTTCGATAAAAAAGAAGCCGATGTTGTTAGTGAACGTACGGAAGTAATTGATGGGCAAGAAATGACCATCAAAACTTTTAATGACGGAACGGAAATAACGTTGCCAAAAGGAATCAATCTTGATGAAGTTGAAATGGAAGCCATTAACTAAACTTCTGACGAATAATAGGATTAACAAAACGTACAGGAAACTGTAGATGCTGTTGTGATAACCATTGTTTTTTTACAATAGGTTGTTGCAACAACATCTACTTTTTTTGATAACTAGTGAAAAATCAAGATTCCGATAAGGCAAATAACCGAAATAAAAAAAGAGCGAGAGCAATGCTCCTTTTTAGAGCCATTTCTCTCGCTTAAATAGAATCAATGAGCAGGGGATACGAATAAATTGACCGTGTTAATGATCTGCGTAAAACTCACTTCTCTAGAATTAGTGAATAGAGCCCATCAATTTTTTTATAGGATTTTTACAAAGAATTAATAGAATCCCTGCAAGTACAGCAACAAGACCCACGATTCCAAAATAGGCTGATTCTGTTTGAGGTGTATAAAAACGTGCGATTTGGGCATTGATCGCTTGTGAAGCGGCATCTGCTAACAACCAAATGGCAACAGTTTGGGATTCAAATGCTTTTGGCGCTAATTTTGTTGTGATCGATAATCCAACTGGAGAAATACACATTTCCCCAACAATCATAATGAAAAAACTAAAGAATAACCATAATGGACTTACCCGTCCACTTGTACCATGTAATAATCCTGGCAGCATTAAAAGAATAAAAGAGGAGCCCGCAAAAACTAAACCTAAAGAGAATTTGACAACGGTTGAGGGTTGTTTTTTACCTAAACGTGTCCATAAAGCAACGAATATAGGTGTTAGCATAACCACAAAAATTGGATTGAGTGACTGAAACCAGCTAGGTGCAATTGAAAAGCCGAATAAGGTATCATTTGTTCGTTCATTTGCAAATAGTGCTAAAATAGAGGAACCTTGTTCTTCTAATGACCAAAAAACAATTCCTGCAAGGAATAAGGGAATATAGCCAAGTACTTTTGGTTTTTCCTCATCGGTCACATTTTTAGAAGTCAGCATTTTAATAAAATAATAGACAGGCAATAAGATCCCTAAAAGGCTGACCGTATTGATAAAAAAGCCAATCGTTAAACGATCTAAAACAAAAGCTGAACCAAACAAAATAACAGCACCAATCACTGCAATTAAGAACGAACGCATGAATTTTCTACGTTCATTTGTATCCATTGGATTAGTAGGTGCAAGACCGATTGTTGCTAAGGATTTTTTTCCTTGTACGTAATACTGAATTAAGCCAAAAAACATCCCAAAAGCAGCAACAGAGAATCCCACATGATAATTATAGGTTTGACCAAGTGTACCAACAACAAATGGCGCTAATAATGCTCCAATATTGATACCCATATAAAAAATAGAAAAACCAGCATCACGCCTTGTATCTGTTTTGGAATAAAGATGTCCAACCATGCCGGACACATTTGGTTTGAGCATCCCAGTTCCGATGACAATCAGAAAAATAGAAAGAAATAAAGCCGCAACCCCAAAGGGAGTCGCTAAAACAATATGACCAACCATGATGAATAACCCACCGTAAAAAACGGTTTTTCTAGCGCCTAATACGCGGTCAGAAATCCAACCACCGATAATGCTGGACATAAAAACCAGTGAACCATAAATCGACATGATTGCTAGCGCTGTTTCTTTTGGTAAGCCTAATCCGCCATTTGCCACTGTATCATAAATATAGTAGAGTAAAATAGCACGCATACCATAATAACTAAATCGTTCCCACATCTCAGTAAAGAAGAGTGTAGACAATCCTTTTGGTTGCCCCAAAAATGATCTGTCTAACTGCTGATCGTCCATAAAAAATAACCTCAATTCTTTTTTTTATTCAAATAATGTATATAATCTCAAACATTTAAAAACACTATACATAGTTTATTGTAAACTGTTACTCTTTTAATTATCATAAATTTTCATGATTAGACCATAAGAAAAATGTATGATATATTCATTTTTTTTTAATAAATCGAGGAGACATTTAGGATTAGTCACACGTGACAAAGGGAGGAATCATTTTGACTGTAATTGTACAAAGACAACAAGAATGGGCCGAATTAAAGTATTTGATTTTATCAAAATCACAACAAGACTATCGAGCGATTAGAAAATTATTTGCAGATAATCAATGGACGCCAGAAAAAGAAGAAGCGTTTCGTTTTCATATCAATCATGCCTTAGCTGAACCAGTCGAAAAAGGCAATCAACGAAATGCCTATCAACATGTGTGGGGCTATTTTAAAAAGAAAGCAACAGAGGCAGAACGGGAAAAATATCAGTTATTACTCGAAACATTTTCGGTAGAACAGGATAAGCTATTGCCCTTTTTAAAAGAACTGACGCAAAAGTATCAAGAACAGTATTTACTACAGTCAAAGTTGCTTTTTGATGAAGAAGTGAGTGAGAAAAAAGGGTAGACGCCTAAGATCAACCGCTGTCTACCCTTTTTTATAGTTATTATTTTAAGTAATGATCGATTGTTTTTTGATACATAGACCATTCTTTCTTGCCGTGATTAAAATATTCGGCCAAAAGAAATCCTATATATGGACCTGTCGTCAGACCAGAAGAGCCTAGACCACTTGCGGCAACAGCGGTGGGGGTATTAGGCAATACGTTGAAAAATGGGGCGAAATCTGACGTATATGCTCTAGTTCCCACCCGATAGCTCCTTGCATATTCTTCAAAAAAAGACTCGTCTGAAAGAAAAGGAAGGGTTGTTCGTTTTAGCTGGTTAAACGCTTCTTTTGTTGGAGTTAGATCAAATCCCCCATCATTTTCATGTGTAGCGCCGACTAAAATGTTTCCCCGATCAAAAGGAATCAAATCACTTTCCCCGTCAAGCATTGCTACAGGCCAAGATCCACTGTCTTTGAATGCAGTTTCAAAAGCTAACAGTTGCCCTTTCTGTGGACGAATATCTGTTTTATAGCCAAGAGGCGCCAACAACGCTGGTAAACCAGCGCCACTACATAAAGCGATCCTATCGAAGGCCTCTACTTTGTCTAGAGTCGTCACGATCCATTGCTCTTGTTTTTGACTTAGCTGAACCTTCTCAGTGCTTAAAGTAATACCCTGATTCAGTGCTCGTTGTTTCAATACCTCTAGATAACTAGCACCATCCAGTTTTCCGCCGCCAGTAATGTAAAGGGCAGGTTGTTCTTTTAACAAAGGCAATTTTTGTGCGGTTTGTGCTCCCGTCAAGAGATGAATATCGCCAATTTCAGGGGCAGATAGTTTTCGCTCATGTGCCAGTTGAGCTAGCGAGTCAAGCTCCCCGTCTTTTCGGAGAATTAAGGTTCCTGTTTGTTGATAGACAGAAGAAGGCAACGAAAAATCGTTGATTAATTTAGGATAAAAAGCAGCACCATCTTTTGCTAATTGATACCATTTTTGATTGCGCCGTTTGGATAACCAAGGTGAAATGATTCCAGCACTAGCTTTGGTGGCTTGCCCAGTTGGATAATCATAAAGTGTAACGCTGTATTTTTTTAAATCAATATAATTGGCCAGTGTCATACCAATGATGCCGCCGCCAATGATTGCTAATTTCTTCATTGAAAACTCCTTAATAGTATAGACTTAAATTCAAGTAATTTATTTTCACATAAGTTTGTATAAGATGCAAGCGGTCGTTTTGTCAACAAAAAACTAGGCTTGTTGATGATAAAAAACTAAAAAAGAATAGGGTTTCATGAGAAAACACTTATTTTTATGGTATCATAATGAGTGGTATATTTATTAAAATTTAGGAGGTTACTGAATGAGAAAGACAAAGTTAGGGTATCTATTAGCAACATTAGGTTGTATTTTGTTGCTTAGTGGATGTGGTTTTGGGAAGGATAAAACGGATGACTCTGGACAAAAAAATACGACCAATAAACAAGAATTTTCAGTAGTTGTTAAACAAGAAATTCCTTCGATTGATGCATCTGTAACAAACGATGTGGTAGGTTGGGGTGTTTTGAAAAATACTGGGGAAGGACTGTTTCGTGGGGATAAAAAAGGGAAATTAGTGCCAGCAGGAGCTGCAGAAGCGCCTACGATCAGTGACGATGGTTTAACCTATACGTTCAAACTACGTAAAGAAGCAGTCTGGTCAAATGGAGAACCAATTACAGCCGCAGATTATGTTTACGGTTGGCAACGAACTGTTGAGCCAAAAACAGCATCTGAGGTGGCGTATTTATTTGAATCAATCAAAAATTACCAAGCGATCATGGATGGGAAATTACCAGCAACGGATTTAGGAGTCAACGCTTTAAGTGATCATGAACTGGAAGTAACCCTAAAATCCCCAGTTCCTTATATCGAATCATTGCTGTCATTACCGCCATTTTTCCCGCAAAATAAAAAGTAATTACTGACAATGGTGAAAAATATGCTAGTTCAAGCGAGCATATGGTCTACAACGGACCTTTTGTGCTTAGTGACTTTGAAGGAGCAGGCACAGATACTAAATGGTCCTATGTAAAAAATGAAACGTATTGGGATCAAAAAAATGTAAAAATGGAGAAAATCAATTTAGACGTTGTGAAAGAAGATGCGACAGCGTTAAATTTATTTCAAGATGGGCAAACAGATGATATCGTTGTGACAGGTGAACTAGCGCAACAAATGGTAGATGATAAAGCTTTCTTTTCACAAGAAATGTCAAATGCTACCTATGTAGAATACAATCAGAGTAAAAAAGAATTCCAAAATGAACATGTTAGAAAAGCTATTTCTTATGCCTTGGATCGTAAAACATTAGTAGAGCAAGTATTAGGTGATGGCTCAATTGCTGCTACAGGATTAGTCCCTAAAAATATGTCGTTTAATCCCGAAACAGAAGCTGATTTTGTGAAAGATTCCGGCAATCATTTGACGTACGATCCAGAAAAAGCAAAAGAAAACTGGAATAAAGCTAAAAGTGAACTAGGAATCCAAACATTGACCATCAATCTATTATCATCCGATGCGGATTCAGCTAAAAAAGTTGTTGAATACATGCAAGGAGCAATCCAAGAAACGCTAAAAGGAGTCAAAGTTGAAGTTTCATCTGTTCCGTTAGCTGTTAGACTAGAGCGAGGGAATAAAGGTGATTTTGATTTGATTTTGGTTGGATGGGGTGCGGAATATAATGATCCAAGCGTATTTTTAGAGCTATTCACTTCAGATAATATCAATAATAGCGGGAAGTATAGCAACAAAGCTTTTGATCGCTATTTAAAAGCCTCAGCGACCACTAATGCTAGTCATCCAAGTGCTCGTTGGCAAGATTTACTTGATGCAGAAGATGTACTGATGGACACGATGGGTGTCTGTCCTATTTATCAAAAAGCGGAGGCCCACTTACGTAATCCAAAAATCAAAGGTATTTTACCTTCTGGTCCGGAATATGATTATAAATGGACAACCATTGAGTAATAATAAATACTAGAGAAGGAGAATAGACATGATTCATCGTTATATAAAAGTATCAGGGTCAGCGTTTGAACGAGGTGTAACCATTGGCGAAGTGCTAAAAATGCAAATCGAAACCAATTTAGCTAGCCAAAAACTCTTCTATAAAGACTCAGAAGAAATAAGAACAAAATGGTTGGAAAAAGCACAAACCTATCTTGCATACACCGAAAAATTTGCACCAGATGTAGTTGCTGAAATGCAGGGAGTAGCTAATGGTAGCGGGCTGGATTTTCAAGAAATTCTTTATCTTTATACTGTTTATGAGCGTTCTTTTTTTGATGCGTTGATCAGTGATAAGTGTACATCTTTTGCGGTATCTGGACATGCGACCATCGACGGTTCGGTCATTTGCGGACAAACCAATGATGAACGTTTAGACGAATATCGCGCTGAAGTAGATTGTGTGGTTCATCATGTAGATACTGAATCTGAACTTGAATCATTGATTTATAGTCATCCGGGGATACCTGCTTATATGGGAATGAATAACTATGGATTAGCGGTTATGTGGACCTATATTGATAATGGACTTCGTCAAGAAGGCGTACCAACTGCGGGGATCATTCGAGAACTGATTAATAAAAAAACATTGAAGGAAGCACGGGAGTATTTATACACAGTTCCACATGCGGTGCCGAATCAATTTAGTTTATCCCATTCATTAGAAGGGATTGCAAGTTTTGAGTGTTTTCCCAACAAGATATATGAACATAAAACAAGCGATGTGATGATTCACGCCAATCACAACAGTATTGCTTTACAAGAACCAGAAGAAGGCGGGTCTAAAACCTCTCACTCTCGTTTTGAAGCAATGGAAGCAATCGTTACTGAAAGTTACGGAATGATTGATGCAAATGTAGGAAAACAGTTTTTAGCTAATCATCGTAACTTTCCTAAAAGTGTCTGTAATCACCCTTCACCAGAACATCCAATGTCAAAATCATTGGCTTCAATGGTTTTTGATTTAGGAAAAGGAGAAATGCATTTAGCTTTTGGAAATGCCTGTGAACAGCCATTTCATACGTATCGATTCAAACAATGGTTTGGATAAAATAAACAAACAGCTAGGACAAAAGCATCCTTTTGGGATCAAGCTTTTATCCTAGCCGTTTTTTTAATCATGAAATTTTTTCAAATGTGTTAAACACGTTGCTACATACCGCAATATTTCTGCATAATCAGCGTTCTTAAGTTTCGTTTCGCCGTAAAAGGTAGATTCATATAGAACTGTTAACTGGCTAAATTTACCACGAAATTGTGGGTAGATTTGTTCAAATCGTGTGGCATAGCTAGTTAAAGGTTCATTCACGTGACGATAAACAACTTTTTCAGCTTTCTTCAATAAAATTATATACGCACCAATAAAGTCAGTCGGTCTTATGCGTCGATAGAAAACAAAATGAAGCAAGAAAAAATATTTTTTCAAAAAGAAGCCACCAATGACTGTCAAGATAACACCTAAACTAATCGCGATCTTTCTAAAAAGAGGAAACCATTGAATCATTCCTTGACCCCAAGTTATTTTTGTATGCTCGCCTTTTGTATCGCTAGAAGTTGACGCAGTTATCTTTTGGGGAGCAGAGGAAGACAACGTTTCAGCGGTGGAACTTTCTGACGAAGGATTCTTAACGGACTCCTCAGTAGTTTTTTTCTGGCTAACAATAGTGGTAAAACCTGGTGTAGGTTCAAATGGAACCCAGCCAAAACCCTCAAAATAAACTTCTGGCCATGAGTGGGCATGACTCTCACGAACAATATATTCTTTATACTCTTCCTCAGAATTCGCATCAAGATCACCTTGAGTAAAGCCTTTTGTCCATCGACTGGATATCCCTAGAGAACGAAGCAAAATGATCATTGCACTAGAAAAATTATCGCAATAGCCTACATTTGACTCAAATAAGAAATAATCAACATAGTCTTCATTTTCTGGTGTATAAGGTGTATCTGTTTTGGAATAACGATAGTTCCCTTCTTTTTTTAAGTATTGTTCAATAGCTACTACTTTGTCATAAAGTGTTTTCTTATTTTTAGTTAAACGAATAGCCAATTCTTGAACACGAGTAGACACATTCGGAGGAAGTTGAGTCTCTTCCTGTGTTTGTTGCAGTGGTGTTTGCCTTAGTTGATCTGCGGTAAAGGTTGACTCTTGCCAAGTTAATTGAATTTTTGTGGGTTTATCTAAGAGATTGATCCGCTGTTTTGCTTCAATCTGTTCCGTACGACCAACTTCCTCCCAAGGGATAACACTATTTCCATAGGGATAAGGCAAAAATGTTTTAGACTCGTTAAAAGACAATGTAATCATTTTTTCAGGTGTAAATGAACCTTGGGATTCCGGATTTGTTGAAATACGTAGTGGTTGCTCAGATATTCCTCTAGTAACCTCAGAATTGTTTTTCCAGCCTTTCCCAGTATAATAACTTTTCGTTTCAACCCGCCAATAATGTGGAGTTGTTTGCAAGGCTGTAAACAACGCAGCCTGGCTATCTTTTATAGGACCGCCCAACTGAGCGTCATCTTCACCAAAACCGGTTTTGCTAGAAATTGGCGAGCCATATTCTTCAATCTGCTGGTAAAGCCCTTGTTTATTCAAATATGTTCGGAGTGAACTTGTTTGTATAAGCAGAGAATCTTTGACTTTAGGAAAAAGCAGAGGAAACAAGTAAGAACTTCCAGCAGTTAAAAACAATACGAGCACATAAACAAGAAACAGCTTACTTTTATCTTTACTTGGAAGTATTATTGAATAACGCTGTAAAAGATAAATGAGCGCTGCTGAACAACTGAGTATAAGCACATGGAAACTTAGATTTAAATTGTTAAAAACAGCTAACATTAGCAAATAGCCGATCAATAACAAGTAGCTAAACACCCAACGTTCATAGTGAATAAGCAGGTTTGCCAATAGAATCAATAAAAATAAGAGTATGGATAGTGCAAGAATATCAGGTATATAGTTTATTTCCTTGTTTATAATTTGGGAATAAACAGCCAGAATTTTCTGACAAAAAATAGCAATCCAAGTTAAGCCAAATGATCGATAGAAAGGAAAATAACAATACAATACAAAGAAATAACTAAAGAGATAACAAAGAAGCCGAAACAAGTAATTTTTGCCAATTACAGTAATGCTGCAGATGAATGCCAAGACAATTAGAAAAACAACTGGGGGTTGTTGGTTTAATTGATACACGTTAAAAAAAGGCAAACTAACAGTCGACAACATGACGAAACTAAGGAAAGCAAGAGTCCATTTCCGTTTAACTCTATTTTTCATGCATTGAACCTCCTTGATCAATAAATACAACTTGATCTTCCCAAGCAATATACAGACCACCAGTTGATTCAAGCGTGATGAGAACCACATCATTATTTTTCTTCAAAAAATCAATCTGTTGAGTGAGCTTTTTCGTTTGTGTAGGAGCAAAAAGTACTAGTTTTTTGTTAGAGAAAAACGGTAAATCCGTTTCCGTTGCCAGTGGTTGAATCTCTGCAAAAAGTTGATTGGTCGGTTGGGATTGCGAATATTCAGCTAAAATGGTTTGTTGAAAAGAAAGCTTGGATTCCGTAAATTGAATAAAAGAATAATAGATAGAGACCAACTCTTCAAATTTTTTATGAGGTAAGCCATAAAAAAGAAAATGAAGGACGGTTTCTGCTTCCTGTTCATACTCCCTGATAATCCACTTGTTTCTTTTTCCCGATTGCTTCCAATCGATACTGTTCAAAGAGTCACCCATTCGATATTCTCGGAAATTACGAACCGTAAATGTTCGATGACCAAATTGAGAAGCATGTTCAGGTTGAAACAATAACAATTGTTCATAAAGCTGTTGGGCAACATCAAGTTGTAACTGGGGTAATACAATAAAAGGCCCCTTCAAATGTCCGTTTCTTTGCTTAGACAGTACACCCAAGATATCAAATCCCGTTAGAACGAATGGAAGTTTGTCAAAAATGCCTCTTTTGGTAGGATGCCAATTAAAAACAATTTCTTTAGGTTGACCAGAATAAAGCGTGATATACAATTTTTCTGCTGTTGATTCATTGCCAAAAGAAACAACTAATAATGGTATTCTAAGTAAGTTTGGGTGATATCGGAACAGCTGAAAGTTGATTTGAGCTGTTTGGTGAATTTCATAGGTAGACTGTTTTGCTAAGACACAATGAATGTTTTTCAAAGATGGGATCAATGAAAGCACATCAATTACGGTTAAAAAAAACAAAAAGAAAAAAAGAATCCATCCAGTACTTTCGTTAAAAATAAGTGTATAGAGAAAAATGGCGACCAAAAAAAACAAAAGCCCAATCATTTTTATCCCTTTTTTAAGCCTGTATCGTCTCATACTCATTTCCTAACTGGAACAGGCACTTTTTTTAGAATCTGTTCGAAGATTTCTTGCAGCTGTTCTTTAGAAGCGGTATGAGGGGCATTTTTTAATAGTAAACGATGCCCAAAAGTTGCTGGTAAAATACGTTGTAAATCACTAGGTGTGACAAACGTACGTCCTTCAATAAACGCAAATGCTTTAGCCGCTTTAACAAAAGAAATTGCACCACGTGGACTGATACCAAGTGCAATATTCTCATGCGTACGAGACGCATGAACAAGTTGTAATGCATAGCGAGCTACTTGTGGATCGACATAAATGTCTTCAACAATTTTCTTTAATTGGCTAATCTCAGTAGTATCAAGAACTTGTCTGACTTGATCTAACTCTTTTCCCGTTTGATCCAGTAATAACGTTAGTTCATCCGAAAATTCGGGATAGCCAATATGAAGTTTGAATAAAAAACGGTCTAGCTGAGCTTCTGGTAACGGATAGGTTCCTTCATAGTCTAATGGATTTTGTGTGGCTAATACAAAAAAATGTTCATCTAGAGGATATGTATGATTATCGATTGTCACATGTTTTTCAGACATCGCTTCTAACAAAGCCGCCTGAGTTCGTGGTGTTGTCCGATTGATTTCATCAGCTAATAAAACGGTTGTAAAGATGGGACCGTAATGAAACTCAAAGGATTGAATCGATTTATTATAGATAGAAACGCCTAAAATATCGCTAGGTAAAAGATCGGGTGTAAACTGAATCCGCTGAAAGCTTCCATGGGTTGCTTTAGCTAATGTTTTAACCATCAATGTTTTCCCAACACCAGGAACATCTTCGAAAAGAACATGACCGCCAGCTAAAAATGCGGCCACAGTGAGTTGAATAATCGTGCGTTTTCCTAGAATAACTTTTTCCATTTCATCAATTAGTAAAGTAACTTTTTTATGAGCTAATTCCAACATATAATGTGTACCCCCTTTTTTACGCATAAAGAACTAGTTTGTGAAGTTAAATCAAGAGAAGAAGAGCGTCCTTTCATTTCATTGTATAGATAAGAATCGGTCGGTGCAAGAGGGCATAATGTTTTCTTAAATTACTACCGAGTGTGTAGCAAAAGTATTTAAGGTTAAAGAAGTAGGGATAAACTTATAAAAATATTTCTCATATTTTTGTGGAAAAAAGTAAAAAAATGAGAGAGCTTTTTCTCATAATTATGCTATGCTGAATTATAAGAATGAACAATAACATTCTTTAAAAAAAATATTCGAAAGAAGGAAGTAAAATGAAAAAATCTTTAAAAGGGATCATTCTAGCTTCACTGATCAGTACACAAGTATTAGCAGCGCCAATTTCAGCTTTAGCTGTGACTGCTGAGACTACTGAAACAAGTGAAACAGCTCCTCAACCTGTTGAAGAGCCAAAAGAAGAAGTTGTTGCACCAAAACCGGGAGAAGAATCAACTGTAACAGAAACACCAAATAAAGAAGAGTCTACAGACACGACTGTAGAAGAAGGCAAAAAGCCGGAAGAAACACCAGCTCCAGAAGAAACACCGACAACACCTACTACACCACCAACAGAAGAAAAACCAACTGAAAAACCAGCTGAAAAGCCAGGAGATTCAAAAGTAGTTGCAAGTGAAGCTAAGAAACAGGCTGTTAGAGCTGTAATTGCAGATGCACAAGCAACACTTGATGCTGGTACTTATACAGGTGAATCGATTGCTCCTTTAACAGCAGCAATGGCAGCTGCGACAACGCTTTTAGCCAAAGAGGGCGTAACAGATGCTGAATTAGATGCTGCAATTGCTGATATTGCAGCTAAAAAAGCAACTTTAGTTAAAGCGGATGTTGAGTTAAGTTTCTTGTTAAACTTAATTTCAGCTGTTGAAGAAGGAAAGAAAATTCTAAACAATGCAGATGAATTTAAAGATATCTATACACCAGCTTCTGTAGCAGCTAGAAAAGCAGCTATTCAAGCAGCTGTGGCTGCTGGCGAATCGCTTCTAGCAAGTCTAGTTGTTGGTGAGAAGATTGATCCAAGTTTAGCTATTCCTAAAGAAGCAGATATTAGAGCTGCAGCAGATGCAATCATCAATGCTATTCATAGCGATGGTGGTTTAGTTCGTAGAGATCATATGGCAGAAATCTTAGCTGAAGCAGATAAATTAGTAGGTTCAAATGCGGCTACTCTTCAAGACAAAGAAGCATTTGAAGCAGCGGTAGCAGCAGCCGTAGATGCTTATAACAATGCATTGACTGATAAAGAGTTAGATGATGCGATCAACGCTCTTAGAGCGGCAATGAATAATCTACAATTAGCAGTGATCATTTCTGCAGTTGATGAAAATGGTACATTGATTATGGATGAAACAACGATCACTGGCACTTACAAATCAGCTTGGTCTGTTACTCCTCCAGCCGTAGAAGGTTACGAGTTCGTTTCTGCTTCTAGCTTAGCACGTACAGCATTTAGTACTGCTTCATCAGGAACATTTGGTGATGGAACAAACAAAGTAACATTAGTTTACAAAAAAGTAGCAGAAGGTGTACCGACACCAGTACCAACACCACAAGATCCAAGTAATTCACTTCAAAAACCTGTAGTGATTGGTGCTTCAAATGATAAAGCGAAGAAAAATGTTACTGATACGAAGAAAAAATTACCACAAACAGGTGAAGAAACAAGCGCAGTGGCGAGTCTTGGATTTGTTGCATTAGCAGCAGGTGCTTTAGCATTTTTCAAAAAAAGAAAAATCGAAGAATAATTCGTTAAACTAGATAAAATAAAAAGAAGCGAGGGAGGGTACCTTTGCTTCTTTTTATTTTCGTTTACTTCTTTCTTAAGAAACAAAAAGTGAAGCAAACAGTTGAATGCTCTATCGGGAGCAACAATGCAAATCATGGTTGGAGGAGAAAAGATGATGAAAAAAGTAATTATTACAGGAGCGGCTGGAGGGATTGGAGTGGCCGCTGTGAAAAAGTGCTTGGATGAAGGATATCAAGTTCTTGCAACAGATAAGGATATCTCCGCATTAGAACAATTGCCAAAACATGAATATTTAGCTATTCAGGTTCTTGATATAACGAATACTAAGGCAGTTAAAGCCTTCTTTTCACGACTAGAGCAAGATTCCTCGCTCTATGGATTGGTTAATAATGCAGGAATTTATTTCGCCAAAAACATATTGGACTATTCAGATGCAGAAATGGAAAAAATTTGGCAAGTGAATATAAAAGGTCCAACGATTTGTACACGTTTTTTTGTAGAGTGCTTACTTTTTCAAAAATCAAAAGGTCGAATCGTAAATATTTCATCTATTTCAGGTCAAGAAGGGAGTTCAGATGCATTATATGGATTATCAAAAGCAGCTCTTTTAGGATTGACCAAAAGTACTGCTATGAATTTTGCGCCGAATATTTTGGTGAATGCGATCACACCAACGATGGTAGAGACTCAGATGATGGCCCACATTCCAGATTGGCGAAAAAAAGAGTACCAAAATCACCAGCTACTTACATCACCCGTTTTACCAGAAGATGTGGCGAATACGATTGCTTTTCTTTTATCAAAACAGAGTAGTCATTATACTGGAGCTACTTTTGATCTGAATAATGGTGGGTATTTAAGGTGAGTATTGATAACAAATAAAAAACACTCCACCTCAAAGGGCTAAGGAGTGTTTTCTATTTTTATGATCTGTTTACTTTTTTTGTTTTGCTTTTTTAAAGAAAAAAACAAAGCTTAAAAACCCAACAACGATTAGACCGAGGACGAGAAGGAGGTTGTTTTGTTGTTCACCCGTACTAGGTAATTTCTGTTTGTTTTCAGGGTCACTTGTCTTAGAAGATTCGCTAGTACTTGTTGATGTGTTCGCTAGTTTATTTGTTACCGCACTTCTTGTTTCAGTTGTTGACGTATTGTCGGTGGTAGAACTTGTTGTGTCTTCAGTTCCAGTTGAATCAGTAGATGTGGTAGGCTCTGTTTTATCGTCATTCTTGCTATAAATATAGGTAACTTCTTGATCTTCTTCGGTAAATAGACCACTAGTGTTGCCTTTGACCTCTTTAAACGTATACCCGTCAAAAACAAGTTTTTCAGTTTCAAAAGGACTGCCAACAGTGTCAGATTTTTCAATCGGGTTTATAATATTTTTGTTGTTTGTATCCATGTAGCGGATAATGACTTTTCCATTTGGCTCAATGATTGGTGCAGTTATTTTTTTGTAAACAAATGTTATCGTTTGTTCTTGGTCGCTGAACGTACCAGAAGTCTCACCTTGGGTCTCAACTAGTCTATAATTGGGAATTGTTGAAGCAGAAAATTCAAAAGATTGACCAACTAAACCTGAATGAGTTTCGCTCTCTAGTAATTTGTTGCCTTCAGTATCTTGATAGTGAACAGTTACAGGTTTTCCATCGTTAACAATATTGAACTGGTGTAAATAAGTGCCCGCCGAAATTGCATAAAAGGTAAAGCCTTCTGGTTTAGCATAAGTTCCTGCTAGATTATTTAGACGAGCGTTATATTTAAAGCTGGAAAGAGCTACAAATTCGTCTTTGGTCACGCCTAAAACAGTGATTCCTTGCTCTGTGATTTGTAGACGACTCGCTGGTAGCTGTTCACCATTAAAAGCAAAATAGGTATTGCTGGCAGAATTGGAGGTTGTAAATGGCGGGATGTATCCGTCAAAGTTTGTCAACCGATTCGGCATTATCGAAAATGGAATAAATAACGTTTCTTGATCAAAGTCATAGTCTAAGGAAGAACGCCCAAGTGTTGTTGGCAGGTCGCTTCTACCAGTGTTTTGTCCGAATGCTGCTAGATCATTAAGTGCAGGAAAATCATTGATTACAGTGAAATCTGTGATTCCACAAAACTGAACAGAAAGAGATTTCAGATTAGGAAGAGCTTTAAATGGTGCAATTGTAGTAATGTTTATATTCGAGTCCATGTAAATTCGGACTAATGAGCGTAACTGAGCAATTTTAGGCAAGACTTCATTGTCAATACTAGTACTACCTAGGCTAAGATTTGTAATCCCAGTACTTTTACTTAAATCTGGGAAGTTGGCGCTCGTCAAACTTCTGGTTTGAAGTGTGACATACGTCAATGAAGAGAGTTGTTCTAAAGGGCTAAAATCAGTTATGTTATTATCTGTATTATTATAAATAGTTGTTAAGTTTCTGGCATGTTCTAAACCTGAAAGACTGCTGATCTGGCTAGACCTAAGATCAAGATAGGTCAAACGCTCCAAGTCAGTTTTAGTAAGTTCGCTGCCATCAGGCAAACGTAAAGCAGTTATAATTTCTTGTTTTAAAAAAGGATCTGTAATAATCACAATATCATCTTTAGGAGCAGCGAATGTCGTTGCTTCTGATGTAACTGTGGAGTCTGTCGTTGTAGTAGTTACTTCAGTTTCATCCGAATTTGGTACGATTGCTGGTTCTTGTTGCGTCTCAAGAGTAGAACTTTCGACTGTTTCAGTAGAGTCAAAAGACGTTTCTGCTGTTTCCTCAGAAGCTTGCAGTTGAGACATGTTAGCTTGCTCAGTTGTGAGCGTGCTATCCTCAGCAAAAACAAGAGAGAACGTGAGAAAACTTGGTGCTAAAAGAGCAAGAAGCATGACTGTATGAATCGTTGTCTTTTTCAATATCCTTATGTTATTCCTTTTTTTCATGTGTGTTTCCTCCATAAATCATGATAATATGTGTGTTTGATATTAAAATAATAATATCATCATCATTTTATCATAAAAAATGAATAAAATTAACAAAATATTTGAAAAATAAAATATTTTAGTTATAAAAAAAGTATAAACATTGAGGTATAGGCGTTTTAGAGCGTTTTTTAAATTTGAAAAATCATGATAAATATACTCTATTCATATGGAAATTTATTTTTTTGGGAGTAAAGCTGAAAAAAATGACAAGGTTTTAAAGATTAGATTATAATAACAATGATAGGCTGAATGAGGGGAAGTTCTTTTTTTATTTCCCTACTTTCCAGCATTTAAAATAAGGAGTACATTATGACATTAAAACAAAAAATCATAGCTGAAAGCAAGCGTTTAGGGATTGATAAGATTGGTTTTGCTTCAGCTGAGCCATTTTATGAATTGGAAAATTCATTGAGAGAACAAAGAGAACGTGGATTTAACTCAGGTTTTGAGCATCAAGTGATTGAAGAACGAATTTATCCGGAAAAAACGTTTGAGAATCCTAAAACGATTATTTCCATTGCGTTAGCTTATCCTACCAAAATAGAGGGGAAAGTTCCAAGAGATGAAAAGCGCGGGATGTTTGCTAGGGCTTCATGGGGAATCGATTATCACGATGTTTTACGTGATCGTTTAACAAAATTGATTGATTTTATTCAATCGCAAGCAGAAAGTCTGGAAGAAACGGAAAACTGGCGGTTTGCACCTCAAGTCGATACAGGTGAATTAGTTGATGTTGCTGTTGCTCAACGGGCTGGGTTAGGCTTTATTGGAAGAAATGGGTTATTGATCACAGAGGAATTCGGTTCGTTTGTATATTTAGGAGAGATCGTAACCAATATTGATTTTGAAGTAGATGAGCCAGTACCTTTTGGTTGTGGTGAGTGCACTCGTTGTGTGACGGCATGTCCTACTCAAGCGCTTTTGGGGGATGGCAGTATGAATGCCAAAAAATGTTTATCTTATCAAACGCAAACAAAAGAGATGATGCCAGAAGAATATCGGAAAAAAATGCATAATGTGATTTATGGCTGCGATATTTGTCAGCTAGTTTGTCCATATAATCGCGGGAAGGATTTTCATTTTCACGAAGAAATGGAGCCGGAAGTGGATACTGTTTACCCTAAATTAAAACCAATGCTAAGTATTTCCAATAAAGACTTCAAAAAACAGTTCGGTCATCTTTCCGGTTCTTGGCGTGGGAAAAAGCCGATACAAAGAAATGCGTTGATTGCGCTGGCAAATTTAGGTGATCGTAGTGCGTTGCCAGAAATTTTAGTCTGTGCAAAACAAGATGTTCGTCCTGTAATCAGAGGAACAGCTGCATGGGCGATTGGCAAGTTAGGAAATAAAGAAGCGGATGTCTGGATAGATGTTTTGAATGAATTATTGAAAAAAGAACAAGACGAAGAAGTACTTGTGGAACTAAGAAATGCAATTAAACGTTTGGAAGGATGATACGTCATCATTGTTATTTGAGCTACTCTGATTTTCTATAAAACTCCAAGAAAAATATGAAATTCTGATACTATCACAACCTAAATATATGATAAACTTAATTAGGTGAATAATAATAAAATGAGTAGCGCTCTTTTATTGCTATTTAACTAAATGAATCATAAGGAGTTTGGGAGTAGTGAAAAATGTATTAAGTAGTCCGAAAAAAACAATGCTGATTTTTGTGGTATTGCTACTTGTTGTTGGGACAGGTTCTTTTGTTGGTGGCCATATAGTTGGAGAAACTAATGGATACCATAGTGGTAAAAAAGCAGGAGAGAAAGCTGGTCGCGAAAAAGGATACAAAGAAGGTCATTTAAAAGGCGAAGAACAAGGATTTGCAACAAAATTAGAAGAGGTAAATACTCAACCAAATACGTTTGTGTTACCAGATCTTGTTGGGAAAAAACTAGGTGCTGTTAATTTTAATACAACGCTTGGCGGGTACGTATTTTTGAGCTTTACAGAAGGTGACAAGAAGGCTCGGCTTTATATAAACACTGAATCAACGGATGGTGAAAAAGTTGATTGGAGTAAAAAGATGAGTTATGTAATTACAAAACAATCAATCGCACCCAATTCAGTATTTGATCTTACTAAGAACTTTTCAAAAGCAGAAACAGATGATTACTATGTAAGTGATGAAAAACTAGTATTGACTGTTGAAAAAAAATCTGCTGAAGCCTCTTCAAATTCAGACCAAGAAGCAAAAGCATTTGATATCATGGAAAAATCAACGGTAGGGAAAGACGGAATCGTTCCTGGAACCTATATCATGACCACAGATGCTAGCAGTGCATTAATTAGTATTGAGGACGCAGACGGAAATACAATTGTTTATGAGAATATGCAAAGTGTTGAAAGAGCTAAATCAGATTCAAGTAATAGTTTTATATCAGAAAAAACAGTCATACTTAAAGAGGGTTACACTATTTCGCCCGCTGGAAGTACATTGCACTTTGAGCCTAAAAAGTAAATATAATAAGTAAAAACAGTCACTTAAATTTCTTTAGCATATGCCAAAGAATTCAAGTGACTGTTTCTTATTTTTTAATTTCAAGCAATTATGTTTGCTGGAATTGACTGTTATACAAAGATGCGTACAATGAAGGTTTCGCCAATAATTCTTGATGATTCCCTTTTTCTACAATATCGCCATCTTTCATTACTAAAATCAAATCAGCATTTTCAATCGTAGATAAACGATGAGCAATAACAAAACTAGTTCGATTATTGGTCACTTCATCCATCGCTTTTTGAATATGAGCTTCTGTTCTTGTATCCACACTCGACGTTGCTTCATCCAAAATAACCACAGGAGGGTTGGCCAAAATGATACGAGCAATCGTCAATAATTGTTGCTGTCCTTGCGAAAGGGACCCGTTTTCGCTAGAAATGATTGAGTCGTAGCCATTTGGCAAGGTTCGGATAAAGTGATCACATTGGGCAATTTTTGCGGCTTCAATAATTTCTTCTTGTGTCGCATCCATTTTCCCATAAGCAATATTATCAGCCACTGTTCCTTCAAATAACCAAGTATTTTGTAAAACCATTCCAAACATTTCTCGAAGGTTCGTTCTAGAAAGCGTTGTGATATCTACGCCATCAAACGTAATCTTGCCGCTATTTAACTCATAAAAACGCATTAGTAAATTGACTAAGGTTGTTTTTCCTGCACCAGTAGGGCCAACGATGGCAACCATTTGTTTTGGCTTAACAGAAAAATCAACGTGTTTCATTAAGATTTTTTCTGGGGTATACCCAAATTGCACACTATCAAATGCAATCTCACCAGTGGGTTGTTCAATGAGTGTTCCATCAAGAGCTTCAGGAACATCCTCAGGGGCATCTAAGATGTCAAAGATCCGATCAATTGCTGCAAATGCTGCTTGAATAGAGTTGATCACATACGATGCTGTAGAGATAGGCTCCGAAACTTGATTGATATATTGTAAATAAGCTTGGAGTAAACCGATTGTAATCACTCCTTGTAAGACCAAAAATGCGCCTAAAATAGCACTGACGATAAAAGCTAGTTGATTAATCAAACGAATTGCTGGATAAATCGCGAAATTCATAAATTGAGCCTTTAAAAAAGCGTTATAATGCTTCTGATTTGTGTCCAAAATCGTCTGTTTCGCATGTGCTTGTTGGTTAAATGTTTTTGTTACCAAATTACCTGATAAAAATTCTTCTGTTTGATTGTTTAACCTCCCAAGTTCAGCTTGACTTTTGTCTGCTAATTCTTTGTTTTTATTGGCAATTTTCCCTGTTAAAAATGAACTTCCGGCAATTAAAACAATGACGATCAAGGTTAATTTCACATCAATGTAAAACAACATAACGCCTGCAAATAAAATAGTAGAAATTGATGTGAAAAATTGATTGATATCTGTCAGTAACACTTGAGAAAGTTGGTTCAAACTAGTTGTTGTTCTACTCAAAATATCCCCAACTTGATGTTGATCGAAAAATGACATAGGCAATGTTTTGAATTTTTTAGAAACTTCTTTTCTTACACGCAATGTAATTCGTTCGCTAAAAGAAGCCATCAACCTCTCTTGAATAAACGACATACCACTACTTAAAATTGAAAAGAGGACTAAAGTCAAAACAGGGAAAAACAATACGTCTGAGACCATTGAAGCTGTGAGTTGTGTAATCCCAGTCTCTTTGATCAAGGTCAGTAAATCATCAATAGCAATCCCCATAATAAAAGGCATAGCTATTACTAAAGCATTTCCAATCATACTGCATAAAATCAATAGGAAAAATATTGGACGCTCTTTATGAATTAAACGAAAGAATCGTTTCAATGTTTGTTTTTTTGTTTTTTTCATCCGATTTCCTCCTTCCATGTAAGTCCTTGTGAGCGGGCAAATTCTTGATAGGTTTGATTGTTGCCTAATAATTCTTGATGGGTTCCTTGTCCTACGATTTTCCCTTCATCTAAAACAATAATGTTGTCTGCTTGTTGGATGGTACTCAATCTTTGAGCGACAATTAGTAATGTCTTATCTGACATTTCTTCTTTTAATGCTGTTCTAAGTGCGGCATCTGTTCGATAGTCCAATGCTGAAAAACTATCATCAAAAATATAAATATCAGCAGGTTTGATTAAGGCTCGTGCAATACATAACCGTTGTCTTTGCCCACCAGAAAAGTTTGTACCCCCTTGTGCGACAAAAGAATCATATCCTTCTTCCAAAGTCGCTATATAATCAGAGAGTTGTGCAATTTTTGCCGCTTTATCCATCTCTTGGATTGAGGCAACTGGATTTCCCATGGCTAAATTACTTTGAATTGTGCCGCTAAATAAAAAAGCTTTTTGCGGAACGTAACTGATTTTAGAACGAAGCTTATTTTGAGGTAAATCACGAATATCAATCCCATCAAATAGGATCTGTCCTTTTGAAACATCACTGAGTCTTAACAGCAATTTGGAGAGCGTGCTCTTTCCAGAGCCAGTACCCCCAACGATCGCCGTTGTTTTTCCTTTTGGAATAGTGAAATGAATGTCTTCTAATACTGGTTCATCTGCTTGATCATAATGAAAGGTAACATGATTTAGTTGGATTAATGTATCTGTTTTTTGCTTTGGTTCTGTTTCTTGTATAGGAAGAGCGGCATCTAAAATTTCTTCATTTGTATTGATCACTTCCTCTAGTCGCTTGACTGAGGCAAAGGATCTAGGCATCATAACCAACACCATTGCAGCAATCATCAAATACGCCAAAGTTAGTAAGGAATATTCAATTACTGCTGAAACCGTTCCGATTTGAAGCGTACCTTCAGCCACAAAGTTTCCACCAAACCATAAAATAGAAGAAAAAACGACCCCCATCAATAAAAAAGCAACGGGTGTAATAAAAGAAAAAATCTTATTTACCCGTATCATTCCTTCCCCGTATTCAGAAAAACGTTTATTTGTCCGTTCTTCTTCATATTCTTGGTTGTTAAATGCACGAATCATATTGATCCCCGTAAAAAATTCCCTTAAAGTCACAATGATCTTGTCCATCTTCGGTTGAATCATTAAGGATAGAGGCGTTCCTTTTTTCATTAATACATAAACCACTAACACAAAGGCTAAAATCGCAATTAAAGGGACGAAAGCCAGTGTTGCTGAATACGTAAAGGTCATGTAAAGTGAAAAAATAGCGATGATAGGTGCAGGTAAAATCAATTGTAGAAATAAAACAGTCATCTGCTGAATATTATCCACATCACTAGTCATTCTGGTCAGCAAAGAGCCTGTTCCAAAACGATCTGCATCTTTAATAGAAAAAGCCTGTATCTTATCAAAAAAGAGTGTACGTATTTCAAAACCTAACTTAGCAGCCACTTTTGCTGAATAATAACTCCCGGCAATTGCTGCAAACGCACCAAATAAAGCCATTGCTAACATTTGTAAACCAATTGATTGAATTAGTTGGTTATTCCCACTGGCGATTCCTTGATCGATCAATTTAGCGACAAGTAAGGGAACGCCTAATGTACCGATGATTTGTAAACACAAGAAAAAGACTGTGGCAAGAATCAACCTGGTATTTTTTTTTATAAAAAATTGAATAAGTTTCATCTTAATTTCCTTCCTTTCAACTTCAGGGATTAATTATCACTCCCTTGATATAGATGATTGTAGTGTGTCACAATAAAAAAGTTTACACCTTCAAGCTACTTGAATGTCAATGCTTTTTATTTATAATTAGAGTAAGAGGTGAAAAGATGGAAAAAGACAAATTATTAACAATTGGACAAGTTGCAGAGATTATGAAGTTGTCTAAATCAAAAATCCGTTACTGGGATGATATGAATTTACTAACCTCCTCAAGAAATACTCACAACGGGTATCGGATGTTTGATATGGAAGATATATTAACACTTAGTGATATTGATTTTTATCGGAAGCTAGATATTCCTATTAATAAAATGACAAATTTATATCGAAAATCACCAGAAGAATTATGGACGATTTTAGATGAAACGCAAACGAGAGTTGCTTGTGAGTTAGCAGAATTAGAGAAGAAGTATCAAGGGATAAAACGCAGAAAAGAACAATTATTGAGTTTAATAGAATTGAAAGAAAAGGAAATCATTGATGAAGCACTGGATGTTGAAAGAATCATCCCAATTGATTTGGAGGATCCAGCAGAATTACAGACCTATATTGAGAACCCTTCAAGTTTGGTGGTGTACATCAATCCTACTCAAGCAAAAGAAATCATATATGGATTTGCGGTAACTAAAAACGAATTTATGGAAGAATCCACGATTTGGCAAAAAACAGAAGACAAAGTCTCGTACAAACAATTTTTACTAACCATCAGATCAGAAAACCCTTTAAAAAATAACGTACACTCAATTAAACAAAAATTAAAAAAACAAGGATATCAAACTGGAACAATGATAGGTCGTTATATTATGACGGCCGAGGACCAAGAGGGCTTTTATACAGATTATTACAAAGCTTGGATTGAGGCTGTAGATTAAAATGAGAGCAGAAAAATCGTCATTACACAGCTGAAGTGCTATGATGAGCCAAACAAGCAAAAAGGTGATGGAATCATGCAAAAATTAGAAACACTTGAAGAAATACGTTCATTTATAACGAACAATCATTTCGTTTTTCTATATGTGTCACAAGAAGATTGTTCTGTTTGTCATGCCCTTCAACCTAAATTAATGGCTCTATTAAGCAACTATCCAAAGATTGAATTAAGAGAAGTTGAAGCAGATAAAGTCAGAGAAATTTCAGCAGAATATTTAATTTTTTCAGCACCAACATTACTTTTTTTCGTTGCTGGAAAAGAATATATTCGTGAAGAAAAATTTGTTCAGTTTAAACAATTAGCCGCTGCCATTGAACGAATTTATTCCTTTGAAGAAGGTTTGCTATAAAGATAGAAAATATACGGAAAAAAGATAACGACTTTTTGAATGGCAAAAAAGACTAATACCTATGCAATGCGTTTTTACATACATTGCGTGGGTGTTAGTCTTTTAGTTTAAGGCCCTTTCACAAGAGACCACCAAAGTGTTGTTTGATAAGAACCTAGTTTATTTCCATAATACTCTTTTAAAAATAATCCAGAATCTTGATTTTCTGTTGAAGCTAAATTCAATGAAACATAAGGTGAAGTCGTGTTAAATTGGGCAAAAGGAAGACTTTCAGTTGTTAATTCAAATTCATTTTCAGAATCTTTATAAAATAAGTTTCCTTTAAATGTGCCGTTAGCATTTTGCAAGGGTTCAGCTTGTCTCAAGTAAAGGGTCCAGCTTTGTAGTTCTTTCGTATTTAGAATGTTAATTGTAGGATTATTGATAGGTGAATGATTAATCGTGCCTTTGTTTTTTATGGTAATTTCGCCAAAATCTACGGTATTTGCTTGATAGATATTAAATAAGCCATCGAAGTAATAGGCAATAGAAAAGTTTTTCTCTGGTACAACTGTGGCGCTAGTGATTTTTCCATCTATCTCTACTTCTGGAGAGGTAGAATGTAACGTGTAACCAAAATAAGTTAATGGAATCGCTAATGAATCAATAGTGTTTACCAGCTGCGCATCTGTGGGCATCTCATAATCAATACTTTCAACTTTTTTGGTAGATTCCCGAATATTTTGATAAATGGGTAATTTTGTATCAGAATAATAAAAATGAACTGTCATCAATACTTTATCTGGTACCCAAATAGCATACAGTGTTTCGTTTTGGCTTGTTGTCAAAAATGCATCTCCTGGGTGGTACGTTTTACCTGAACCATCTGCTTTTGTATTCCATTCCTTAAAATGATAACCATCTTTGGTTAATTCTTCTGGTGAGGAAATCGTCAATGATTGGTCTTTCTCGAATCGTTGTTTGGCAGGCGCTGTACCTTTAGAAGAACCATTTCCTTCATAGGTTAGATAAAAGGCGTATTGATCATAAATTGCTGTTGTATGTAACAACTCATTAGTAAACGTTCCAGTGATTGTATTTTTCGTTGGAAGCAAACTGCCATCGCCAGTAGCTTTTACTAATTTATAATCGCCAATAATCGCTGGTATATCTATAGCGTAATTGGGGTCATCAATGGATGTTTGATGGTGCATTGTTTTTTCTTTGAGAATGTCCCCTGATTGATTTTGATAAGATATAGTTGTTCGACCTAAAATATTTACCGTACTAGTAGCAATGGCTGTATTATGGGTTGTCCAATTATTTTTTAAGGTAAACGTGAGTGTGTTTTTACCAAGTCTAAATAAATTTTGTTGTTCAGAAGTCAAATCGCTCAATGAAAATGACCAGTTAATCGGAGCAGTATTTTTGGCTCCTTTGCCACTGTACACGGGAATTTCAACTGTAGAATCATTAATTTTCGCAGTTATTTCAAGGTCTTCCGCCTTTTTATCTATAAATGTTCCTGTGATAGAAGCTTTTGATAGATCCTCTACATAATAATTTAGTTCTTTGTCAGCAGTTATTTCTGGAGGTGATTGGTCAACAACAAAGCTTGTTGCTAAATTATTAGATGAAAAAAACTTATCGCCATACCCTTTAAATTCTAAGTAGTTTATCCCATTAGGTAAAGTGTCGGTTTGTGAAGCAGTCAGTTCATAACTGAATGTCGATGTATTATTTTCCAGAGCAAGATTTTCTTTGACTTTGTTGAACCCATCTAGATTTGTTTGGGTGAACAGGTCATATGTTTTAAAAAAGTTTGACTGCATTTGTCCAGTAACTGTTATAGATTCCCCAGGATAGATTATTGGTCGATTCTGTTTGTCAGTTGAATGACCACCAGTAATTTTTAAATTACTGATAACGGGAGCAGAGATATTGTCAAAGGATTCTAGGAACCACTGTTGGTTCATGTCGTTATTTTTGGTCTGAAATTGGATTTTTCCTAGATCTGTAATTGGATATATTGCGGTCAACAGTTCCTCAGTATAATATCGCCTTATAGAGTAAACATTCTTTTTGCCTGGTGTAGTAATAAAGCTAAATTGAATTTCCCTAGGGGGATTATTTACATCAATATTAAATTTTTTAATAGTTAGATTGGTATTGGCACCAGGATAATTTAACAAAAGCGAACGATTTTTATAATTACCAATCATATAGGAACCAATTGCAGGTACAAAGACGGAAAACCACTGCTGATTTGCTTGATTGATTCCTTTTGAATATACAATCAAGTCGTTACCGTCAACAACGCCGTTAGCGATATCCAATGTTTTTGATAAATTAGCATTTGGTTTGATATAGAAAAGCCCACTTAAGCTTGTAAACTTAAATAATTGTTTGTAGTCGGATGAATTAATGGTTTTCAGTTGGAGTGGTGCTGAATCATCATACCCAGAGTTAGTAAGAGCTAAATTGCTTTTTTTATTAACAATACTATAAAAGTTAGATTGGCTTGATGGTTCTATTTTCCACAAACTTTCGCCAGGAATATCTGCAAGGCTATTAATGAGTATATTCTTATACAAAAATCTACTGGCAGTACTACCATCAGTATTGCCGTCAGCGGTGACTAATTTTTGTTTATCCCCCCTAGCAAAAATAATATAGGCATCTTTATTTGGGATATATTCAAAAGCTAACGTTTGATTTCCTAATCCATGCTTATCGTAAAGTATTAATTTATTTGTAGTACCACTAATATCTAAAGCCTTATCTTCATTTGTGCTATTGGCGTAAGGAATTGAGATATAGTAATTAAATTTTATTGTTTCAGCTGCTTGAGAAATAGTAGGAATTGCTATTATAAATAGTAGAAACATTAGAGTAGCGCAAAACAGTAAATATTTGTTTGGCATTACACTTTGAGATGGTTGTTTTTTTAAGAAGATATTCACAATGATTAAATCCTCCTTTTCTATAGGAATAATATCACACTATATTTTAATGTGGTAATCCAATTATGATCATTTTTTGTGTCAATTTTGTATAATCGCGGTATAGGTTAAGCTGTTTCTAAAGATTAATATAGATAGTCTTTAGCTATCATACATAGGATATAACTATTATACGTTTACCATTATTTACATTATCATAGAAGAAAGAGAGTCATATGGACATCCAATGATAAAAAAGGGGGGGAAATCATGAAATTAATTCCAAGTGAAAAAGGATTTGAACTAGTTCATCAAAATGGAAATTGGGTATTGAAAAAAGAAATTGGCTTTTCACCAGTTGAGATGTTAGTGGCATCAATCGGTGCTTGCGGAGCCTATGTCTACGAAAAAATATTAACAAATTCTCACATTGCTTTTGCTATTGAGACAGTGGAGATTGCTTATGAACGTGCAGAAGAAAAACAAGCCAAACCGTTACGCCAAGTGCTCATCACTTTTTTTATCCGCGTTGGGGAAAACGAACAAGGCAAAGCAGAGCGAGCGTTAAAATTGATTGGGAAAAATTGTCCAGTAATGCAATCACTAGATCCTGAAATCAGCGTGATTGAACAAGTTATTTTTGTTTAATCTTATTTGCTAGACAGTGTTTTACCAATTTTTAACAATGGAGGAACAAGATGAAAAAATGGATACCTTTTAGTTTACTTGTACTTATAACACTATTGGCTAGTTGCACACCAACGAATAAAGCAGAAACAAAAAAAGCTGTTGTTCGTTTTACTGAACCCGCAGAATTATTGACTTTAGATACAACACAAGAAGAAGATTTCACTAGTTTTAATGCTCAAAATCAAGTATTGGAAGGTCTTTATCAGTTAGATGAAAACGATGAAATAATTCCGGCTGTTGCTAAAGCGCTTCCTGAAATCAGTGAAGATAAACAAACCTATGCAATCACCTTAAGAAAAGATGCAAAATGGTCCAACGGTGAACCCGTTACAGCAAATGATTTTCTTTATGCTTGGAGACGAGCAGTTACACCTGAGACAGCACCATCCTATGCTAGCTTATTTGTTTCTTCCATTAAAAATGCTGACGAAATCTATCAAGGAAAAATGACGCCAGATCAATTAGGAGTAGAAGCTCCTGACGAATATTCTTTAGTGATTCATTTGGTTAAACCAATTCCTTATTTTACTTCTTTATTGACATTTGAAACGTTTTTCCCGATAAACAAAGAATTTGCTGAAAAACAAGGAAAGAACTACGGAACGTCTAGTGAGACTACTTTGTATAACGGACCATTTACCTTAACCGATTGGGAACAAAATTCTGATACATGGAAATATGTAAAAAACCCTAAGTATTGGGATAAACAGAATGTCAATGTTGAAGAGATTCAAACAACCGTTGTAAAGTCAACAAGTACAGCAGTTAATTTATATCAAACTGGCGAACTTGATCGAGTTGTACTAGATGGAGAATTTTCAAAGCAGTATAAAAACGACCCTGATTTTCAAAATCAAAACGACACGAAAATGGGATATCTTCGTTTCAATCAAGATCAAGATAAATTATTACACAATACGCAATTACGTAAAGCCATTGCTTTAGCGATGGATCGTGAAACATTTGTAAATAATGTTTTAGGTGATGGCTCTATTGCGGCAACAGGTTTTATTCCCCAAAACTTTGTAAAAAATCCGAAAACTGGAGAGGATTTTCGTAAAGAAAATGGGGTCCAGCAAACCTTTGACAAGGATGCGGCAAAACAAGCATTCAATCAAGCGAAAAAAGAACTGAATAAAGAACACATGACATTCGTTTACTTGACGAAAGATACAGATACAGACAAAAAAATAGCTGAATATATAACAAGTCAAATAACGGAGGTTCTACCAGGAATCGAGTTTGAGATTGCTGCATTACCAAGCAATAACCTACAAGAACGCTATTTATCTGGTGAGTATGATGTTGCTTTCGGACAATGGATGCCTGATTTCAAAGATGCGATTACATTTTTAGATATGTTTGTATCTACATCAGGATTGAATCATGTGAACTATAACAACCCAACCTATGATCAATTGATTCAAGCTGCTGTGAGTACTGATGCCGCTAATGAGGAAAAAAGATGGTCTGATTTACGTCAAGCAGAACATGTTTTAATAGCTGAAGATTACACGATCGCTCCGATTTATCAGCAACAAACAGCATTATTACAAAAGAAAACGATTCATGGTGTGGTAAAACACAGTTTTGGTTCGCCGTATAGTTTCAAATATATTCAGGTAACAGAAAAAAATAAATAGAAATACACTGTAAAGAGTGAGGCTAGGACAGAATGCGTTTAGCCCCGAAAAATAAGAATCCATTCACGAAAATTGTTCTTCAAATTTTTGTGAATGGATTTTTATTTCCGAAGGGGTTGCTTCTGTTCCCGCGGTTTATTCGGTTTTTAGGGGTTCAAGATATGACTTTTAGAGTTATGTCACAGACCCATTTTTTTTTGAACAAAAAAGTATTTGTTTTTACTTGACACATGAGTGTTTGTTCATGTAATATAGACATAAGATATATGAGTAGTTGTTCATTTGAAAAAGATAAAGTGTATCTTTTCAGAAAACAACCAAAAGGGAGGATGAACGAAATGGAAACAACGAACACACACGAACGTAGCTGTTCAAATAAACAAGGCCATGATAGCCATGAGCACAATCATAATCATGGAAAATCTCCAGTAATTTTATTTTTTTTAGGATTAGCCATATTCATTACGGGATTTTTTATAGAAGAAGGTTCCTTAGTACAAAATATTCTTTTTATTAGTGCGATGCTCCTTTCTGGATATCACATCATGATAGAGGGGATCGTCGATACGATCAATGATACCAAAACGAAAAAAAAGTTTTCGCCAAATGTCCATATTTTAATGACTTTAGCAGCGTTTGGTGCAATGATTATCGGTAGCTATGAAGAAGGTGCGTTACTGATTCTTATTTTTGGTGCTGCTCATTTTTTGGAAGAATATGCTGAAGGCCGCAGTAAAAGAGAAATTACTAACTTACTAAAAATGAATCCCACAGAAGCTCGTTTGATTCAACCGGATGGGCGTGTGAAGATAGTGGATGTCTCTGTTTTAAAAATCGGAGATACATTGCAAGTATTAAATGGTGATCAAATTGCGACGGATGGTGTTATTCTTTCTGGAAGAACATCTATTGATGAGTCTTCTATTAACGGTGAAAGTATCCCAAGAGAAAAAACAGTTGGCGATGAAGTTTTCGGAAGTACGATCAACGGCAGTGGGACATTTACGATGGAAGTTACAAAAGATAGTAGTGATACTGTTTTTGCGAAAATTCTCCAACTAGTCAATCAATCTCAATCAAATTTGTCGAAAACAGCAACTAATATTCAAAAATTAGCCCCCTATTATGTAACTGGAGTATTGGTTATTGTGCCGCTTTTTATAGTAGCGGGCCCCTTTTTATTTCAATGGTCATGGGATGAAAGTTTCTATCGCGGGATGGTGTTCTTGATTTCAGCTTCACCCTGTGCGCTTGCTGCCAGTGCTGTACCTGCAACGTTGTCAGGAATTTCTAATTTAGCTAAACGAGGTGTGTTATTTAAAGGTGGTTCCTATCTTGCCAACTTAGCAACGATTAAGTCAGTTGCTTTCGATAAAACAGGTACTTTAACGAAAGGGAAACCATCAGTGACTGATTTTTATTTCTTAACAGAAAACACCGATACAACGGAACAAGAATGCATTGACGTAATTGTAGGGATGGAAAAAACAGCGAACCATCCTTTAGCTGATGCGATATTAGAAAAGTTTCAAGCAAAAGTTGAATTAACTTTAACTGTTGAAAATGAAATCGGTAAAGGGTTAGTGACGAGCTACCAAGGAAATACTTATCAAATTGGCAAACCAGAAATCTTTGGTTTAGTAGATACACAAATTAATGCACACAATGAACAATATGGGAAAGAAGGAAAAACTGTTGTTTATTTTGCAAAAAACAATGAAGTAATCGGCTTGATCGCGATGATGGATACGCCTAATGAACAAGCAAAAACCGTTATTAGCTATTTGAAATCCCAAGGTATCCATACGACAATGATCACAGGCGATGCTGAATTAACTGGTCAAGCTGTTGGGCGTCAAATTGGGATTGATGAAGTGATCGGAAATGTCTTACCAGAAAATAAGGCGGCAATTGTAAAAGAGCAGCAAAAACGATTCGGCAGTGTAGCAATGCTAGGAGATGGTGTCAATGATGCTCCAGCCTTGGTGAGTGCAGACATCGGTGTAGCCATGGGAGATGGAACGGATATTGCAATTGATGTTGCTGATGCAGTGCTGATGCAAAACGATTTAACAAAATTCAGTTATGCTCATAAAATATCTAAACGTTTAGATCGAGTTGTTTGGCAAAATATTATTTTTTCAATGTTTATTGTCGTTTTATTGATTACACTGAACATTCTCGGTAAAATGGACATCACGTTTGGTGTAATTGCTCATGAAGGTAGTACATTATTAGTTATATTAAATGGATTACGCTTATTGATTCCATCGAAAGAATAAAAAGTTAAAGTAGATTGATTTCCCCTACAGAAATCATTTGGATGTGACCAATAGATCGTCAAATGTTTGTGACAAGAGTTGTTTGGACTTGAACGATCGGACCAAAAACCGGACAATGTATTTTGTACATTGTCCGATTTTTAGTCCATTTCCGAAGATCACACCGATTAATCGGATTTTTCATGATGTTAATATAATAAAACTCAAAAAGTACTATCCCAAGCATCTTTTTACAAAGATTAACTCTTATCTTGCTTGTTGCATCAGATGATAAGAAGTATTGAATCAGAATAAACTATTCTGAAGGTAGGATTAAAGCGAAAAATGAAAGTATTACAGATTTCTTATTTAGTGGCGATCGAAAAAATTAATAACAAATAAATAACCAAATGATAACTATATAATCAATCGTGATTTCTACCTTTGTTTATTTTCAAATAGTTTTCAGAAGGTAAATGTTTATTTAATAGTACAAAATGATTAGATACATAAAAATAGATATGTATTTTTTTTGGATTTTTATACTAAAAATCTGAATTTCAAATCAATTAAATTGTATTTATATAATAAAAAAACAATTATTTATTTGGATTGAAAGGTGTTTCAGGACATAATCTAAACATGAACAACAATACTTCTACAAAAAAGAAAATAAACTGCTAATTCGGTTTGTTTGTTGAGTCATTATCTGATAAAATAGAAAAAGGTAGGTGCCTTTTTGGCTTTTTTGAAAGCAGTATTTAATTGAACCATGGATAGAATCTTTAGAATCTGAATAGCATATCATTATAGTTACATAAATAAACAATCTATAATAAATTACTTAATAGTCAAACCATACAATAAAAACAAACGGTAAAAGAGATAGCTTATATTATTACATTAGAAGGAAGTGAGCGTATGCTAAAAATTTTTGGCAAAGGTAAAGGGAAAAAAAGAAAAAAATATGAAGATTATGATGAATACGATGACGACTATGATGATGAAGATTACGACGATGATGAATATGATGATGATGACGACTATGATGACGAAGATTATGACGATGATGAATACGATGACGATGACGAAGATTACGACGACGATGATGAATATGATGATGACGACGAAGACTACGACGACGATGATGATGATGATGATGAATATGATGACGACGAAGACTACGACGATGAAGATTACGACGATGACGACGAAGAGGAATCACGCTCATTATTCTCAATGAAAAAGAAAAAATCTGTACCAGCACCTAGAAAACCTAAGCCAAAGAAAAAGAGACCACCAATAAATGAAGTCATTGATGACGAAGAGTTAGAAGAGCTTCAAGAAGAAAACGAACAGCTTCAAGCAGAGCTTAGAGACATAAAAGCAGAACTACGCAAAGCGAAAAGAGAAAGCACACAACTACAACATGAAGTAGAGGCTGCACGTAAAACAAATCAAACATTAGAAAATGAATTATCCATGGTTCAAGCTGTACCAAAAGATTATGATGCCCGTATGGCAGAACTTGAGCAAGTTAAAAGTAAGTACAACAGTCTTTTGAGAGAAAGCAATCGTCAAATTGATGAGAATGATTTAAACCGTAAAAAAGCAGAGCGCTTTGCAAATAAAATCAGACAATACGAACAAGAATTAATAGCGAAACAAGAAGAAATCGATAAACTTTCTGAAGATCGTATTGTGATTATGGCTTCGGACACACCAACGGATACAGCTACTTATGAAGAGTTAGCCAAAGTTCGTCATGAGTTAGAAGCGACAAAACGTCAATTAGCACAAAAAAGCATTGATATCGACCAACAATTATCAAAAGAAGATATTGGTGAAGTGCTGTTAGAAGCGAAGAAACAAGCAAAAGAGATCATTAACCAAGCCAATCAACGTGCAAATATGATTAATGAAGAAACGAAAAGAAAAGCTGGCGTTTTAAAACGTTTAGAACGTGCAGAACAAGAATATCAAAATTACTACAAACGAATCAAGGATGTGAAGGAAGAGTCAGAACATGCATTCAACCAGATCATTAACTTGGTGAAAGAAGACCCATATCAATAAAAAACGAGAGGACACAAGATGAAAAAAAGAAATCTAAACAGTAAAAAAATGCGTTTGTTGAGTGTAGGGTTGCTTACTTCAAGTGCTGTCCTTTCTGTTACAGATGCTCAACCGATTGTCGCAAAAGAAGTAGACAACCAAGCGACCATTGATTCTGAAGGACAAGAAAAAGTAACAATTTTATCTTCGACTAAGGAACGTGAAACAACAGAAAGTACAACAGAAGGCATGATTAGTAGCTCTTCTGCAGAGTCTAGTACAACAACTTCAGAAGAGTTATCTTCTGAAGAGACTACTGTTGATACGAGTGAATCGACAAGTACAACAGACGATACGAGTACAACACAAGATACAACAGATTCAACAAGTACAAGTTCGTCTGATACATCAACAAGCACAAGTACAAGTTCAAGTAGCTCGAGCAGTTCATCTAGCTCAAGTAGTTCAAGTTCAACAAGTACGACGAGTTCATCAACAACTCCGTCAAAACCTAAACCTAAACCTAAGCCAAAACCAAAACCGTCTCAACCAGCGAAACCGAAACCGTCTCGTCCGTCGACGACACGTCCGACTCAGGGACCTACACCGGCACCGCAACAGTCAGGCACGGCTTTGCCAAGTAGACCAAATACGGCAATTATTAATAATAGTAGCGTGAATAACTCAGCAGGGTCAGATCAGTCATTCCATATTAGTCCTAATCTGACAACTAAAAGTTTTGTTAAAGTTATTGGTGAAGATGCACGCTCAATTGCTGGTGAGAACAATCTTTACGCATCTGTAATGATTGCTCAAGCTATTTTAGAAAGTGCTTCTGGAAATAGCGCATTAGCTTCTGCACCAAATTATAATCTTTTTGGAATTAAAGGAAGTTATGAAGGTGCAAGTGCTAATTTTCTAACTAGTGAAGACAATGGTTCAGGTGGTATGTTCACGATTCGTTCTAATTTCAGAAAGTATCCATCATATAAAGAGTCACTACAGGATTATGTAAAACTTCTTAGAGGTGGTACTGATTATAGTAATGCTTTTTATAGTGGTACTTGGAAAACCAATACGAAATCATATAAAGATGCGACGAAGTTTTTAACAGGTCGCTATGCGACAGATACTAGCTATGCATCAAAGCTTAACGGTCTTATAGATGCATATAACCTAACACAGTATGATACGCTAAAAGACAAGAAACAAAACAAAAAAGCGAAAAAAATTACGCTAAACACTGCTTTTGATAAGCTAGAGAAGAAAAATGATCTAACTGATCAAAATATTGAATACCTGACTCACATTGTGAAAAAGGGTGAGTCGCTTAAATCAATTAGTGAGCTATACAATATTTCTACGTTAGCTATTTTAGAAAAAAATCAATTAGACCGTCGTATGTTATTTATCGGTCAGAAGCTAAGTATTCCAACGCAAGAAAAAACAGCTACTTCTGAGCCAAAAGAAGCCGCTGTTGATCGCTCATTAGACATGGTTCAAAAATTATCTAATGCGTTCAATGGAAAAGAATCTAAAAAAGAAACGAAGAAAAACGAAACAACGTCAACTACAAGTAAAAACGAAACAACGTCAAGTTCAAACAAAAAAGAAACGAAAGAAACAACCGAAACATCAAGCAAGAATGAAACAATCAATGCACTACCTAAAAAAGAAACAAAAGATTATCAAGTAAGTGCAACTAGAAAGAAAACAAAAGAAACCTATGAAGTAAAAAAAGGTGATACATTAGCAAGTATTTCGAAAAAAACAGGTATTTCTGTCTGGTCGTTAAAAGAGTGGAACGACTTAGATCAATACTTCTTAACAGAAGGACAATTACTTGTGTTAGCGCCAGTGTATGATCTTCAATCGTAAACAAGAAAGGAGAACGGTCTAATGAATGATTATTTTGATGTGTTTTTTCATCAGCAAGCAATCCCATTCACAACTGGGACCGTTCTCTATCAAAAAAATGCAGAAAAAATAGTTGATACGTGTGAAACACTCTATGAACGTTCAACAGGCGATTTTTTGACTGTACGGGAAAATGATGAAATTTCTAGAAAAGTTAGTTCTTCACCAATCAAAAAGCATATTGAAATTCAATTCTTCAATACGGAACTGAATTGGGACGTTCTGCTAGAAGAATTAGAATCACTTTTTCCTAAATTTATTTGGACCAAAATAGTTGAAGAAGTTGATGACCTCTTCAGTACATACTTCTGTGAGTTGATCCCAGTATCCTTTAGTAAGGAAGATGAGCCTGTTCAATTTACAGTTTCTGCTAGTTTAGAGCAGATGGGTTATTCAAAAAGTGATTCCGTTAGTAAGATTTTAGAAAGAAAATTACTTTCTATTTTTCAAGAAGAAGAAGCACCTTTTGTTCAAGAAACACTTAGCTTTCCAGTAGAATTTTCCATAAAAGAAGAAGTCGAAGAAGCGTTTGAAGACGATTATGAACAAGAGTTAGATTTTCTAATGGATGAAGAAAAAACATACGATACGCAAATAAGTGAAGATGAAGACGTCGACGTGGAAATAACAGCACCTATTCGTTCAGAAAAAAGTGAAGTTCTTTTTCTTAAAGAAAGCTTGAAACGAGAAAAGGCGTCAAAGGAACGCGTGCGAGTGGCAAAAGAAAAATTGGAATACGAGCTGCTCGCCATCGAAAATAGTTTGCTTTTTAGTGGACTCAAAAGATTTAAGAAGCATCAAAAATCCTCAATAGATGAAGAAGACTGGTATAAACCCGTTCGTATTGACCTTATTCAATACGATGATTTATACAAAAAAGCGAAGTTTATTGAACAATCATGGCGATTGAACCGTCAATTAGTAACTATTACAGAAAAAATGACTGTAACGAAAGATCAATGGATCTATGAACGAGCACGCGTTGAAAAAGTCAAAAATAGTGTTTCAGAAATGGATTTGCAGTCAATGATGGAACAATGCCATTTAATCAATGAACGGGTAAAAGTTCGTCCAGGTTTTCTCTTTTTCAAGCCAAGAGTGAAGCTATATCAAATTGATTATGAACAATTAGAAAAAATTAGTGCATTTTTTGATATTATTCAAACAGAGAACAGGTTATTAGAGTCAGTGATTGAACAAAGAGATTTTATTGAGTAATGTTAAAAGCAAGGACGAGGTCGAAAAATTAATATCTATTTTCTTGCTGATTATTCGGATTTAGAGAGGGAAACAAAACTGATTGTTGGTTTTGTTTTCCTCTTTTTTTGTGTAGTTTAATGTTTAAATGAGATTTATCTAAACCGAAAAAAGGCTGATTCAAGTGAAAAATAGTCATCTGAATCAGGAAGAGTGGGTAAAAATGTCTGTAATAATTCAAAAATTTTGTAATATGACGATTGTTATCAAGCTAAAAAAAGTTTTTTTCAGAAAAAATCATGTTTTTTTTCAGATGAAAGATCAAATGGAAATGCAGAGCGAACAAGTGTTTCTACGGTCCTTTTTAATAAACTGTTACTCAATGAAAATACTTGTAATGAGTTGTCATTGAATGTTCACCTATGAAATATTTTTAGATGGTAAAGTATGCAAAGTCGATAAACAAACGACAAAAAATATTTTTTTATAAAGGAGAAACAACATGAAATCACTTAAAACGATTTTATTAGCAACAACTTTGACTGCAGGATTTGGCATTTTTATGGGAACGACTGACGCGCATGCTGATAGCTTATATACAGTAAAATCTGGAGATACATTATCTACTATTTCTTATCAATTTAGCGGAGATAATCGTTTGATTGATTTAATTGCTAAGGATAATCATATTTCAAATATAAACATGATTTTTGAAGGAGAGCAATTAAAAGTCCGTACAGAAGAAGAGGCGCCACAAGCTGAGCCTTTAACAACCACAACTCCTACTGAGAATACTTCAGCAGTTCAGACACCGAATGTTGAGCCAACACCAGCAAATGCTGTGACAACATCGTCAGCTAAAGAATGGATTGCACAAAAAGAATCTAGCGGTTCATACAGTGCCACAAATGGTAAATATATTGGTAGATACCAATTAGATGCTTCTTATCTCAATGGAGATTATTCTGAAGCCAATCAAGAACGCGTAGCAGATAGTTATGTAGCAGGTCGTTATGGCTCGTGGGAAGCTGCTCAAGCATTCTGGCTAGCTAATGGCTGGTACTAATTAGTCAATTTTTTACGAGCTAAAGTTCTTTATAAATGAACTGCGAGAATCAACTGATGAGAATTCATTGGTTGATTTTTTTGTATGGACACTTAATTGTAGTTGTTGACTATTTTTTTAATAGAATCTAGCATTCTTCAAATAATCAGTATTATGAACAAAGCTACCTTTTAGCATGAAAACAGAAGTAGATCAAACAGATTGAAATTTAAGAGTGGTTTGAAGTGAAAGGATGAGGGAGGTGTGTACAAGCTAAATAAGACTTATCCAAGCAATTTAAGCTCTGATAAGCCCTAATTGAATTTAGGAGTGATTTAATTAGGCAACTAATGTTAATGAAGAAAACCCAAAGAATTAAATCGATTATTATGATTCCTAGAGGAACTTTCCTCTAGGTTTTTCTGTTTGCTTGAAAAAGAATGGTGCCAAAACATAAAGAAATTCTCAACTTGAAATTGTAAAAGTTACGAACCCCATAAGCATTTCTCTTCAACACTTTAATATGATTATTTAAACATTCCAGTGGTCCATTAGAATAAAGCAATTCTAGCGCATTTTTAATTTCATTTTGGCACTTCTTAAAAGTACCAATCGTCTTTTGATAGTAGGGAGGAAGACAGCGAAAATCTTCGTCTAATAGTGCATAAAATCGAGCGGAAACATTTGTCTGTACGGCATAAAGAAAGACTTGATAACAGGTGTAGCCACTTTTCAACTCGTTATCATACGCAAGTAATCGATCAACGATTTCTGTTTCAGTTAATAGGGTGCGAAAGGAAGAACGCTAAATGGTTTTTTCAAAATCAAGCTTTGATTGATTTTTTTTCCTCTTCATTTCCCAGATGAAGAAAGACATTCATTCTCTGAATACGGTGTTTTAAAAAGGCTCTCCCATCCATCATGATGAAACTCATAGAAGCCGCGACTTGCTTGACTGATTTAAATTCATCGTTGAGGTAAGGTGAGTCGATCAGCAATGGCTAACTTTACTTTAGTAGAAATCGAACAACATTTTTCAACAAGACTCGATTCAGCAACGAACGATCGATTGCAGGATTGACAGAAAAAACGACGTTTCTTCAAGCGTAAATACGTTTGATACTCCGAGACATCATTCAATAAGATCAAACACGAGGTGTAGCCCCGACGAATAATCGCGGATTTATCTTCAAATGCGCAATGTGGACAAGCATGAGCTGAATAATCAAGCGTACCTGAAAAGACCTTACAGCTTCTTCCTTTGATTCGTTCCTTTTTTAAGCAATTTTCGTTAAAGGGAATGTTTAAGTCTAGAATACCTAAGGGATTTGACACCTTGATTTCCCCTTTTGAATGGTTTTAGACGACTTAATTCTAAAGGATATCAAGGTGTCTTTTCTATTATTTTGCATTAAAAAAGATGCAGGTGGTTTTTCACCAACATCAGAAAGTATAGAGCCTAATACTGTTATATGTTTCAATCAGTTTTGTCTTTTAATTATAAAGAAAATACTATTTTTTCGTTTAATTTATAACAAAATCTACTTGTTTTTTTATACTAAGTAAGACTGGAATTTCTTGTTCTAAATAAGAACAGGAATACAGCCTCTAAACTCCTGCATATAAAGGATTGAGAATTTTTGTGACGGCGAATTTGACGGCGTAAACGATAACTTTATTCACTGGTTTCATTTATAAAGAGGCTATTGCTTCTATTGCGATTCTCTCTTCTGCTAGATTTGAGTTTGTATAAATATCAAGTGTCATTTTAGTTGAAGCATGTCCTAATAAAGAACTGATAACTGCAACATTTACTCCTTTTTCCAAACAGCGGGTGGCAAAAGAGTGTCTTAATGCATGAAAAGAACAATCTATCAACTTGAATTTTTGTAGAAGTTGTTTAAATTGATAACGAATAGTTCTAGGTTCTGTAAAACCTTGGTTATTAGAGATAACATAAGGGCTATTACTTTTCTTTTTTTTGTTCATTAGTAATTCTAATAGATTTCTGGATAGGGGAATCATTCGTTCTGAACTTTCTGATTTAGGTTTTTCTTCAATAATGCGTGTTTTAAAACCATTTTTTTTATATGATTTGACTCTTTGAAGTGTTCGTTTAACAGTTAGTATTCTATTTTCAAAGTCAATATCTTCCCATTTTAATCCTGAAATTTCTCCAATTCTCATTCCTGTTTTCAGTGAAATCAGCATAGGTAAACCATTCACTTCTTTGCTTGCTTCTTTTACTAAAAGCTTATGTTCAGATTGAGAAATACTTACTACTTTAGTTTTTCTGACTTTTGGTAACTCTATTGATTCATAAATTGAACGATGAATGAAATTAAGTTTTTCTGCATATTTTAAAGCTGTTTTCAATACTCTAACAATAGAATGAAGTGAATTTATCGAGATTTTTACTTTTATATCATTGATAAGTTGATTGAGATGACCAGAATTTAAATTACTTAAACGGATTTCACCAATAATTGGACGAACATGACAATCAAGTTTACTTTTATAGCTGTCAAAGGTTCCTGGTTTCACTTTAGTGGCAACTACTGTATCTAACCAATAATCCAACCAATTGTTCAATGTGCCGTAAAATTCTTCTTTATTTTCTTTTTCTAAAAAAAATGCTGCCTTTTTTATAGTTAACTTTTTCTTTACTTCTTTATAGGATTGACTATAGACATAACCATAGTGGATACCTCCGTTAGCTTTTCTACCTTTGACATACCGCCCTTCCCAGCGCCCATCTTTCCGTTTGTAAATGTTTTCACCTTTTCTAGCCAAGATAATCTTCCTTTCAAAAAAATTTTGACGGCGAATTTGACGGCGAAAAAGAAATAGGTTTTTCTCATTTTATTTAGAAATTAGTTAAAAAATTGATATTTTCTTATTAAGAAAATGAGTTATACTGAAAAAAGATATTTATAACACATAATTAACAAGTTTTCTATTTAAAAAAAGTAAATTAAAAAACACTGCACAAATAATATAACTTTTCAAAATAGAAAAATAAGATATAATATTTGTTTTTCTATTTTCTCGCAAATTCTATTTCCTGTTCTTATTTAGAACAAGAGAATTTCTACGGTGTTATAAAAAAAAGAGAATCAGCAACAAGTCTATCATAAATTAGATTAAAATGATACTTTTGGTCTAAATGTGAATATTATATTTGAGTCAAAAGGATTGAGTTTAAATTATTATCTGCACATAAAAAATCTAAGGAGGAAACAAATGTACAACATAGCAATAGTTAACAGTATTGAAAGTAATGAGACTCAGTACATAAAGGCATTGGAAGAAAAAAAATGCTCAATTCATCAGATTCATCCAACTGAACTAGATGACGGAATAAAAAAAATGGATGCTATCCTGATTTTTGAAGCCTCTCTTGAGGAAATTGGTCTGACATGTGAATTGATTATTAAAGTAAGAAGCCTGACGAACAAATTCGTCTGGGTTTTATCTGACGAGTCAACCAAAATTAATCGAATCGTCCATCTGCAACTTGGTGCGGACGGTACATTTGATAAACGAACAGAAGCAGATGAATTCTGTTTATATATCATGAGCACACTTGAGCGAAGATTAAATAAAAAAATACAGCAAACAGCAATTGCAACCAATACACAATTGCTAAAAACTGAAAAAGTCGCTGCAATCCAATTAGTTCCTAATAATTTCTCTGTAAATATAGAAGGAAAAGGTGAAGTAGGTCTAACTAAATTGGAATTTAAAGCCTTAGAGTCATTAATCCGACGCAAAGGTGAAGCGGTCACGTACGAAGAACTTTACAAAAGTGTTTGGGGCGAAGAAAAAGGCGAAAAAAAATATCGCGTAGCGAATCTAGTCTTTCATTTAAGAAAGAAACTAGAAGACGATTCGTTCAAACCAAAATATATCCGAACGGTGCGTTCAAGAGGATATATGTTGTCTAGTTAACAAGGAAATAAACAAAGGAGTTTTACAATTAGAGTTGTTTTCACTTTTTCAATTCAAACTGAATACCTTTAGTTTGAGTTGGAAAATTGAAATATAGTGTGATCCGACACACAAAAAATCACATGAATAGAGAGGAGTTGAGAAAAGTAATGAAATTCGGAAAAAAAAGTTGTTTTTCTGGGATATTTTTGGTGGTAATAAGCCTGTTTCTGATAGCAGGATTCAAATCAAACTCGATACTAAAAGCCTCAGAGAAAACAACAAAGTATTCAATAGAGGTACAGAATCAAGAAAAATTTATAGACGAAACCACCTCCTTAAAGGCTAAAATTAAGGTGGAAAACTCTAATCAGCAATCTTTCTTTTTGATGATGGAAGGAATGGAAACAGTTAAAGCAGAAGATTTTCTGGAAAGCTTAGATCAAGATATAGTTGATAAAATAAAGGTTTTCCAAAAAGATACTGGACTTTTAATTACATCGAAGGTTGATCAGAATCTAGAACTTGTATTTCCTTTATATTTTGAACCTCGACATTTTGGGAAAGAAGTAACAATAAAGGTGATGAGTTCAGATGAAGAACAGGAATTAACCAAGGTAAAGATAAAGGTTCCTAAAGCTAAAAAGAAGAAAGCTGAGCCAGAGCTACCACAACTAAAAGTTGATGCTACTAAAAATGATGTGACAATTACTTCGTATGGAAATGAAGTACATGCTAATGTAAGCGACTGGAACCAATTTCAAGTTGCGTTAGCTACTCCAACAGTTACGCATATCAATATTTTAAAGGATATAAATAATCCTGATCCAACAGCTAGTGTTGCTACTTCTGCTGGTATGATTAATCGATCTGTTACGATTCAAGGTGTAGATCAAATTGATGGTTCTGGAATCCCTATATCATTTGCAAAAAGACAAATTAATTTTGGGGATTCAGGCGGCACCAGAAATGTAAAAGGAATAGAACTGTCAGTGGTTACAGATCCGAGCACGTTAAGTATTAAGAACATTGAAATAGCGGGTCATTCTTCAAGTCGGAACGATAGCAGTACTGCATTGATTTATTCAAAAGGCACAGAAAGTGAAATGTGGACTGTAAAACTTACTGATGTAGATACTGTTGGAAATATTAGTAAGCGACTTGTCTATAATCAAAATGGTGATGTGATTTTCGATGGTGGAACAAATACTTTAAGCACGAGTTTTGGTACAGAGACTAGTTATACGGGTACTACTGCTGGTACGGGTTTTTCTTCCTGGTTCTCATTGATTGAATCAAAACGGTTAACTGTTACTAATAAGGCAAGCATTGTTTCTCACGGACAAAACTTATTTTATAGTTCGGTATCAGAAAACTCTGAGCTAATTGTAAACGACCAAGCAAACATAGACATTAGTTCACAACAAACTCCATTTGTTTTAATTAATGCGGCAAATTCAAAAATAGAATTTACTGGCGATAAGACAGTTGGAAATTTTTCTTCAGCAACTAGAAAATATGAACATTATGGCGGAGCCATGGTTATTGAAGGAGATAATGCACGTATTAACGTAGATGAGAAAGCGCATCTAAAATTTCATGCTACAAACAGACCAACAATCCTAATGCAAAGTCGATTTGGAATATTTAATATTGATAATGAATCAATTTTAGATGTTGTTCAAGATACAGATACGGTCAATTCAATGGGGGCGGCTATTCGTTTTAGATATGTTGGACAGATGACGTTTAATATTCGGAATAAGTCTAAATTGTTCGTTGAGAAAAAAGATGGAGATGAACGCTCGGCAGCAGTTCGAATGTATGGAGATAATAATGTAATCAATGTGGATTCTGGCTCAGAGTTTGAAGTTAACAATAACGGCACAGGGCCAGCCATACAATACGAGTCTGGATCGAACGCTGAATTTAATTTGAATGGAAAGTATTCTACCGTAGACATCTTTACCACTAAATATTCAGCGAGTACATCAACTGGTAATGGTACTGCAGCTATGGCTGGTCGCGCAATTACTGCTGATAATAATGTAACTGTTACTGCTGGAAAGGATACCATATTTAAAGTTAAAGGAAACACAAGAGGACCAGCTTTTAGAACTAATACAGGAAGTGGGACAAAAACGTTTTTTGAGTTTGAGAATATGTTGTATTATGATTTCAAAAATATTGGTGGAGGAACGCTGTTTTTCAATGGTGGTTCTAATAGTATTTTAAAATCAGTTTATTCCGATTTAAGTATTTGGCCGCTAGGAGACGAAGCCAGTTTCGAAAGGAATCCACAAAAAGCCTGGACTTTAGTTAATTTGGCTATGAGTGGGGCTAGAGGTGTATTTGATACAAATATAACAACTCCATTTTCAATGGATAAATTACAACCTACTTTACCTGGACCTTATATTATGGAAAAAGAAGTCTCTGACTATCTAAATGCTAATAGTAATCAAAGTATATCTAAGATGGGGCGTCTAAGTGGTAATAATGCTAGTCCGATCGTTGATGAATTAAGAAGACCAACAAATGCGGATAAGCACATAATCGGCCATGTGGGAATTCCGGAAGGTTTGGATGGTAATCGTGATGCTTGGACTGATGAAGTAACAGTTGAAGTTGAAGTTACACCGAAAGATAGTAGCAAGGCTCCTTATAAACTAACTGGAAAAACTTATGGAGCTGATGAAACTAATTTAAATGGGATTTCAATCTATGGTGAGTCACCTAGAGCTGGAATGTTCAAAATTCCTAATAAAGTCAATGGTCAAATTGAGTTTCTAAATATTGGAGATTCAGTGAAGGTAATAAGAGCATGGCGTGGGGGAGCTGGTGATGATCCGAATAAAATTCATGAGGGGAATCCTAATGATGATAACGCTGATCAATGGGTTCAAACTGCTGAAGTAACTATTGATGTTACGCCACCAACGCAAACCAAAGTTTCAACGACATTAACTAATGCAACAAAACAATTATCCGGTACTAGTGACGAAGATGGAGCAAAAGTGTTTGTTAAAGTGAATGGCACTGAATGGCTGAAAGATGCTAATGATGTTCTTCTTTCAACGACAGTTACTAACGGTGAATGGTCACTTGATTTGCCGAGATATTTAACAAAAGAAGACAAAGTTGATATTTATCTAAAAGACAATACAACAATTACACCATTACCAGCATATACATTACCAGGTACTTACACACAAGAACCAGATGGTGTATTCGGTAATATTAATGTAGATGTAGATGGATATGATGCTTATCTAGGATATCACGATGCGCTTAAAGAAGGTACGAAGGATGAACGCCTTAACTCGGCAAAACGTTTGATTGTGAAAGATGTTTTACCTGATCAACCTTCCTTGACTAAAACAGTCGTATCTAGTGGTGGTACAACTACAACTGTAGGAGATATCCTAACCTACACGATTACTGCTGGTAATAATAAAGGTGACAGTTTTGATACTACTTGGAAAGATGTAGAAATCACAGATATCATACCAGAAGGGCTAGTGTTTGATCCAGCAAATCATGGTATTACAGTTAATGGAACGCCATTAACTGATACTAGCAAATTTGGCTATAATTCAGAAACAAAAACACTATGGGTCAAAGTAGGGGATCTTCTTTCTGGAACTGGTAAAACACCTAAATCTGTAAAAGTTACATTTAATGCAAAAGTTGATGTTTCAGCAGTAGGTAAGCAGATTTTCAATACTGCTAAGGCTGCGGGCACAACGCCAAGAGAAACCCCATTTGTTCCTGGGATTAACCCTAATCCGGTATATGAAGTCAAGGACATCTCAGTTAAAGACAGTGGAACTCATACCATATTAGGTGCGTTAGTTCTCAAATCAGCACCAGAAAGTATCGATTTTGGTAAATTTGCATCGAATAAGAATAATAATGAAATTCGTGTAGATGAACCAACACTAAATGGTGACGATTTAGTTATTTCCGATACACGTAACCCTACGAAAGAATGGGAATTATATGTTCGAATGAAGGAGCCTTTCAAAAATACTGATGCTCCCACCGATCCAGCATATAATTTACCAGATGCAATCGTTTATAGACGCGGGAACAAAGAAACACCGATTACAGGGATTTCAACTCAAGTTTTAAGTAACAACAATAGTAATCAAGGTCAAGTTGAGTATAATGTGAGCGCAGGTTGGACCAAAGATGGTGATGGTATTAAATTAAGGTTACCAGCGGGTTCTGTAAATAAATTAGGGAAATATAAAGGTGTACTCGAATTTAAAATCCAAGATGCAAAATAGAACAGGAGAAAATGTGAAATGAGAAAATTAAAAAAAAATGTTGATATCCTCTCCTCTTTGGTGATTTTGAGTATGATATTTTCTTTGTCGGTATCTAATGTAAAAAGTGAAGCATCAGAAATCGGTGGAGCTGTTCAGACTAATGGTAAGATTAATTTTTATGAAGAATCTTCTAGCTCTGAACCGCCTAAATCAGATACAGAGCCACCAACTTCAAGTGTACCAGAAGCTGAACCGCCAAGATCAAAACCTAAAGGCGGATACCCGTCAACAGGTGAACTAGTAATGAAGAGCTTGTCTACAAGCGGTGTAGTTGTTGTCTTAACTGTCTTGATATTCTTTTTGCGCAAACGCAAAAAGGAAAAAGATGGACAAAGAAAGGAGTTCTAAAAATGAAGAGATATTTTCTAACTTTTGGTACGATATTCTTTCTTTCCTCAATCGTAATGACTAATGTTGAAATTGCAGCAGCTACAAGTAAAACTGGTGATGGGACTATTATCTTTGAAGAGGTGGAAGAAGATACAGGGGTGCGAGATCCAGAAAAGCCTGATGTAACTGTAGATCCAGGACCAAGTCCGAGTACTGATGGAAAGCTGCGGATTGATTTTGTTCCGCAACTAAACTTTTCCAGTAATAGTATTTTGAACAAAGATCGAATATACCCCGTGAATGCTCAGTTGTTCAAAGATGATACAGGGCCAAGAGCCAACTTTGTACAAGTATCAGACTACCGCGGAGGATCATTCGGTTGGAGTTTACAGCTCCGTCAGGAAACTCAATTTAAAAATGAGCAGACACAAAACAGTCAATTAAATGGTGCTGTACTATCTTTTGACAAATCTTGGGCCAATTCTAGACAAGACTCAAAGGTTGCGCCAGTTGTTTCTCAAGATATTATTCAATTGAATAACATTGGGGAAGCTTATGTATTAGCAGAAGCAAAGCCTGATACAGGTTCAGGAACTTGGGCTATTTCTTTTGGTGCATCTAGTACCAATCAAAATGGTCAAAAGGACACGCTAAAACCAAAAGTAGACTTAAAAGAGCAACCGATTGTAGATCCAGACTTTAATAATAAACAAGTCTATGAAAATAATGCTATCACATTGTCCATTCCGGAGGCAACTAAAATAGATCCGGTCGATTATACTACGGTGTTAACTTGGGTATTAGCCGAGTTGCCATAAATAAAACACAAATTTTAGGAGGAAACACAAATGAAAAACACACACAAGCTTTTAGGCGCTGCATTATTAGCAGCTGTAGGAGTATCAGTAGCAATTCCAAACACAACGAAAGCAGCTCCAGATTCAAAAACAGGCGATGGATACATTGAATTTACAAGAGATGGAAGTGGTGGAACAACTATTACTAAACCTGGTGACACCTCTTCTATCATCACAAACATAACTGGTGTAGAAAATAAATTATTCGGTGTGCTTGCAATTACACCATTAGATTTTAAATCACACAAAATTTTATCAGATGGAAGCGGACGTACCTATCCAGTTAAACCATTCCATGCAAACCCAGGCACTACTGATCCAAATAAATATCCAGAATTTCAACAAGCAAACTTTGTAAAATATAGAGATGACCGTTCTACATTAGATCACAAATACAAATTAAGCGGAAAAATCACAACTAACTTTACAACGACTTTAGCGAATGGAACTGATACTGCTGAATTAAATGGTGCTGAAATTACATTTAGTGATATGTCATTAAAATCTATCGCAGATCCAGCTTTACGCCCTGCTGCTAGTGCTCTTAAAGCAGGTCCTCATGTATTGAAGGCTAAAAACGGTACAGTTGAAGCTAACAGTGTTGATTTTGTTGTCAATGATGATCCTAAAAAAGGTCGTGGAGACTATGAATTAGTGTTTGGTGATGCTGCTGTTGCTAATAGTGCTGAAAATGCAGTGAAACTATCTGTACCAAAAGAAACTGAAATCATGCACGGGAAATATAAAGCTGTGATTACTTGGACATTGTCAGACACTATCTAAAAAGATTTAAATATAACACATGAACCAATTGAAACAAGATCGCCGATTCCTTTGAATCGGTGAGCTTGTTTTATGATTGATAGAAAGGGTAGGACCATGAAAAAAAGAATAATTGCACCAATCATTTTAGTATTATACATAGCTTGTTTTGTATGCTCATCAATTAGTGCACAAGCTGATAGTAAAACGGAACAAGCAAAAGCTTCAGCAATGAAATCCTTCACTTATAATGTTATTCATCCTGAAAACCAAAGAAATAAGGTTGGATATTTTGATTTACGAATGACACCAGGTCAAAAGCAAACCGTAAAAATAGAGCTAACTAATCCGTCAGATAAAGAAATTAGTGTAGCTATTTCTTTAAATAGTGTGAAAACAAATGGTAATGGCGTTTTAGAATACGGACCGACGTCGATTGAAAATGATAAATCATTGAAATATGATTTCGTAAATATAGTCAAAGCTGCTGAAAAAGTAGATATACCAGCTGGAGAAACAGTTCCTTTAGAGTTGGCAATAGATATGCCAGAGGCTAGTTTCGAAGGTGTTATTTCTGGTGGGATTGAAATGAAGCAATTACCGGATAAATCAGAAGAAAAAAAAGAGCAGACAGGTATCATTAATGAATATGCATTCTTAGTAGGTATGCTTTTGAGTGAAACAGATCAGCCGGTTGAACCAGACTTGGTGATGAATCGTGTTTATGCAGAGCTGGAAAATTATCGTAATGCAATTTTTGTTAGTATGTCTAATATTAAGCCAGAATATTTGAATGATGTGACTACTGATGTTCAGATCATGAAAAAAGGATCAGATGAAGTACTTTATGATAAAAAGAAAGCGAGCATGCGTATTGGACCGAACAATATGATTGATTTTCCAGTATCGATGAACGGAGATAAAATGATTCCTGGAGATTATACAGCCCATGTATTAGTCGTTTCAGGTGAAAAGCGTTGGGAATGGACGGAAGATTTTAAGATTACAGATGAAGAAGCAGATAAATTCAATTCTCAAGATGTTTCCTTACTTCAGGAGCGTGGGATTGATTGGAAACTAATTGGAATGATTGTTGGTGGAGTTATAGTTGTTATAATTATAATTTTCTTCATTGTTCGTGGTGTAAATAAAAAGAAAAAACAGAGTAAAAAAAGAAAACCAAAAAAAAAATAGATTCGGACTAGGAGGATAGATATCATGAATGTACTGGATCTAACATTTATTGGTTTACTGTCTGGCGCCATCCTCTTTCTCTTTTTTAGCATTATTTGCTTACTATTGATGATTAGAACGGCACGAAAAAGAACTGTTTTAAAAAAAAGTCGGCCAAAAAATAAGCGAAAACAAAAACTCTGGAAGAGAAAACTAAATAAACTACAAAAGCAGAGAAAGTCATTGCTACGTAATGCTATTTTGTTATTTCTGCTTATGCTGGTAACTGGCAGTGGTGCAGTTTATTCCCAATACTATCAAATGACAAACTTAAGTGCTGTAGACTCAGAGGCACTGGTAAAAAGTTACTATTTATTAGGAGAAACAAAAAAACAATTGGACAGTGTAAAAAATGGTGCAAGTCCAGAAAAAATTGCCAACAATTTAAGAGATATAACGAAACAGTTGGTTAGTGCAGTCAATCATTCGCCGAATGAGCGTTTGACAGAAGAAGGGCAACGGCTGTTGAAACGTTACTACACTGGTGCAACAGATGTTGCTTCAAATATTCATACACAAAGTAGCATGATTGTTCAAAATTCTTCAGTAGTAGAGGAATACGTAGCAGATCTTGATAAAGTTTTAGCTAACCAACAATCTGTATTTAAACACTTTAAAGTAAATGAATCAGCATTGAAAGAGAAAAAGTAAAGCTAGGAGTGCCGAACATGAAAAAAGTGCCTCCCAAAAAAAAACGGACTTATGAACAAGACAAAAAAAGAAAAAATAAGCCAAAAAGACTGACTAGAAAGAAAGTCAAGAATGTAAAAATAGCGAAGAACGAAAAAAAACGAATAAATAAGTCTACTAAGCAAAAGGAAAAATCTGTCAAAGATAGCAAAAGAGTAAAGCAAAAGAAGCACTCAAAGAAAAAAAGAAAGACTTCATTTCTTAAGCAAGTGATGATCGAGTTACTTGTTACATTTGGAATTGCAGTGGTCTTACTAACCCTAGTTAGTCATTTTACGATAGCTTTACCTTCAATTGAAGGATATTCTATGACGCCCACAATAGACAATGGGGAGCGTGTTTTAGTTAATAAATTGGGAAAAATAAAAAGATTTAGCTTAGTTTATTTCCGTATTCCAGGGAAGAAAGAACTGGCTGTTCGACGAGTAATCGGTTTACCTAAAGAAGAAGTGAAATATAAAAATGATCAACTGTTAGTTAATTCTGAAGAAATACCAGAGCGCTTTTTGACTGAACAAAAAAACGATGCCAAACAACAGTCATTTCTTTTTACAACGGATTTTTCTGTTGCACAAAAGACAAATCAACAGACGATTCCTAGTGATGGTTATTTAGTGTTGGGAGACAATCGTTTATATGCAACAGATAGTCGTCAGTTTGGCTTGATTAATAGAAAAGACATTGTTGGAGTGGTGGAAGCTAGAATCTTTCCGCTAACTCGTTTCTAATGAAAAAACGATATGTATGGGAATGAAGAGGATCAAAATGCTTACTAACAATCAACGAAAATTTCGTAAAAAGATGAAAAGCAAACATAGTCACGGCGTTCCGTTAAAAAAGGAACGTCGTCGTTCAGTAAAAAAAGTAAAGAAAAAAACATACATACGTGGTATTCATAATTATTTTTTAAATGGTTTGTACGTTTTTTTTGTCATAGCAGCCCTCTTTTTTTTGATCGCTTTTAAATCGCATCAAGTAGATGGGCATTCGATGGATCCAGCACTTGCTGATAAAGATCGAATAATTATTAAAAAAAAATCTTTACCTGCGCGTTACGATTTGGTTACCTTTGAGCCTAAGAATAAGCCAAATGCATCATATGTTAAACGTGTTATTGGCATGCCTGGAGATACTTTATGGATTGAAGGAAACTCTCTGTATATCAATCAGCAAATCGAAAGTAAAAAAACAGAGAAGATAAAAGATAAAATGCCAGCACATGATTTACCGGACAGCACAATCAAAATAACGGTATCAAAAGAAGTTTATGATCAAGCAAAAGGATTAAAAAAAATTCCTGAAAAAAAATATTTCGTTTTAGGAGATAATCGTAAACATTCTTCTGATAGTCGGTCATTTGGTTTTGTTACACAAGAGCAACTTGAAGGTGTCGTTACTTTTCGATATTTTCCATTGAACAAAATAGGAAGTATTCATTAAATTGATAGATAAAGAAATATATATCATAGAAGGTGGAGTATGAAAAAAAAGATAATAACGTTTTTTAAAATAAATGGCCTTTCATTTAGCCTCAGTATAGTAGTGCCTATGCTGATAATGGTTTTTGTTTACTATTCTATAGGAATATATCCTGGTAGTGATAGAACAGTCTTAGCAAGTGATGCTTTTACGCAATATGCCAATTTTCATGCTAGTTTCAATAATGTGCTACATGGAAAACAAAATATTTTTTATACCTGGTATGGTTCTTTAGGTTTAAATTATTGGTCGTTTATGGCCTATTATCTAAACAGTATATTCACTTTTTTTGTGTATTTTTTTGATAATATAAGCATGCCTGATACGCTATATTTTCTAACTATTCTGAAATTTGGTGGGATAGGAGGAGCTTTTTGGATTTTCGCTTCTCGGACATTCACTATCTCTAAATGGCTTTGGACAGGACTAAGTGTAGCTTATGCATTGATGTCTTTTGCAACAGCGTATTCAGCAGTTATTATGTGGCTAGATGCTTTAATGTATTTACCGTTAATTATTTTAGGTATTCATTTAGTCATGGATAAAAGAAAACCAACAGTGTTGTTTATCAGTTATTTATTGCTGTTCGTATCTAATTTTTATATGGCTTTTATAGTTGGCGTTTTTTCATTTCTTTATTATGTTGTACGAATGCTTACTGACTGGGAACGGTATAAAAAATCAATCACAACATACTTGATTACATCATTCTTAGCAGGTGGTGCTTCAATGGTGACAATTTTACCGACGATTTTAGATTTAAGCAATAATGGAGAAAGTTTAAATAATTTATCTAGTTTTTTGACAGCTGATACAGGTACTTGGGATTTTATTTCAAAAAGTATGGTAGCAGTTTATGATACAAGCAAATATGAAAGTGCTCCGTTTATTTATATTGGCTTATTTCCAAGTATTTTCTGTATCTTTTTCTTTATAAGTAAGAAATTTCCTCTAAAAAATAAAATACTCTATGGGTGCTTGGGAGCATTATTGATTGCCAGTGTCTACATTGAGCCTTTAAACCTATTCTGGCATGGTTTTCATAGCCCAAATATGTTTCTGTTTCGTTTTAGTTTTCTGTGTTCATTTTTAATTATTTTATTAGCTGGTTTTGCTTTAGAAAAAGTAACTAAAGAAGATTTTGATCAAATATTTAATATTATTATAGGTCTGTTACTTATTTTTATAGCATTGATTTTGTTTGCGAATAAACGAAAATATGATTATATCACTACGGAATCTTCTCTAGTAACCATTGTGTTTCTTATTTTATATTTAGTTTCATTATTTAGCTATTTTAGAATAACGAGAGTAAAAAAGTGGATACCGCTATTGCTTATGCTCTTACTTTTTGTTGAAGCGGGAATTAATACTAAAGGTATGATAGATGGTATCAGTCGTGACTGGGGATATCCTGATCGCAAGTTTTATGCAGAACATTATCCTAATATAAAAGAATTAGTTGATTATACTAAAGAAAAAAATCAAACCTTGTATAGGATGGAATCGCTAAATGGCATGACAAGAGATGATAGTTTTAACTACGGTTATAGTGGAATTACAATGTTTTCTTCTATTCGTAATCGTCATTCATCGTCTTATTTGAATAATTTGGGTTTTCGCTCTAATCATAGCAACTTAACAATCAATTATGAAAATAATACCTTGATCATGGATGCGATTACAGGTATACGCTATAATCTGGCCAAAGATGATCCTAAAAAATTTGGGTTTAAAATAATAAAAAAAAGTGGCGACTATTCTTTATATGAAAACGCATATGCATTACCTTTAGGCGTTCTAACGGATAAGGGAATTTATGCCAAAGATGCTGTAGAAAATCAAACATCATTGATCAATTATTTAGCTGGAAAAGAGACAGAACTCTTTTCATTTGTAGAAGCAAAGCAAATAAAAGCAGACAATGTCATCATTGAATCAGATGGAGAAAAAGTAGCTTATTCAGAACAAAATCCAGGGAAAAAAATGAATGTAACTTTTTCAGTAGAAGTTCCAGCAAAGAAACAAGCCTACTTGAGTATGTATCCAGTCCAATATACAGGAATGCGGGATGCGAGTGCGACTGTGACAGTTAATGGCGTTTCTCATGAAAGTAACATTTGGGAAAAAGGTCAATATTATAATTTAGGATACTATCCAGAAGCAAAAACAATCAATGTAACTGTAGCTTTTAGTGGTGAACCAACAATTCGAATCTTTACGCCAGATGTAGCCTTATTAGACACACAACGCTTTGAGCAAACGATAAAAGAGGTGCAAGAAAAAGGGATAGACTTTCAGACAAGTGGACGCAAAGCGTGGACTTCAGTTGAGTTGGATCAAGCAGGTGTCGTATTGACCACAATTCCTTATGATAAAGGGTGGAAAGCCTACATCGATGGGAAAGAAGTAGAGATACCGACATTTAAGGAGGCATTCTTAGCTGTACCAGTACCATCTGGAAAACATAAATTAGAATTGATATTTTTACCTCAAGGCTTTAAAACGGGAGTAAGTTTATTTATCGGTTGTAACCTATTGTTTGGATTATTCTTAGTTACTGAAAGAAGAAAGAGAAAGGGAGAGAGAAAATGAGCTTAGCAAAAAAGAATAGTAATAAATCGCTTTTTCTTCTAGTAATCGTATTGATGTTTCTTGCTGGTTGTACGCAAAAGTTGTCAGATAAAAAAGAAAAATTCAATGGAAATGGAATTTCCTACGAAATGAAATTACCAAGTAGTTGGGAAGTTCAAAAAGATCACAAGGAAAAATATAATGAAGCAGCATCATTTGGTGCAAAAGATAAAAAGAGTAATTCTGACATGTTTGTCCTTATCAATAAAAAGGTTGGTATGGATTTGAAGGGGTTTGGAGATAAGACAAGAACCGAATTGAGTGAAGCCTATGGGTATAAGGATGAAAAAGAACTATATATGAATACCTTTGAACTAAATAAATTTCCAGTTTATAAATATACAGTTTATTCAACATTTAAAGAAAAAAAGGTTTGGGGACATTTGTATTATGTTGAAACAGAGCATAGTTTAGTTCAATTAATTTTTTACTCGGCAGATGATAGTAATTATGAAAAAAGAGCTGAGATTATTGATGAATCTGTCAGAAGTCTAGTCGAAACCTCTTATAAAGAAGTTTCTGATGAACCTGTTAAAGACAAGGCTAGTGAAGAAACGGTTGAAATTAAAAATGATCAATTGACTTTTTCTATCAAGGGATTTCAAGTTCTAGATATAAAAAATAATGATAAAATCGTCTCAGTTCGATTTGATATGATGAATAATTCAGAAGAAGCAATTTCAGCTGAACGCTGGTTGCAGTTGATTAAAATGAAACAAAATGAAGAAGAATTAAAGAGTACGGATTTACCAGAAGCAAAAAAAGGAACAGTGATGGAAACTCAGTTCTTGAAACTAAAAGAAATGGTCAAACCAGGAGAATCAATAGAAACGATAGTATTTTATGAGTTGTTAGACGAAGAACCAGTTATTCTATCGTTTGATCAAGAAGCGTTTAATGATCAAGAAGATATGGTTTTAGATATTCCTGAGTACTATGCTAAATAAATGACAGAATATGAAAGGAACATATTGATGGGCAAAAAGAGTCTACTTTTGACAACAGTATTAGTTGTATTATTATTGAGCGGTTGTTCAAGTCAAAAAGAAGAGCGAATGTTGTCGGGTGTGGAGCAAACATTTGTTTATGAAAAAACGAGAGAAAAACCTTTTGGTGAGTTGGAGTACATGAATATTTCTGAAAAAGAAGCATTGGAGTTAATGAAAGATAAATTTGATGTTGCTGTTCCTGATGTATTTGATACTTATAAAAAACTAGGTTCTGAACAAATGGAATCAGAAAAAATGCCATTGGTATCAACGAACTATTCTGTGTATTCTCAAGGAGATGAACTCTATTTTTATGGTGAAAAAGCATATGGTGAAAAGGCAGATCCTCTATTGTATGACACGATTGAATTTAAATACAATTTTGATAGAGTGAAAAAAAAGGTTGTACTAACAAATATGTGGATATCTATTTATAACTTACCTATGGAAGATGGGGGGTATCGTGGGAAAAACTTACAGCAAACCTTAGAATTACTTGGTTCGTATTTACAGATAGACGATGAAGAGAACTTTAGTAATTTTGAAAAAGTTGCTAATGTTCCAATGAAAAACAGAAAGAATAAAACCATTCCATTTTTCGATAATCGGCAGACGGCTGAACAAGAAAAAGGACTTCGACGTGCAGTATTAGTGAAGTATGGAGAAGATGGAAGTCTGGTAAAAATAATGGCTGGATTTCAAGATTTACAACTTGTAGCAGAGGAAGAAGAAACCTCTAAGAGTGAATAATTATCAGATATGAGACAAAGTCATGGAAGTTTTTCAAGAAAGACTTTGTCTCAAATTTTCTATAGAAAAGAGTTTTAGGAATAAACATACATAAGTGTAATTTTTATTGAGAGACAAGGAGTATGGGAAATGGAAAAAGGAAACAATAATCAATTCTATGCCATCAGTATAATAGGATTTATTTTATTTATTATTAGTAGTTTTTTTCAAGATGTTTATAATGCAATGGATACGAGGGCAGTTAGTATAGAATTATTTTTATTGGGTATTTGTGCCCCAATAGGATTAAACGTAGTTTTATTGGTTTGGGGTTATTTATATGCAGATCGTTTACCTGGAAAAAAGGAACGACGTATTGCAATCAGTCAAACATATCTAATTACGATTTCTATCACAGTAGGTCTTTTTTCAATGGGGATTTCAATGTATACACAGCAATTATTTCTTCAAATGTTAACCTTATTTTTAGCTCCTCAAAATAGTATATTAGTTGGAGTATTGGCTTGGATCTTTTTAGGGAGTACGATTATTGAAGAGTTCGATAAAGTGTCCACTAAAAAGCAAATATCTATACTGATTTTTCTAACATGTTTGATAAGTTTGATCCCAACTTTTCTAAGTATAGCTAGTTTTTTATCTAAAGAATACTTTTATGTAATCTTATTTTTCTGGCCTAGCTACCTTTTTTTGATTGGTAGAACGATCCAAAAAAATAAAAAAACTTTGGATGTGTTACCCAAAAAAAGTAAGCGATCTTTTCTAATTGGTTCGTTAGTTTTAGATATTGGAGGATTAGCAACGTTATTTTTTTTATTAAAATATCAAGGTTTTTTCTTGGGAAAAGTGAGTTATTTGACAAATCTAGCATTTAATCTATTTCCATTACTAGTTGCTATTGGTATGGTTGTTATGATAGTACCTATGAGTTTTTCGATTCGCTTCTCTTTAAAATCTATCTATATTAAATTATTTGGTATTTATTTAGTGACAAATCATTTTTTGTTGCGCGAGGTACTGATTTCCGATTTTCTTCTAACAGATGAAGGATTTACTAGCTTTTTTGAGGTAGTGATTCGTATTCTGGAAATTAGTATAGGATTGCTTTTAAGTGGATATCTTTTAGCGTTATTAGTAGATAGAACCATTCATGATAGTAAGGAAAAGAAACATTCGTTTAGTTCAGTTTTTTTAATTTCGCTTGTTACTATTTTGGTCATTAATTTTACGTTGAATATGTTTTCTTATTTGTTTGATTTTAAAGCATTGTTTGCGTGGCATCATTACTTTTTTTGGTTGATGTTCTTAAACTTGATTTTTTTAACATTGATTTACTTAGTGTTGTTATCCATTATTAATCGTTTGTGGTTGACTATCTTAGTTTTCTCAGTAACTTTTATTGCCTTAGGATTTGCCAATTATCAAAAGTTGATACTACGTGAAGAACCGTTGTTACCTCTGGATTTTTCTAATATCACTGCTCTGCCAGAGATTGTGCAAATGGTTGGCGTTCAAAAAATTATGTTTGTTTTACTAGGAATTATCGTAATTTTTTGTGTGACGCTTTTTATTCATAAGACGTTGTTTTCTAAAAAAGTATTTAAGTTACCTTTTAGAATTGGTTTAGCAGTCATTACAATATTTATTTTATCAAGTTTAACAAAGGCTTTAGGTGATTTTCGTTATGCTTCAGAGTGGACAATGAGTATGAAATTACTCAAGAATTTGGACTATGAACCTCATCCAGAAGGGCTAAAATATAGTTATAATCGAAATGGTCCAGTGTTAACATTTGCGAGTATGCTTAAAGTTGAAACGATGAAAAAACCACAGAATTATTCAAAAGATACATTATTAAAACTTCAAGAAAAGTATCAAAAAAGAGCAGTTGAATTGAATCAGAATCGTCAAAAAACAATCAAAGATCAAACAGTTGTTTATATTCTAAGTGAAAGTTTTGCTGATCCAAGGAATATCCCTACTGTTCAAATCGACAAAGAACCTATTCCCTACATTAAATCTATTATGGAAGAAACAACTTCAGGTCATTTATTTAGTATGGGCTACGGTGGAGGGACAGCAAATATTGAATTTGAAGCGTTAACTAGTTTGTCAATGGATCATTTTTCGCCAGCTTTGACCTCAGCTTACTTATTTTTATTTCCTAAGCACGATAATTTACCCAGTGTCACTAGACTATTTGATACAACGACGGCAATTCACCCTTATACAGCTTCAACTTATAAGCGGGATAGAGCTTTTGAATTTTTAGGATTTGATAATTTTTATTATGAGGGGAGTAAACGCCCGCTAAAATATCAAGAAAAGCTAGAGAATCACATTTATATTTCTGATGATTCTGCTTTTAAAGAAACGTTGGATCAAATTCGTTCGGTGGATGGTGGACAGTTCATTCAATTGACGACAATGCAAAACCATACTCCGTATGATGAAGAAATTTATGAGAATAAATTTAAAGCAAAAGGGTACCTTAATCATGAAAGTATAAAAAAAATAGAAACATACACTCAAGGAATTCATTATACGGATAAAGCGATGAAACAATTCATTAAAGAAATTGATCAAATGGACAAACCTGTTACCATCGTATTTTATGGAGATCATCTACCAGGAATATATAAAGGCGATGCAGTTGATGAAGATAAAAACCACAACTTGTTGCATCAAACAGACTATTTTATTTATAGCAATCAAGAATCAAAAAACGTTTCCAAAAAGTATGTAACTGCTAATATGTTTACTCCGATGTTATTAGATCAGCTTAATCAACAAGTCACTCCGTATTATGCATTAATGACAGATGTTTATCAGAATTTGCCTGGTATGGAGTTGCAGAAGGTTATGAATGATCAAGGTGAATATATACTAGAAAAAGAGTTAACAAAAGAACAAAAAGAACTCATCCACGAATATCGATTGATTCAATATGATATTACAGCTGGAGAAAAATATGTATACCAAGGCAATAATTTTTTTGACTATCCGTAGAGTATAAAGATAAAAGGAGTTTAGTTAAATATCAGAAACAACACTTACAATTGTAGTGCCGTTTAGGCTCTATACTTTTTGATGTTAGTGATTTTTCATCAATATACAGAAAGTACAGTGTCAGTTTTCTGATTATCTTCTCCTTTTTTGCATACTCTGAGAATCATTTGCTATAGAGATACGTTAATTTTACAGTAAAAAATCCTCCTAATCTTCAGCCATGGTTTGTTTCTCGACCAACAAACTAAAAGCAAATATATGTTTAAAATGCATCTATACATGGTAAGTATTTCTCCAGAATTGAGCGTTTTTCATTTATTAATTATTGAACCTAAATTCCTTCAATAAAAATCTCGAATCTCCTTTCATTCATACAAAAGTCCGAACAAAACCAAGACTTTTGTATGAGTAGAAATCTATTTTAAAATGGTAAACTTATAAAAAAGGAATAACGAATAATTATATTTGCGTAATGAAAAAGATTGGGGAAGAGAAAATGAAAAAAGGGAAAAGGAATATTTTATATTTAATACTGGGGCAAGCGATTTCTGTGCTGGGGGGCGGAATTTTACGTTTTGCCTTATCTTTGTTTGTGTTAGATCAGACTGGAAGGGCAGACATTTTTGCAACAGTTTTAGCGATTTCAAGTATTCCAGTATTATTTGCTCCAATCGGAGGAGCGATTGCAGACCGCTTTGATCGGCGAATGTTGATGGTTTTAATGGATGTAGCAAATGCCGTTTTGGCAGTAGTTTTATTTTTAGTACTTGGAATGAATCAGTCTATTTTTTTAATAGGAGGATTATTGTTTGTATTGTCGATTGTGGGTAGTTTTGATACACCAGTGGTAACGGCTAGCATTCCATTATTAGTAGAAGAAAGCCAGTTAGAAAAAGTGAATGGCTTAGTTAATGGTGTTTTATCTATGTCTAATGTTGTAGCGCCGATTATTGGTGGGATTTTATATAGTCTTCTGGGAGCCCGAATTCTTGTTGCTGGCAGTGTCATTTTATTTATTTTAGCTGCAGTAATAGAAGTTTTTCTACAGATACCTTTTGAAAAAAGAACCACGGAAAAAGGAATGCTTCAAACGTTAAGAACCGATTTATTCGAGGGATTTAAAGAAGTTCGCAGGAACCAAGTGATTTTAAAATCCATTTTGATTGCGGCATTAGTCAATTTTGTTTTAGCGTCATTTTTCATTGTAGGTACGCCGATAATTTTGAGAGTAGTTTTGCAGGTTAATGATTCTATGTATGGTTTAGGAATGTCCTTACTTAGCTTAGCAACCATTTTAGGCGCAGTATTTGCAGGTTACTTTACGAAAAAACTGCGATTGAATAATCTGTATTTAACCTTTACGATATCAGGTTTATTATTGTTTATGATGAATATTAGTTTGGCTTTTACAGGAATTCTTTTTGGAAATACGGTCGGTTTTATCTTATTTGCAAGCACGGGTATTCCGATTGGGGCATTGATGAGTATTATTTCTATTTATTTGATTTCTATGGTTCAACGAGTGACACCAAAAGAAAACTTAGGAAAAGTAATGGCGACGATTGTTGCTTGCGCGCAGTGTGCTGTTCCTTTTGGTCAAGTAATGATTGGCATGATTTTTCAACAAACAACCAAAAATGTTTTTCTACCAATGAACGTTATGGTGGGTCTTGTTTTGCTGATATCTGGATTATGTTACTATCTTTTCAGAAAAACAACAGAAGCAGATATTTACGCGTCGAAATAAGCAGGTTAGGGAAAAACAAAAGTGATTCAGTTTTAGGCAGGCCATTTTTTGGCTTGTCTTTTTTATTTACCATAAAGGGGACAACTTGGCTACCGATCGATGATAAAATCTTTTATATTTTTTATGTAATAAAAAAATATTTTTGGAAAAGTATATCGTTCGCTTTAGATAGAAAAATATTATATTATTATGAAGTGGAATGAAAAGAATAACAGGGAGGTGCAACTTCAAATAATGTGTGATTTTTTCTTGTTAATAGAGAAGATCTAAATTAGTATGTTAAACCAAACAACACGCACAAAAACTTAAAACGAGGTGGAAAATTTGAGAAAGCTGTTTAAAAAGAATGTAAACGTTTTATCTGTTTTAGTACTTGTTATTTCTAGTGTGGTTTTATCATTACCTGTATTATTATCTGGGAAGGCTGCCCAAGCAGTAGAAACGCCCCAATATCGGAATGTCATGTATTATGGTGATTGGTCCATCTGGGGCGGGGAAGAAAATTTCTATCCTAAAGATATTCCTGCCGATCAATTAACGCATTTAAATTATGCCTTTTTAGATTTTGATAGTAGCGGTAATTTGAAATTTACAGATAAAGACGCCGCTGTTGGTGCGCCTGTCGGACAAGACGGAGTTCAATGGAATAGCGCTAGTGCAGGAGTGTTGAATGCGATTCAAGATATTCGTGCGAAGAATCCCAATTTAAAAATTGGTATTTCAATTGGTGGCTGGTCTAAATCAGGAGACTTCTCTGATGTAGCAGCAGATCCAACTATTAGAGCTAATTTTGTTAGTAATATCGCTAAATTTATTAAATATACAAATATGGATTTTGTTGATTTAGATTGGGAGTATCCTGCCTCTGTTCGTGAACCAGACAAAGTGGATAATACGAATGACGAAGGAACACCACATGCAAAACCTGCAGATAAACAAAATTTTATCACGCTTTTACAAGAGATTCGCACAGCAATTGATAAACAAGGGAAAGACTTAGGCAAAACCTATGAGCTTTCAGTTGCCTTACCAGCTGCACAAAATACCTTAAAAAATGGAGTAGACGTTGGGGAATTATTTAAAGTAGTCGATTTTGCTAACGTGATGACGTACGATATGAATGGGGCTTGGACACCAAATAGTGCTCATCATAGCGCGCTATACGGCAATCCGGCAGACCCTAATTATGCAAGTGGTTTTTCTGTGGACCAAACAGTCAAATACTTGCAAGCAAATGGCGCACCAGCAAGCAAAATTGTGATTGGCGCAGCCTTTTATACACGTGGATGGAATAAAGTAGCTCAAGGAACGGATGCACAACATCCTGGATTATTCCAAGCGGCTGAGAAAAACAATAAAGATGCTGATTTAACACCAACGTATGGTGCCAATAATAAAAATCCATTAAAATCAGGAGATGGTGGACGTGCTGGCGGTGTTTGGCCATATCGTAATATCGCTGACCTTAAAGTGAAATCACCAGACTTAAAAGAATATTGGGATGACGTAGCGAAAGCACCTTATATGTACAATCAAAAAACAGGCGAGTTCTATACTTACGATAATCCTCGTTCAATTGGTTATAAAGCAGAATACGTAAAAAATAACCAATTAGGCGGCGTGATTTCTTGGATGCAATCTCAAGATAAAGCAACAGATACAACGAAACGAGATGAACTAACAAAAGCAATCAAAACAGGTTTGTTTGGTTCAGCAAGTTTGGCAGCCAATAAAACGGTTTATGCTGATTTAAATGTCAAAGCAACCATTGCACCATACAGTGAAAATGGAGCGGGCTATGAAATTACTGTTAAAAATAATGAAACGTCTAATGAAACTGGCGATGTTTTAAAAGCCGTAGAAGCTGCCTTTGAAACAGTGAAATTACCTAAACTATATATCCCAGTCAATGCAGCTGAAACGTTGACTGCTGGAGATTATAAAGCAGGAACAGTCACTGTAGAAAATGGCAATGTGGTTGTTGATTTGTCTTCTGTATACGACGCACAACAAATTCCACAAGGTTCAAGTTATACTTTCAGATTAAAATCAAGTGCAGCAGCCGTTGATGTAAACCGTATCAGCAGTATTTCTCTAACACAACGCATTGCCAAAAACGGTGCTGAACTTAGCAAACAAACAATTTATGGTGGGGGTGCAGTGAATCCAGACCCAAGTGATACCACTCCGCCGACAACACCAGGCAATTTAACAGCTGGAACAATTACTGAATCAGCAGTTACTTTAAACTGGTCTGCTTCAACGGATAATGTTAAATTAGCTGGATACAAAGTTTTCCGTGATGGTGCATTAGTTGGAACGGTGACGAATACAACATTTACTGATACTAATTTAAAAGCGAATACAGCATACAACTACACTGTAAAAGCGTACGATGCAGCTGGAAATCTTTCTACAGAAAGTAATGCTGTTGCTGTAAAGACAAAAGAAAGCACTACACCACCAGTAACGAATGCGTGGGATGCAGCAAAAGCTTATAATGGCGGCGATATTGTTACCTATCAAGGCAAAACCTATAAAGCGAAATGGTGGACTCAAGGAAATGTACCAGGAACAGAACAATGGGGACCTTGGGAATTAATTGGTTAAATAAAAAGAAGTTAGGTCTAACACTCTTGTTAGCCTAGCTTCTTTTTTTGTTACGCTGGCGGTGTATCCAGATAGTCGTGGATAAAATCTGCGTATTTTTCAACGATAAATCTTCCTTTATCCGTCAAAGCATAAATGCCTGGATCAATCATATTCACAAGATACTCAGGTGTAAATTCTTTTTTCACTAATTCGATCGCCTGTTCTTTGGTTTCACAGGCTTCTAGACCATTTTCCTCTAGTACCTCATTTAACTGGAATAACGACCAATGCTTCATAACAGAGACATCCGTTAAAGTATTCAGATAATCAGAAAAAAGTAGCTGATTTGTTGCTTCGATTGGATCAATACCTAACTCCATTTCAAAAAAATCTGGGAAATTTGCATTAACTGCTACCTTTTCATTAAGCCAATCAAGCAAAATAACTTCTCCAGGCAATAAACCGTCTTCGTTTCGGATCATCATTTCTTTAGCAACGATTTTTCCAGAACCATTGGCAATGGTAACCAACCATTCATCCACATTTCGATCGGCCGACATGGCTGGAAATTCGGGATAGGTTTCATAAATGGCGATGATTTTTGCCACTTCCTTATCCAAATCAATCTCTTTTTTTTCTTCTTTTTGTTTAAAAAAATCAAATAATCCCATACCTAACTCCTTTTATTTATGTTAATCAATTTATTTTATGTGTGTTACTAATACAAACTTGCGTAGCGTCGTACAAAGTAATCCATGAAAAAAGTCAGCGGATAATTACCAATCCGAACATAATTAGTAGTAGTGACGTTGATGGATAAATCGAACTGGTTCGTCAATGTATTTTGTGTATGTTGGGTCAGTAGCACTGACTTTGCTGGGCTATCACTGATTTTTCTCATTAGCTCAGCACTTCGATTCAGTAGTGATCCATAAGAGGAAATCACAATAACGATCGATTTGGCCGTCAGTTGTTCGACGAATGCGTGCTGCGTTTCTTCGGTTTCCCCGACAAAAATCAATTTATGGCTTAATAAAAAAGATGTTTGTAAATCTTTTGCTAGTTCCAAGTTTGAACTATAGCCAATAATAAGGACATCTTCAGCTTGGTGGATATCAGCCAATAGTTGATCTACTTGGGCAATATCGATCGTCTGTAAAACATCATGGATAGCCGTGATGATCTCAGCGCCATAAGAATCAAGATACTGCTTTGGATCATTTTTTAAATCGATCAACTCTTGTTCTTTCATTCTTAAACCCCTATGATTTTTCATGCTTCCGAGAGAAACTAATGAGTCCCTTAAAGAAGTAAATGACGAAAGACCAAAATGTCGGCAAAAACGTGTCAGTGTTGCAGGCGAGACAAAACAGCGCTCGGCAATTTCAGTAATGGTCAATGAACGAATCTCGTTTAAATGGGTGAAGAGATAGATAATGATGCGAGAATAGGTGGCATCTCGTTTATTTGTGTTTAAATAATGAAGAAAATCGAACAGATCCAGCATCCCAAAACTCCTTTACTAGCTTTCATTTTCATAAAGGTGAAAATGAAGAGCAATAATGAAAATAATACACCAAACAAAAAAATCGTTTTCTCATAACTCATGCTAAGATATCTTTAGTAAGTTAATTATACACTAAATGAATGAGCGAGAGGATGGAAAATATGAGCGGATTTCCACAAAACTTTTTATGGGGCGGTGCAACAGCTGCCAATCAATTTGAAGGGGCATTTTTAGAAGATGGTAAAGGCTGGTCGACAGCTGATACTGCTCGTTATATCAAAGAAAATGGTGTAAGTATGGCAGAGTTGTTAAAACCAACGACAAAAGCAGATGTCGAATTTGCGATGAATGACAAAGAAGGAATTTATCCTAAACGCCATGGGATTGATTTTTATCATCGGTACAAAGAAGATATTGCCTTATTTGCGGAAATGGGTTTTAAGACATTTCGTTTATCGATTTCTTGGCCGCGTATTTTTCCAAATGGAGACGAGTTAGAGCCAAATGAAGCTGGGTTGGCTTTTTATGATGCTGTTTTCGATGAGTGTTTAAAATATAATATTGAACCTTTAGTAACGATTTCTCATTATGAATTTCCGTTAGGACTTGCCTTTAAACAAAATGGCTGGGAAAGTCGTAAGACGATTGAGGCTTTTGAACGGTATGCTCGAGTTCTTTTCAATCGTTATAAAGACAAGGTGAAATACTGGTTGACGTTTAATGAAATCAATATCATTGGAATGACTGGGTATTTAAGTGGAGGGATTTTAGCAGATGGACAGAAGAATATGCTGCAAACACAATATCAAGCAGCCCATCATCAATTTATTGCAAGTGCCTTAGCGGTCAAAGCCTGTCACGAAATCATTCCAGAGGCGAAAATTGGCTGTATGCTCGCTCGAATGGAAGCTTATCCAGAAACCTGTAATCCACTGGACGTAATGGAAAGTGTAAACAGCGACCACACGAATTTATTCTACTCAGACGTTCAAATTCGCGGCTATTACCCAAGTTACATGAATAAGTTCTTCCGTGAACACAATATTACGATTCAAAAAGAAGCCGGTGATGAGCAACTCTTGCGTGAAGGAACAGTTGATTTTATGTCCTTCAGTTATTACATGAGCAGTATTGCTTCACATGAGAAAGATGGCGATACTACTGGAGGAAACTTACTAGGTTCTAAGAAAAATCCTTATTTAAAAGCAAGTGATTGGGGCTGGCAAATCGATCCAGTCGGTTTACGAGTGACTTTGCATAAACTATATGATCGCTATCAAGTACCATTGTTTATTGTGGAAAATGGGCTAGGTGCTAAAGATGTAGTAGAGGCAGACGGCAGTATTCATGATAGTTACCGTATTGATTACATGCGAAGCCATATCGAACAAATGGAACAAGCAATCGATGAAGGTGTTGATTTGATGGGCTATACACCGTGGGGCTGCATCGATTTAGTCAGTGCAAGTACGAGTGAAATGTCAAAACGTTATGGATTTATCTATGTTGATCTGGATGATGAAGGATATGGAACATTGGCGCGCTCACGAAAAGACTCTTTTTATTGGTATAAAAAAGTAATTGAAACTAATGGAGTGGATTTAGCTTAATCAAAAGTGGACAAGATGAAATAAACCACTTATTTTCGTGTTCAAGAGATGACTCTTTGAGTGATGTCTTGAACACTTTTTTGTGTTCCTAGAGCGTTTATTAAGAGTATCTGTGTACTAAAAACTGTCTTTATAGAAAAAAACTGTTATATAAAAATAGAAAATATTCGAATTTATAAGGCTTTGTTGAGCAAATAAGTGTAATCTTAAAGTAGAGGATGATAGACTAAATCTGTTATTAAAGGGATCTCACTTTTTGCTAACGAATAGTGAAAGCACTTTTATAGAAAAAATGAGACTAAAATAGAAAAGAGGAAGACTATGTATTATGTTCTTATGCCCTCTCAGGATATTCGTCGGAACTTAGCGACTGAACAATACTTATTAAATCATCGTTCATTTGATGAACCTGTTGTGTTGTTTTACATTCAAAAGCCTTGCGTCATTGTTGGTAGAAACCAAAATGTTCGAGCAGAAGTTGATTTGAATTATGCTAGAGAACATCAAATTACGATTACGCGGCGATTATCCGGCGGTGGCGCAGTATATGATGATTTAGGTAACTTAAGTTTTAGTTTTGTGGTCAACACCGATCACGAATCCTTTGGTAATTTCAAATTATTCACTCAGCCGATCATTGATGCGTTGCATGAAATGGGTGCAGTGGGTGCTGAAGTGAGTGGGCGCAATGATTTAATGATCGATGGAAAAAAGTTTTCTGGAAATGCGATGTATACAAAAAATAAAAAAATGTACTCTCACGGAACGTTGATGTTGGATGTAAATTTAGATGAGGTTAGTCGGGTTCTGACTGTTTCTGAAAAAAAGTTAGCTTCTAAAGGCACAAAATCGGTTAGAAGTCGTGTAACCAATCTGAAACCCTATCTAGCAAAAGAATATCAAGCTATCTCTACAGAAGCTTTTCGTGATCGCTTACTCTTACATTTGTTTAAAGCCAATACGCTAGACGAGATTTCAGATAAAGAATATCGTTTAACAGAAGCGGACGAACAAGCCATTGACCAGTTGGTCGCTGATATTTACGGGAATGACGAGTGGATCTTTGGGGAAGAGCCTAAATACACCATCAAACGAGAAGAAAAGTTCAAAGGCGGCTTGCTGGAAGCCAATATTTCAGTAGAAAAAGGGCGAATGACCGCTATTACCATTTATGGGGATTACTTCAATCAAAAAGAAACACCAGAGATTGAAGCGTTATTAAAAGGATGCAGATATGAACGAAAAGATATTGAGCAGCTCTTGGAGGACATTACTATTGAAGAATACTTCAATAATGTGACCAAAGCTGAATTTGTTCAGTTACTCATTGACTAAAATGGAGGAGAAAAATGATTCGTTTTGAACGGGTATCAAAAACATATCCACACCACGGAACAATCGTCACAGCCTTAGATAATGTGGATTTACAAATCAAAGAACATGAATTATTCGGTGTCATTGGTGAAAGTGGCTCAGGAAAGTCCACGTTGCTAAGAATGATTAATACATTAGAAGAACCAAGTGCTGGTTCTGTTAAAATCGCTGGAGTGGATGTAAGTACATTGGATGATCGTGCAAAGAGGCAAAGTCGAAAGGAAATCGGCATGATTTTTCAGCAGTTTAACTTATTGTACAATCAAACAGTCAACGAAAACATCGCGTTACCGTTGCGTTTAAATGGACTGCATGACCCTGAAAAAGTGAAGGAAGTTCTAGAGTTTGTTCGACTTGCGGATAAAGGCAATCACTATCCAAAACAACTCAGTGGTGGAGAAAAACAACGGGTAGGCATTGCGCGAGCATTGATCACACAACCTAAAATTTTACTGTGCGATGAGCCTACATCAGCTTTAGATGGGCAAAATGCTTATGATGTCATGGCGTTATTACGAAAAATCAATCAAACCTTTGGAACAACGATGGTAATCGTTAGTCATGAATTGAATTTAATCAAGCAATTATGTAATCGGACGGCCGTACTAGAAAAAGGGAACGTACTTGAATTACTTGATATCGCTCCTGAACCCTCTCAAAAACAATTTGGTTCTTATTATGAACGGGTCAGGGAGAGTTTAGTATGATAAATGCCTATATTGAGAAAGTCAGTTACTATTTTCCAGAGATGGTTAAAGCCATGTCCGAAAGCGCTCAGATGATTTTAATTTCCATTATTGCGGCAATTTTTCTAGGGTTGCCCCTTGGAACGTGGGTTTATTTAACGAAAAAAATGCCGACAAAGGTCAATCGTCTTACAGGTGTCCTTTTAAACGGATATATCAATATTGTTCGTTCCTTTCCATTTTTACTATTTGTTGTAGCATTAATTCCTTTTACCCGTTTGATTCTTGGGACAGCTTTTGGTACGTATGCGGCAGCTTTGCCGTTAAGTTTTGTTGCTGTTGCGTTGTATGCACGTTTAACAGAGCAAGTGCTATTGGAAGTACCAAATGATATTTTAGAACTAGCTCAATCCTTAGGCAGTACCAAACGGCAATTGATTTTTCGGTTCTTGTATGTGGAAGCTCGTTCTGGGTTGGTTTTAGCATTGACATCGGTCATTATTAGTATGGTTTCTTATTCGACGGTGATGGGTGTGATTGGTGGTGGTGGAATTGGCGATTTTGCTTTACGCTATGGCTATCAGCGCTATGAATACGCTGTGATGTATACAGCGATTGTTTTGATGATTGTTTTTGTCAGTTTTATTCAACTTAGTGGAAGTTGGCTGGCAAGGAAAATAAATAAAAAATAAGGATTAGGAGAACGTGTATGAAAAAGAAGTTATTGATTAGTATGTTAGTGGTGGCAAGCGTAGTTGCAGCAGGGTGTAGCAAGCAGAAAAAAACAGCAGACTCGGAAAAAAAAGAAGATCAAATCATCAAAGTTGCTTCTCATATCCCGTCAACGGTTGAGGTTGTTGAATTAGCCGGGAAAGAAATTGAACCAGGCTATAAAGTCGAATTGGTTCAAGTGAACGACAATATCCAATACAATGAGTTGCTAAAAGCAAAAGAAGTCGATGCAAACTTTGCTCAGCATGAGCCGTTTATGCAAAAATTCAATGAGGAAAAAAAGGCAAATCTTGTTGTTGTACAAAAAATATACAACGCAAAAGTTGGTTTCTATTCTAAAGACTATAAAGAGATCAAAGACCTTCCAGAAGGAGCTACGATTGCATTGCCAAGTGATGTGTCCAATGAAGGACGTGCATTAGCAATTCTAGATGATGCAGGGTTGATCAAGTTGAAAAAAGGCGTTGGATTTAATGGAACCATCAAAGATATCGTAGAAAATCCGAAGCAGTTTAAATGGTTATCCGTAGATTTATTGAATTTAGCAGAAGCGTATAATGAAAAAGATGTAGCGATGGTCTACAACTACCCAACCTATATCGCTAAAATCGGTTTAACGCCAAAAGATGCGATTTTACTGGAGAAAAAAGTGGATGAACGCTTTGCCATCAGCTTAGTGGCAAGAGAAGATAACAAAGATTCAGCTAAAATAAAAGCACTGAAAAAAGCAATGACCAGTGACAAAGTGCGAGAATTGCTAGAAACAAAATATAGCGAAACATTGACCCCGGCATTTTAGAAAATAAAAGTATTTAGTTAGTTGCCAAGTTCCTTTTGTATCCAAAGTAAAGACTTCCTTAAGTCTGTTTAAAATGAGCCGAACAGAATCATTTGTTGTGCTAGACTATTATTATTAAGGAAATTTGAAAGGCAAGAACAAAAGGAGGCGGCATAGTTTGATTAAAAATATTGTCTTTGACATGGGGAATGTCCTGCTTCGATACAAGCCAGCAGAATTTATTAAAACATTCACCGATAATGAAGAATATCAAACCATTTTGCTAAAAGAAATCTTTCATTCGATGGAATGGATACAATACGATCGTGGTACGATCACAAAAGAAGAGCTAGGTATGAAGGTCTGTAAAAGGGTTCCGGAAGCGCTCAATGAAATGGTTTCAAAGATTTTGCTTCATTGGCATGAAGAAATCAAACCAATCGTGGAAATGGAACCTGTAATCAAACAGTTAAAAGAAAAAGGCTATCAGGTGTACTTGTTATCGAATGCATCCAGTGATTACTATACGTTTTGCAAAAAAGTCCCTGCTATTGCCTATTTTGATGGTGTATTTATCTCTTCTGATTGGAAATTAATCAAGCCAGAAGCGGAAATCTATCGCGCTTTTTACAGTCATTTTCAGTTAGTACCATCTGAATGCTATTTTGTAGATGATCTTCCTATAAATATTGAAAGTGCAGCGAATACTGGTATGCCTGGATGTGTCTTTCATGGAGAGCTCGCAGAACTCTTGGCAAACTTTGAAAAAGCCGGTATTCAACTTTAAAATAAAAGAACTAAGAATACCTTCACAAAAAATGGCAGAACCATTTTCGTGAAGGTATTCTTAGTTTTCAAGGCTGAGCGCATTCTGTCCCAGCTTCCAATTTTTTACCCCATAATATTGTTATTTTCAAGAGATAACTCAATTTCTTCTGCATAATGGGCAATGTTCATTCGATAATGTTCATCGGATGTCAAGTCATGCTCAATATGACTTAAACGAGTATTCAGTTCTTCTATTTTAGCTAATGTTTGTTGTAGCACTTCAAGCATACGTTCATCTGTAGTCATTATAATTCTCCTTTTAAGTGTTCAGTATAAATAGGTGTTTTTGAGCGGTAAAACAAAGCATAAAGAACGGTACAAACGACTGGAATCAATCCAGCAACGAAATACAATCCTTGGAAAGACAGGAAATTGTGTAACTCTCCTAAAACATAAGGACCAACACCAAGACCAAGATCTAAGCCGATAAAATAAGTAGATAAAGCAATCCCGATACGATGACTATTAGGACTCGCTTTTAAACAAATCGCTTGCCCATTGGACATAAAAGTACCATAACCAAGTCCAATCAATCCTCCAGAAACAAATAACATCCAACTACTTGTCGTCACACTTAATACCAACAAACCAGCCGTTAGAAAAAGAAAGCTAGGATACATGACCGCATTTTCACCACGAGCATCAAAGATTCGACCAGACATCGGACGAGTTGCTGTAATCACCAAAGCATAGACCACAAAGAAAAAGGAACTAGCATTCACAAGATCGATCACTTTGGCGTAAGATGAAAGAAAAGATAAAACACTTGAATAAGAAAGCCCCATTAAAAAAGCAATAAACGAAATAAACAACACTTTTTTTTCAATGAAACTATCCACTGTCCAACGAGATAAGCTCGCTTTATGTTCTGCACTCAATTGAATATTTTTTACAGGGAAGATAAAACAAGTAATTGTAGTGAAGAAAATTAGGACGATCGAAAATAAAATAATAAAATAGAAATTCATCGTATTCAGTAAAACCATCCCGATAAATGGACCAATAGCAGCAGCTAAACTCGTGCTTAATCCATAATAATTAATCCCTTCGCCATGTTTTGATTTAGGAATATACGCTGTTACGATAGCATTTGTTGCAGTGGAGACAGTTCCGTAGCCAAAACCATTTAGCAGGCGGACAAGATAAAGAATGCCAATACTTGGTATATAAAGATAGGCAATCGTTGTGAGGAGATAAAACAAGGCTCCGTACCGTAAAACAGCTTTTCTACCAATTAGTTCCAACAGTTTTCCCATAAATAAACGAGCAAATAACGTTCCGATAATATAAATCCCAGAGGCAAGACCTGCTTGACCTAATGAGGCGTGCAAGGTATCTTGAGCAATCACTGCAATGATTACCATTAATAAGTAGTACACAAGATACACCACGAAATTGATCAACGTAATACTAATAAACCCTTTGTTAAATAATTTTTCTTCTGAATGTTCCGTCATTGTAGAGAGTTCCTTCTTTCTTAGTGTGATAAGCTTAAATTGCAAGTTACAATTTTTTTCTGAAAGCCAGTTGTATAGATACTATACGAAAAAAGCCATGAAAAAAAATGCGGATTTGTTTTCAAAAAAAGTTAGCAACAAAAAAACACAACAAAAGTCATATACATTTGTTATTGTTTTTCGATGTGTTATGCTTTTAAATAAGAATAGATTTTTTACAGAAACTGGTCAAAAAAGAATAAGGAGTTAGTAAATGGATAGTCATGTCTTACAAGAATATTTAGATAATCATTCATTTCCAATCGTTGTGAAGAAAAAAAGAACCTATTTAACCTATGAAGGATTACAAGATCGCTATGCCTATATTTTGAAGAGCGGCACCATCAAAACTAGCGTGATTTCGCCTGATGGACGAGAGTTTAATTTGAGGTATATCAATAGTTTGGAAATCGTATCGTTGTTGAGAGATGAATACTCCCAGTTTATCGATGCACCGTTTAATATTCGGATCGAATCAGAGCAAGCAGAATTGTATCAAATCGATCGGGTTCAGTTTTGGAAGGATATCAATCAGAGTAAAGAATTACAGATGTATGTGAAAGACTATTACCGTGTCCGATTGATGTATTCGATGAAGAAGATGCAGCAAATGTTGATGAATGGCAAATTTGGGGCGGTTTGTACGCAAATCTATGAGTTATATGATACGTTTGGTGTGCAGTTAGATGATGGCATGTTGGTTGATTTTGTGGTCACCAATGAAGAAATTGCTCATTTTTGCGGGATCACCTCTGCTAGTAGTGTGAATCGCATGATGCAGCAATTGAAGGACTTGGGGGCAATCAAGATTCAGGATCGAAAGATTGTGATTACGGATATGGAGATTTTGAAAGATAATATTATTTTGTAAAGGTATGAAAATTTCTATGATGTGGTATCAGATGTAAAAGGTGGAATTGTGTTACCCTTAGTTACACAGTATAATGATAGTAGAAAATCAAGAAAGAAGGAGTGGCGATGAAAAAAAGGTTGTTGGTGATGGTTGTAGTGTTACTTGGTGTAGGAGTTACTGCTACAAAAGTAAATTCTGCTGAGATAAATAAATTTTCTGAAACGGTAGTATCTAGTGAAGAGTCGCAGAAAAAAGCGTTGAACGTATCGGAAGAAAAAACGGATTCTTTAACTGTTCCAATCTATGAGTTAAATGATAGTGAGTTATATCAACGCTTTGGTTACCTAGATGAGCAACAGATAGCAGAATATTTTATAGGGTTTGACGATACGGAGAAAGTCGTTCTTTTAAAAAATGGTGGCGTTCTTTCAGGTGGAATGATTGACAATTCTAATAATAGAGAGGTAGATAGTTATACTGATCCAAATGGTGTAACTGTTGAGGAGATCAAAGCCTTATTAAGAGAGCGCCAGGAAGCACTTTATCAAATACGAGAATCAGGTGAAGTAGAGGTTTTAGAAGAGGGCGAGTTTTGATTTTGTTTAATTGCACGAAGGAATCGATGAGCGATAAGCAAATAGATTCCTTCTTTTTAATACCTGACATATGAAAAGGAGAAACGCATGAAAATTGATCGTTTACTAAGCTTGGTACATTTGTTAGCAGCAAATGATCGCATGACAGCCAAGGATTTGGCTGAACGTTTGGAAGTATCTAAACGAACGATTTACCGTGATATTGAAACGCTGAATTTAGCTGGAATTCCGATTGTTTCTTATTCAGGCATTTCTGGTGGCTATGGCATTGTTGCAGGCTACAAAGTGAACAAACATATTTTTTCTACAGAAGATATTTCAACAATTTTGACGGGACTTTCCGCGATTCAAAGCATTTCAACATCCACGAACATTAGCCCTTTATTGGCAAAAATTGCACCGAATACGAGCTTACAGCAACCGCAAAGCGATTTATTGATCGATCTTTCTTCGTGGTTTACACCGAATGAAGGCAAGAATAAACTAAATGATTTACGACAAGCAATAGCGCTGCAGCGGACCATTATTATTCAGTATCATTCTAAGAAAGGCTATTCTAAGCGAAAAGTTGAACCATATAAGCTTGTGTTTAAAGCGTCTCATTGGTATCTTTATGGTTTTTGTTTAAAGAGAAAGGCCTTTCGCTTATTTAAACTGACCAGAATTCAAACATATAAGTTGTTAGATGAGGGATTTGAGCCTAGACTTTTAGAAGCTATAAAGCTGACTATTGAGTCTGAAAATGATTATCTAGAAGCGATGGCATTGCCAGCAAGTCAACAAGTGGTTTTAACTTATGATCAAAAGGATAAATTATATTTGATTGACAAATTTGGTGCAGAATTTTTTGAGGAACAGGATAAAGCCTCGGCTGTTGGAACAATCGTCTTTCCGTTGATCAATCAGGAAAAAACAGTTGATTTTATTTTACGTTTTCAGGACAAGATACGAGTCATTGAACCGCCAATAATCGTTGAAGCAGTCAAAGCGAAAATTGAACAAATGTATTTTCTTTATAAAAGCTGACAATCAGTTGTCACACTTCTGTTGTATGATGAACTCCTAAAGGTTAAAGAACCAGCTACGTTTTGACCTATATATAAGGAGGAATGAAACATGACAGAAGTGTTTTTTGTATTGTTAGAAGAGTATGCAGATTGGGAAGCAGCATCAGTTGCGGCTGTTCTGAATCAGGAAAAAGGGTTCACCGTTAAAACAGTGTCAAATGAAAAACAAGCCATTCGATCAATGGGCGGTTTTTCGACATTGCCAGATTATACACTTGCTGAAGCGTGTCAAAAAGAGTTTGCCGCATTGGTTTTGATTGGTGGAAAATCTTGGCGAACGGAGAAAGCAGAAGCTGTTGCAGCTTTAGTAGAAAAAGCGGAACAACAAGGTGCTTTGATCGCTGCGATTTGCGATGCGACTGTTTATCTGGGGACTCTAGGGTTACTAAATGATGGCAAACATACAAGTAACCAATTACAAGACTTGCAAGAGTACGCAGGTGATCGCTATACAGGTGGGAATCAATTTGTAGAAACCCAAGCAATTAGAGAGAATAATTTGATTACAGCTAATGGAACTGGGTATTTAGAGTTTGCTAGAGAAATTTTGTTGGCCCTTCAAGTAATATCGGAAAAAGAAGTCGCACAATGGTATAATTTTTTCAAGTTAGGGTATTATGAAGCGTTAAAACAAGAGCTTAGAAGTACAAGTGATGGGGATGCTGATTAAAAGTAGTGCTTCATAGGATGAAGGATTATTAGAGAATTTCGTTGCGGAAATTCCAGAATGATAGGAAATGGCTTGCTGGGCAATAAAAGTGGTCAATGGCGCTACCGAATTGGAGACTATCGTATTATTGCGAATATAGAAGATGAGACGATAACAATTGGACATAAAAAAGACGTGTATAATTAGCAGAAAAGGCTTAGAAGATGGTAATGAACTTCTAAGTCTTTCGTTTGTTTTAAAAAGGAAAATTGAAGTTTAGTAGAAAATGTTGCGCAACATTAAAAAAAGCCTTTGTTTTTAAATGACCGATTATTTGAAAAGTCAGTCCACCTTTTTCTGTAAAATCTGGTGAGTAAACTTGTTACATCTTGCAAAATTTTTCTGCTGCAGTAACGTATGCGTTTTTTCAATTTATCCCTTACAATATCTAAATACGCAAAAAATAGTCCTTTTTATTTTTTGATTAGATCTTTTGATTTTGTATAATACTGGCTAATTGATTTTGTGACTCGGCTATCAAAAGCGCATACTCTCTATGAAAGGTTTCAAATAATTTTGCACTTGCGTAGTATTGTTTGACTACTTGCTTTTTATTGATTGGTGTAGTTGGATTGGTAAAATACTTTTCCAAAACTTCTAGTGGTTTTTTCCAAGATTCTAAACGCTCGAGTGAATCTCGAAGGTTTAGAATCTCTTGATAAGGGACAGTTTTGATGCAGATGGCTGAATTTTTCATGGGAATGCTCCTTTTCTTTTTAGTATGTAGAGCAAAAGAAAAATGTAAAAGCTGTCCGTCTCTATCGTTCAATTATGCTAGTTTGTAGGGAACTTCTTTGGGTACCCAGAGAAAAATTTCAAAAGTGTCTAGAAATTCTTACAAGAATTAGGTACAATAAAGAAGCTGGTACTACGGTACTGGTAAATGGGCAACTTGGATAGAGAGGGATTGCTTTCTATTCAGGGCTTCATTGAACGGTTGGCGCCGAACGATGAAGTGCCTATTTTTCTTTTTCTCAAAGTTTGTAGGATAGAAATAAAAAAGACGATCTACAGGTATCCTGTAATCGTCTACAAATAGGCAAGATAAAGAGGCTATAAGAAGTGTTGTCGCTGTAAAAGTGTACAACAAAAAATAGATTTATCCTTATGCTATTGGCAAAGTTGTTTCACAGGGATTGCTGTTTCAACAGGGCTTCTGGTTTGGTTGGCGCCAGACCACGAAGAGCCAATTTATTTAGTTTTAATGTCAGTTATTTCTATCCTATGTGTTTTATTATACATAAAGAATAGCTTGTTCACAACGAGTTTTTTTGTGGAACGGCATTAAATAACATAAAAATCATGCTCCCTTATATATATAAAGAAAAATAACAAAAATTTTTTGAAATGCCTATTTTTTTCTGCGAAGTAAAAATTAATGAAAATAGTCAAAATAGTTTTAAAAATAGGACAAATTTGACAAAAGCAGAATTAATTACGGAGAAAAGGTAGTAAGAAATAAAACCTTTGCTATGCTAAAAGTGGTCGCTTTCTCTTTTGCGATGGCGATACGTATCGCATAAAGGAGGTGAACCTATTGTTTATTTTATTTTCCACAATCATTGGCCCGATTATTGTTGGAGTAGTCTTAGGATTATTCAAACATTGGCTTGATAATCGGCAGGACTAGAAAGCGGCTAAAAGCCAAAATAAACCCCATCACTTTCAGAGGAGTGATGGGGTCTTTGGTGAACCCATTGCTTATTATTTTCTATCTATAAGATACATGAAAAGGAAGGTGGAGTCAAGTTTTTCTTGCTTGATAGCTTTATTTATTGAAGACGGATTTAATTAGATAAATGAAAACCAGCCCAAATTCTAGAACTTGGGCTGATACTATCATTAGGTACTAAACACAGAATTATTTCAATCCACACATTTAAAATGTGACAGTTTCTAAAACCAATATAAATTATAACATATTATTTGTATTTAAACTAATTAGAAAGAAAAAGTTGACTATTTAGTTTTTGTGTAGTACGCTAAACTAGTAGATAATTTTACGCTCAATTCAGTGTTTAGTATATAAATTAAAAGATGTAGGAAGGGTAATAATAAAATGATTAATAGAGAAAATGGTAAAAAATTGTTGTTGGTAGCTATTAGTGCACTCGTTGTAGTTATGGCAGAGAAGCTTTGGGATGTTCTTTCTGTTTTGTTTATTTTGTTATTGCTAATATTAATACTAGTCTACCTTTTTTTCTTTAACTAAAAAATTAATCCAATTATTTAAAATTTTAGATAGTTCTTTTTTTTATAAGTGGTATAATTTATTTAAGACATTTAGAAATTAATTAAGGAGTTTAAGTATGTATATCGCACATGTGAGGAAATCAGATGGAGAAAAGCAACGTTTAAAAGATCACCTACTAGAATGCGCTGTATTGAGTGGTGATTGGGGGGCAAAAATTGGATTAAGAAAAGTTAGCTATATAGCAGGTTTACTTCATGATTTAGGGAAATATTCCAACGAATTCCAAGAATATTTGCGAAAAGCTATTGCTGATCCGAAAAGTGTGACACGGGGTAGCGTGGATCATTCAACAGCTGGCGGTAAACTTCTTTTTGATTATTGCCACAAAAATAGTCGTGATCCATTTTCATATATTTTTGCTGAATTGGTGGGGAATGCGATTATTTCTCATCACAGCAGTCGGGGGCTGCAAGATTTTTTTACACCAGAAGGAGAAGCAACCTCTGATTATCTTAGGCGAGTAGCGGAAATAGAGGTTGTGGACTATGAGCAGATTAAACTTCGTTTTTTTGAAGAAGTGATGTCAGAAGAACAATTTCAACAATTACTGTCAGAAGCAATAGAAGAATTGAAAGGGTTTTATCAATCAAATGGAAAAAGTAGAATCAAACAAAATGATACATTTTTCCTTTTGAAATTCATTTATAGTTGCTTACTGGATGCCGACCGAACAAATACGATGTTGTTTGAAGAAAATGAAAAATTTAAAAAGCATGAAAATGATGAGTTGCTGAAATCTTATAGTCAAAGCCTAGAAGAATATATTTCAACTTTTACCGCTGACACACCAATTAATCAACTTCGTGGGCAGATGTCAAATCAATGCAAGACCTTTGCTGAACGAGAAACGGGAATTTACACTCTTTCGATTCCCACAGGAGGCGGAAAGACATTAGCCAGTTTACGATTTGCCTTGAATCACGCTATAAAACATGGAAAAGAGCGCATCATTTATGTCGTGCCATTTACAACGATTATCGAACAGAATGCTGCGACAGTCCGAGAGATTTTAAAAGATGAAGAAAATATTCTAGAGCATCATTCCAATGTTTTTACAGATCAGGAGGAAACGAAAACAAGGAAATCCGAAGAATCCGAAGCTGAAAAAGAAGCGTTAGAACAAAAGCAAGCATTAATGAAAGACAATTGGGAAAGCCCTGTAATTTTTACAACAATGGTGCAGTTTCTAAATACGATTTACAGTCGAGGAACTCGAAACCCACGTCGTTTTCATAATTTAACCAATGCTGTGATTATTTTTGATGAGGCGCAAGGCGTGCCAACGAACTGTACGCATTTATTTAATGAAAGTTTGAATTTCTTAAAAAAATTCGGTGGGACAACGAGTGTTCTATGTACAGCAACTCAGCCGTCTTTAGAAAATGTTGGACGAGCGTTAACCAAAGACTCCGATGGCGAAATGGTTTCGAATTTATCAGAAGTAGAATCCAAGTTTAAACGAGTAGAGGTCATTGACCGAACAACAGATGAACCATGGAAGCTTGAAACTTTAGCTGATTTCAGTCAAGACATTTTAGTAGAGAAAGAAAATTTGCTAATTATTTTAAATACCAAAAAAGCTGTTCGGAGTTTATATCAATATTTGGAAGAACAGCAATTAGAAGATGTTGAATTATATCATTTAAGTACCTCAATGTGTGCCAAGCATCGGAAAGATTTGTTGGATGAATTACGTGAGAAACTAAAAAATAGCGAAACAAAACTAATTTGTATCACAACCCAATTGATTGAAGCAGGTGTAGATATCAGTTTTCAATCTGTGATTCGTTCGGTGGCTGGTTTAGATTCAATTGCTCAAGCTGCGGGACGTTGCAATCGACATGGTGAAACTAAGCAGCAACCAGTCTACCTAGTCAATCTTTCCGCAGACCTTGAAAATCTGACTCATCTACCAGAGATTAAACAAGGACAAACAATTACGCTAGATATTCTTAAAGAAAATCGTGAACTCGAACAAGAGGAATTACTTTCTCATGATGTTCAAAAGCGGTATTTTGATCGATATTATGATCGTTTTAAAAATGAATTGAACTATCCAGTTAAAAAGACATCGCTCGAACTATTTGGTCTATTAGGAGAAGGTGTTAATGCGCTGGAACATTATAAACGAACACACAGCTCTGCACCTATTTTGGCTCTTAGAAGTAGTCCTAAAACAGTAGGGAAATATTTTCAAGTCATTGATAGTCCAACGACATCAGTGCTTGTTCCGTACAAAGCTGGGAATGAATTGATTGCGGATTTAAATGGTGAGCTAAGACCTGAAGAGTATGCGCCAACGTTGAAAAAAGCACAGCAATATATGGTCAATATCTTCCAGCACGAATTGATGGAACTTCAAGCAAGTGGTGGAATTTATCCACTGTTGAATGGCGATATTTTGGCTCTGACCAGTAATTCATATGATTTGAAGTTTGGAATAGATATAGAAGCAGAAGCGGCTAGTGGTTATTTAGGATTTTAATGTTATCTAACTTCAAGAGTTTGATCATAAAGGAGGAAGCAACGATGAGATACAAAAATCAGATTTCATTTAGAGTTGAAGGTGAATACGCTCTTTTTACAGATCCTTTGACAAAAATGGGGGGTGAAAAAATGACCTATCAAGTCCCCACCTATCAAGCGCTAAAAGGAATCACAGAAAGCATTTATTGGAAACCATCGATTATGTACTATATTGATGAAGTTCGCGTGATGAACTCGATTCAAATGGAATCCAAAGGCATGCGACCGATGAAATACAACGATAGCAGAGCTAGTGATTTAGCGTATTATACGTATCTGAAAAAGCCTGTTTATGAAGTAAAAGTCCATTTTGAGTTTAATCCACATCGTCCTGATTTAAAAGGGGATTGGAATGAAGACAAACATTATCAGATTTTAAAACGTTCAATCAAAGCTGGCGGACGGAGAGATATTTTTTTAGGAACAAGAGAATGTCAAGGATATGTGGAACCAGTTGAGTTTGGGAAAGCTAAAGGCGACTATGACAATTATGAAGGGGAATTGCATTTTGGCACAATGGTGCATGGTTTATCTTATCCTGATGAAACAGGAAAAGAGGAATTGGCAGTTCGTTTGTGGCGTCCGATTATGGAAAAAGGCATTATTAAATTTATACGACCAGAAGAATGTAGCTTAGTTCGACCGCTTAGAACGATGCAAGCGAAAATATTTGACCCTTCAGGAATGGAAACTGTTGATCGACTATTTGAAACCTTGGAACAGGAGGTTGAATGATGAGTTGGTTAAATGATTTATATGAAACATACAAAGAAAATGCAGATCAAGCAGGGAAAGTTCAACGAACATCTTCTGGAAAAGAAATCGTTCTTTTGCCAATTGCTCATGCTTATCAAAATGCACAAATCGAAGTAACGATAACGCCAGAGGGTGAATTTTACGAGGCAGATGTCGTACCAAAAGAAGAGGCTCAAACAATGATTCCTGTAACGATTGAGTCTGCTGGAAGATCAGGTTCAACGTCTGCACCGCATTTAATCCATGATAATTTAGTCTATGTGGCGGGTGATTTCGAGGAATATGGTGGTGTTTACAAAAAGAATAAAGCTGGGAAAAATTCTTATCGGATGTATTTAGAAAATTTACGGGCATGGTGCGAATCAGATTATTCTCAGACAGCTGTTAAAAGTGTTTTGCAGTATTTAGAAAAAGGAACATTGATTGAAGATTTAGTACAAGCAAATGTAATGGTTGAAAAGAATCATCAACTTATCCCAAAATGGTCAAAAGAGCTTGAAGCAGAACTTGGTGAGAAGCCGCCGTTATTTAGTGTAGTAGTTGGGGAACAATCAGCTTCTTTTGTCAGATTTGCTGTTCAAGAAAAGGGAAAAGAAAAACGACCGCTCTGGGGAGATAAAGAAATAATTGACTCATTTGTCGCTTATTATACAAACGAACTGACAAATGAAGGGCTAGATTATGTCACTGGAGAAATGTTACCACTAACAGAAAACCATCCCTCAAAAGTACGCTATGGCGGTGATATGGCGAAATTGATTTCAGGAAATGATTCTACAAATTTCACATATAAAGGTCGTTTTACTGATAAAAATCAAGTCGCTTCGATCAGTTACGAAGTTTCTCAAAAAGGACACAATGCTTTGAAATGGCTGATTGGCAAACAAGCCTTTGTTTTAGACGGACGAGTCTTTTTAACCTGGGGGAAAAAAGAAACAAAGGTGCCTAATCCAGAAGAATCAAGTGCTGACTTTCTTGATTTTGATGCTATTTTTGCCAAAGATGAAGAAGCAGAAATGTTATTAAATCCAGATACAACGCATCAACAATTTTCTGAGTTATTTAAGCAAGCCTTAAATGGTTATAGCGTGAAGCTTTCTTACCGTGAGCCAATTTATATTATGATTTTAGATGCTGCGACTCCTGGAAGAATGGGCGTTCTCTACTATCGTTCATTTGAAAAAGAACAATACTTTACACGAATTGAAGCATGGCATCAAACCTGTTTTTGGCGTCATACGTATGGTAGTAAAAATAAACAACGCTACACATTTTGGGGTGCTCCATCACTTAGAGACATTGCTGAAGCGGCGTATGGTGCACGAGCTAGTGACACGCTAATAAAAAATACAATCCATGAATTATTTCCTTGTGTTGTGGATGGTAAAAAGATTCCAATCAATCTTGTTAGAAATCTCCTGCAACGAGCGTCAAATCCTGTAAGCATGGAAAAATGGGAATGGGAAAAAACACTAAGTATTGCTTGTGCAGTCATGAATAAACATTTTAAAAAGGGGGAAAGAATTGTGGCATTAGATAAAAATGAAACTGATAGAAGTTATCTATTTGGAAGAATGTTGGCGGTAGCAGATAAGGTGGAGAGAAAATCACTTTCTTTGGGTGAAAAAGATAGAATGACAAATGCAATGCGTTACATGAATACATTTAGTAATCATCCCTTACAAACTTGGCAAACACTTCAAGAAAACTTAATTCCATATTACGGACGTTTGAAAGATAGAGGTCTGTATTATCAACATTTAATAGATGAAATTGTTGTATCTTTTGAAAAAGGGGAAAGAACTAACAAACCATTAAATGGAGAATATCTTATGGGCTATTGTGAACAACGTTATGAATTAGACACTTATAAAAAATCAGAAGACAAAACGGAGGAATAAATCATGAGTACATTAGAAAATAAAATCGATTTTAAAGTCATTGTTTCAGTAACAAATGCAAACCCAAACGGTGATCCATTAAACGGAAACCGACCACGCCAAAACTTTGATGGTTTCGGCGAAATATCAGATGTCGCAATTAAACGTAAAATTCGTAATCGACTACAAGACTTAGGTGAACGTATTTTTGTTCAGTCTGATGACCGTGCGGATGATGGCTTTAAAAGTTTGAAAGACCGAGCAGATGCAGTCGAAGAACTAGAAGCAATCAATAAAGACAAGAAAAAAGATGCGGATCGTTACGCACAAGTCGCTTGTAAAACATTCATGGATACTAGAAGTTTTGGGCAAGTCTTTGCGTTTAAGGGCTCTGATTTATCGGTTGGTGTTCGTGGACCTGTTTCTATACAGACCGCTGTAAGTGTAGATCCAATCGATATCAACACGATGCAAATTACGAAAAGCGTGAACTCCGTTACGGGGGATAAAAAAGGCTCTGACACCATGGGAACCAAACATTTCGTTGATTTCGGTGTTTATGTCTTCAACGGCAGCATCAATGTTCAACTAGCCGAAAAAACAGGCTTTACCGAAGCGGATGCAGAAAAAATCAAAGAAGCTCTAACAACTCTTTTTGAAAATGATGCATCCTCTGCTCGTCCGGACGGCAGCATGGCTGTAGAAAAAGTCTACTGGTGGGAACATCCAAGCAAAATGGGCAAAGCCTCATCCGCTAAAGTCCATCGTTCTGTAAAAATCGAAAAAATTTCTGAAGTGGATCGGGCAAAATCATTCGACGATTATAAAGTAACGGTCGAACCATTAGAAGGAATCGAGCTAACAGTTATCGAAGGGCTATAATATGTACGACGAACAAGATTATTTAATGATTTCTGGGATTCAACATTTTCTCTTTTGCCGCCGTCAATGGGCGTTGATTCATATTGAACAACAATGGCAAGAAAATGTGTTGACGCTGGAAGGACAATATTTACACGAAAAAGCTGATCAGCCGACGATTCGGGAAAAACGCAAAGATCGTTTGATTGTTCGCGCGCTGCCTATCCATTCACCAACTTTGGGCATTACTGGAATCTGTGATGTTGTGGAATTTGTACAAGATCTAAATGGCGTACCGTTACACGGAGAATCAGGAACATTTTCACCGATTCCAGTTGAATACAAACATGGTAAGCCAAAGCAAGAGCTCAGTGATATCATGCAGTTAACAGCTCAGGCAGTTTGCTTAGAGGAAATGCTTGTTTGTGAAGTGCCAAAAGGCTATCTTTATTATCATGAAACAAAACGTAGAGAAGCAGTTGATATTACACTTGCTTTACGTGACGAACTCAAGAAAAATGTAGCTGAAATGCATCAATACTGGGCAAGACGCTACACGCCTAAAGTTAAAACCGGTAACTTTTGTAAAAAATGTTCACTACAAAATATTTGTTTGCCTAAATTGATGAATGTTCAAACTGTCAAAGGCTATTTAGATCGGAGGTTATGTGAATGAAAAAGCTATTGAATACCTTATTTATAACATCCTCAGATGCATACATGGCTTTAGATGGTGAGAACATTGTTGTTAAAATAGACGAAAAGAAAAATAGAGTGCCTCTTCATAATATAGAAGCCATTGTTACTTCTGGTTATTTAGGAGCAAGTCCGGCATTAATGCGCAAATGTGCTGAGAAAAATATAGGTATCACATTCTTAACAAATACCGGTAAATTTGGTAGTCGGGTGACAGGCGGCACAACTGGAAATGTGACGTTGCGGAAAAAACAATATCGTTTATCTGATAGTGAAGTAGAAAGTTTGCAGATTGCTCGTCATTTTATTATCGGTAAAGTGTACAATCAACGGTGGATGTTGGAACGTATGACTAGAGAAAACCCGATGAGAGTGGATATTGAACGGTTTAAGCAGATTTCTGGAGAACTGAAAAAATACATTGAAGATATTCGCCAAGTGGAGGAGCTAGAATCGCTAAGAGGGATTGAAGGACAAGCAGCAAATCGCTATTTTCTCTTGTTTGACCAAATGATTTTGCAACAGAAGAGTGATTTTGGTTTTTATGGTCGAAACCGCAGACCGCCCTTAGACAATGTCAATGCAATGCTTTCTTTAGCTTATACGTTGTTAGCTCAAGAATGTGCAGCCGCTTTAGAAACGGTTGGACTTGATCCTTATGTTGGATTTATGCACCAAGATCGACCTGGAAGGGCTTCTTTAGCTTTGGATTTAATGGAAGAGTTAAGGGGAATTTATGCGGATCGTTTTGTCTTAACGTTGATTAATAAAAAAATGGTGACGGAAAAAGATTTCGTTAAAAAAGAAAGTGGTGCAGTGATTTTAACAGATGCGGGTAGGCGAACCTTCTTTCAAAAATGGCAAGAAAAGAAACAAGAGCAAATTCAGCATCCATTTTTAGGTGAAAAAATTAATTGGGGCTTGGTTCCTTATGCTCAGGCATTGTTGTTAAGTCGGTTTTTAAGAGATGATTTAGATGGTTATCCGCCGTTTTTATGGAAGTAGGTGGGAAGTATGTTGATATTGATAACTTACGATGTTGCAACAAGTTCAAAAAATGGTACCCGTCGTTTAAGGAAGGTAGCAAAGAAATGTCAAGACTATGGGCAGCGTGTTCAGAATTCTGTTTTTGAGTGTGTCGTTGATGCGACGGAATTGACTCAGTTGAAAAAAGAACTGATTGATCTAATTGATGAAGAGTTGGATAGTCTTCGGATTTATCGATTGGGAAATAATTATCAAAACAAAGTGGAGCACATAGGTGCCAAAGAAAGTTTTGACGTAGAAGCGCCTTTGATATTTTAGCAATGGCAATGTGGTGCGGATCTAAAGTGCACATGGAAATACTGGGAGATCCGCACCAAAAAATAGCTATTTTTCATTGATGGAGAGCTGTTTTTATCATTGAAATTTAATTTTAAAGTTGTTTTTTTGTGAAATAGCAAAAATATGTCGTGTATTGTTGCCAATTTCACGGTCTAGCTCTGTTTAGAGCTAGTGGATTGAAATATATGCAGGCTCAACAGATAGTGACATCCAACCAAGTCTAGCTCTGTTTAGAGCTAGTGGATTGAAATTGCTAAGCGAGAGTTTAAAGCTTCTTCTTCTTGGTCTAGCTCTGTTTAGAGCTAGTGGATTGAAATAATTTCCACATTTGGGAAGATGCGGCGGCAAGAAGGTCTAGCTCTGTTTAGAGCTAGTGGATTGAAATAACAAATTAACTGAAAATGTTGTAAACGGCATGGGGTCTAGCTCTGTTTAGAGCTAGTGGATTGAAATAGAATTGATGAAATATATGTACCTAGTGAAGTGTCAGGTCTAGCTCTGTTTAGAGCTAGTGGATTGAAATATCAACAGTGAGTTCAGTTGTGATTTTTTTATCGTCTAGCTCTGTTTAGAGCTAGTGGATTGAAATAACAAATTAACTGAAAATGTTGTAAACGGCATGGGGTCTAGCTCTGTTTAGAGCTAGTGGATTGAAATAGAATTGATGAAATATATGTACCTAGTGAAGTGTCAGGTCTAGCTCTGTTTAGAGCTAGTGGATTGAAATCTAGAGTTTGGGGTTACGGTTGCTATAAACCCTGCGTCTAGCTCTGTTTAGAGCTAGTGGATTGAAATATTATCTGGCAAACTGCTAAAATATCTATAATTAGTCTAGCTCTGTTCAGAACTGGACTAATTATAATGTTTATCGGAAAAAGCAAAGAGTAATGTTGCTGTGTTTCGCTCTATTTAGAGCTAAACAATATATTTACATCATGGTTAACATGATGACTCTTTAATACATTAAATGAAAGATCCGTCTGTTTAGCGAGGGGTCTTTTTTTGTTTGGATTTGCAGAGAAGAGGAGATAGTACAGGCTATATGGTTATAACCTGGGATTATTACTATACAAATACAAGACCTTTTAGAATCAGTAGAAAAGGTAGGGAGTATGGATACAGGGATTGTATGTCTGTTTAAAATAACTTATTCGTTTCTAGGAAGAGGATTTGTTTAGGTTTGGAGTTAAAGTAGGCAACTCAAGAGTGTAGAAATTCTATATATTATAAGAAAAAACACAATTTTATATAACGTAATAACGATTATTAACAAATAAGGTAATACAAAAAAGGATAAAGAAGAAGAATTTTAGGATATAAACTACCTAATAAATGTGTATGTTTTTTATTTGTTATTTATTTTATTTTTTCTTGTTTTATTTACGAACGAGAAAAACTTGCTGTTAGCTTGTGGTCTGCGTTTCCTAGATGATGATATAACGTATATTTTGTTTTGTCAACAGTATTTTGTTTATTTTTTTATTTTCTAATTATTTAATTCTTTTTTATATCTTGATGTTTAGTAGTTGTTATACAATAAGTTTTATTCGCCGTCAAATCGCCGTCAAAAAAAACGAAAGGGGAGATGATTTATGGTAAGAAAAGGTGAGAATATTTATAAAAGAAAAGATGGTCGCTGGGAGGGAAGATATATTAAAGGAAGAAACAGCGATGGAAGTGCTGTATATGGCTATTTATATAATAAAACATATACAGCTCTAAAAGAAAATCTGTTAACAATGAAAGCATTACATTCACATAATTATACATTTAAAACTATTGGCTATAAAGGAACTCTTAATGATTGGGTAACTTGTTGGCTAACGGAGATACAAGAACAGCTAAAACCTAGCACATATGCAAGCTACACCAACAAAATGATAAAGCACATTCTTCCATTTTTAGGTGACGTCCCTTTACAATCAATCACCACCTCTATTTTAAATGATTGGATAAAAAAAATAGAGAATCATTTATCTCCTAATTCTGTTCGAATCGTTTATCAAGTGTTGATGACTTGCTGCACTGCTGCGGTAAAAAGAGAATTAATCTCGGAAAATCCTTGTAAATATGTTGTTTTACCTAAGAAAACACCGAACAATATAAAGGCCATAACATCAAAAGAACAAAAAAAACTGAAAGAAAAAGCCGCTGTGCATCCAAAGGGTCTTGCGATCATATTAGCATTAGAAACTGGAATGCGAATTGGAGAAATTGCTGGATTAAAGTGGCAGGATATTGATTTTTCGTCTAATATACTGACTGTACAACGGACGATTCAAAGAATACAAGTTGCCAGCGGTATAAGCAAAAAAACGCAACTTATTGAAGGAACCCCTAAAAGCATTAGTTCTAAACGAACGATCCCTCTATCGAAAAACGTAAGCCAACTTTTGAACAAACAAAAACAAAAAACTAATGGAGAGTTTGTGTTAGGTGGTAATAAGCCTGCAGAGCCACGTCTCATTTCAACGTGGCTAAGAAAGTTATGCCAAAGTTTTCATTTCCCTACTATTCGTTTTCATCAACTTAGACATAGTTTCGCTACTAGGTGTTTAGAAAAAGGTGTTAACATAGCAACGATTAGTGCACTATTGGGGCATCATTCCACTAAAATGACATTAGATACGTATGTAAACTCTTTTATGTCTGAGAAAAGAAAAGCGATTAATTTAATAAGTTAAGCGATCTTCTATAAACATTATAATGTTTATAGGGTGATTGCTTTTCTTTTTATTTTCATTTAACGTTCTTTTTTTGAAAGTGTGGATAGTATTGTTCCTTTTAATAATGCAAAGGAGGTTTCTAGTTAAATTTTAATATAATTTACGCCGTCTATTTTGCCGTCATATAGGAAAAATTTTGTTGGTATAAAGGATTTTTCAGAGGTTTTTCTTGTTTGTAAATAAAACAAGAAATAATGGATAGAGAAATTGGAGGAGGAAGAAGCCAAATGGAAAATACAATTGGCATATTACATATCAGCGATCACTCTGAACAAAACGAAAACATAGGTTTGCTGATTAAAACAGCTCTTGATGAGCAAGAGTATACATTAATTGAAGTGACAGAAAAAAAACAAATAGGTTTATTAGATGGTTTAATTATTAATTTAGAAAAATCATCAGATTATTTTAAGGCATTGCAATGGCTTATTGATTTGCAGGATGATCACTCCTTATTTATTTGGATTCTTAGTGGAGAAAAAGACTCGGAATTAACCAAACTATATCCTCATTTGAGTAAAAATTCAATCATTGAAATTATTCAATCAGATCAAGGCGTGGACACACTAGGGATTGTAGTAAAAAATGCAATCAATTATAAGAATCAATTATTGGAGAAATCAAAACTAAAAAGTAGACCTGATAATCACTTTCTTGATGCATCAAAATTAAGTTTGATGGTTTATGACCAAATCATAGCATTAACTCGAAAAGAATTCAAAATCATTGAACTGCTATATGAAAATATTGGGAACGTTGTTACATATGAAGAAATTAATAACGCTATTTACGGAGAATCAACAGGAGAGCTGATTGAAAAGTATAGAGTAGCAAACTTTATTTTTCATATCAGAAATAAATTAAAGGAACAGGATTACTTCGAAATTGAAATCATCCGAACAAAAGGATACTTGCTTACTTATTCGAAAAGTGAAAAACCTATTTTAGAAGAAGTAAATGAGAAAGTTTTACAATAATCAACATTCAAATCAAAAAAGGGAGAAGAAAATACGTCCTATTATATCAATGATAGTGACTGGATAATGAACAATTATCAGTTGGATAGCTTAAGCAATTATCTAAAGAAATGGATGGCTAAATGTGTGAAAGACAAAAAGAATTACTATCAAAACTATCGAAATTTTTATCTCTGCGAAATAACTCTTTTAATAGGATGGATCACTAATTTTATCCTTTTTTCAAGATTCTACGAAGATGCAGTGTTTTATGTTGATAAAGACGCAAGGTTCATTATTCAACTATTATTTATTGCAAATTACTATCTAGGCGATTTACTAAACTATTTATTCGCAGCGTTCTTGTTGATGTCGTTAAATCTTTTACTGATTTTGATGTTTTACATCAAAAATAAAAAAGAAGGGAATGACGCGAAAAAAACGAATTACTCAATCATTGCATTTCTGGCGATTATTGGAGTAAATAGTGCCATGTTACTAAGGACTATTGTGTGGCCGTTATTCTTATTACTATTTATTGCTTCTCTAACGCTTGTTTATATCATATATGTCATTACCAATTATTTATATGAAGAAAAAGATGAGACCTATGAAGAAAATGAACGACTTAAAATAGAAGGTCCTTTTCAATCAAGAGAAGAAGCTGAAAAATATAGCAAAGAATTTTTGTTGCACTGGACGGACTATTTTGCTAAAAAGGGCTATCGTTTAGTCGAATCATTGAATAGCGATGAACAAAATGAATGGTATGTAGAAATCACTATTCAATCAATTAATAAGAACAAATATTAGTAGTTAGGAGAAACTTTTTTCATGAGAAAGATTAATGCGGTATATGTAGCGTTTGTCTGTATCTTTTCATTATTTTTTTTAGCGGATCAAGCGATAGCAGCAGATGAAGATAATAATTTAGGGTATACGGTAACGCTGGTACAGTCGAGCAAGCAAATAGACCCCAACAAAAGTTATTTCTATGTGAAGACAACGCCAGGAGAATCACAAACATTAGAAGTGAGAGTAAAAAGCACCAAAAATGAGAGTGTTCACTTAAAGATATTTGGCGTCAATGCAATCACAGGAGATGCTGGAACGATTGAGTATAGTGATGATAAAACTTATTACGATAAGACGTTAAAAGAACCAATGACATCTATGTTGAAAATAGCTACCCCTACTATCACGGTTGGTAACTATGAAGAAAAAACAGTGAAAATCCAATTAACCCCTCCAAAAGAAAAATACGCTGGAGTCAAAATGGGCGCAATAGTCTTTGCTCTAGACAACGAAGAGAAAGCCCAAAGTGGTGTTTCTACCGAATTTTCTTATCGGGTAGGAGTGATTACATCAGAATCAGGAGACGAATTTAATAATGCACAAACATTGAATTTGAACTCCGTAAAAGCATCGATCAAACGTGGGAAAAAAATGGTTCTAGCTAATTTGCAAAATCCAGAACCTAAAGTCTTGGAAAATCTAAATATTGTAGCGACCATGACTAAAAAAGGAACGGAAGAAGTCGTTAAACGAAAATCTGTGGAAAATTATAGTATGGCTCCTAACAGTGTATTTGATTTTGAAATGGATTGGGGAATTGCCGACCTGCCTTCTGGAACATACACCTTGAAATTAGATGCGTCGAATGACTATCAAGAGTGGCAACTGAGTAAAGAATTTACGATTACCAATGAACAAGCGAAAAAAATGAATGAAGAGAGTGCTTTCAAAATTATTACGCCAACATGGATTAAAGGTGTCTCTGTTTTCTTGATGTTACTCACCGTTTTGATTATGTCAATGACTCTTTTTAGACGGAAAAAATGGGAACAGCAATGGAAGAAAGTGAGAATTGCGAAACGAAAAAAACAAGGGAATCAAAAAGGAAGTAAAAAAGAGACTCAAAAAGGAAATCAAAAAAAGAAACGAAAAAAAATCAACAGAAAAGATGGTGAATAAGTATGGAGAAGCCTTACATTATTTGGCCGTTAAGTATTATGATAACTCTCTTTATTGTTTTGTTTAGCCAAAGTGCTTATGGTTTCGCTGCTGATCAAGATAAAACTGAAACAGGTATTTCCTTCAATCAATTTATCGAACCAGAAAAACCAAAACCACCCATCTATGAGACAAAACCAGCAGAGTACCCAGCTACTGATGGTGCTCTACCTCATCTAGGGCAAATGATGACATCATTTATTTTACTGTTATTGGGTGTAGCGTGCTTGATTATCTTTTTAGGTGTCGTTAGTCTACGCAAAGTTTATAGCATACATGTATAGGAGCGTAATATGAAAGATTATTTATGGATTTATATACTAGGAGGAATTACCTCCGTGTCATTATTATTTTTCCTTGTGACACTTTCTAGAGATGTATTTTTGGTAAGAAGATTAAGGAAAAAAAAGGGTGAATTAGTCTTTAACTTTAGTTTATTAGTGGTATCTATTACAAGCTTAGCGTTGATTATTTATTTATTTATCTTATTAAAAGATCAAATAAAACTAATCGGTTAGCCTGTAAGGAAACTACGATTCTGTGAACGATTTATAACAGTAACTGTCGCCAATTTTATTTACAACAATAGAAGGGTGATTAAATTTTGAAAAAAATACTATTTACAACATTACTTGCATCATCAGCATTGATGATTTTTGCAAAACCTGCGAATGCAGAAGAAATAGGAAAAGAACAAACAGATTTGGGGATTCGTTTTGATACTGACGGACCAGTAAAACCTGGTTCAGGACCATTTAAAGATAACTTAGCGTTGGTATGGACACCATCTAAGTTTGATTTTGGTCGTCAATCAGCAACAGCGAATATTGCTACATATAGCAATACTGTAGCCGGAGATCAATATATTGTCGTGAATGATGACAGACAAACTGCTGAAACTGGTGGAGAACACGGTGGAGAAGGCGAACAAACAAGAGCTGCAACAACTTCAGCTTGGAAAGTGACTGCTTCTTTGTCTAAATTAGTTTCTAAAGATGATTCAGCTACAGAATTGCCATCAAAACTAACATTTACTTTAGGCGATCCTCAATCATATGATATCGGTGAAGTTGACCCAGATATCAATGACTTCTCTCCAAGTGTTCCTGGTGCTGGCAACTTAGGCAAATTGGATGATCCTAATAATATTGTTGTTGGTAAAAATGTAGTTTTAGAAGCAGGCAATACAACAGCAACAAACATTCTTGCAAAAACAAAAGCAGACAGTGTTAAAGGCGGTTTCGCTACAAAATTAACAGATACTAAATTAACTGTTACAACAGGTACAGGTGCTGCTGGTAAAGCATTTAAAGGTAGCGTGACTTGGAGTTTAGATAACACATACTAAAATTAATTGAGGGTATGTTGACAGATAAAAAGTAAGTAGATTGGTTGACAGTTATTGTTATAAATTGTTCACAGAATTGACTATTACCACGGGATTTAGTGATAACTACAAATGAAGGAGAGGATAGCAAATGGTCATGGATAGATGATTTCGTAATCACTACGCTAAAGGCTAAAAAATCTTAATAGGCAACTTAAAGAAAATAACCATATACAAATCTATTTTATGTGTAGGTATGTTTGTATTCATTTTAAGGTATAAAAGGATCAAACGTAGAAAAGTAGAAAATGAAAAGAAACGTTAAGCATCCTTTTTAAAAATTAAATAAGAAAGGAGAAAAAATGGATAACGAAAAAAAGAATCCTTCTAAAGCTAAAATACTATGGACGCTCGTTGGGCTGATAATAGTTGGCATTTTTTCTGTCACCGTTTTATTCACCACAACAAATCCTATATTAGCACAACCAGAAGTAGTTGTGAAAAAAGTAACAAAACAGACGACCAATAATGACTCTGCTGCAAGTGCCACTAAATCTGCAACAGTAAAAGCGCAAAAAAGTGATATAGTCCGGGGGTTGGATCCAGTAGAAAATGAAGCGGGCATGAAAGCGACTCCTAAAGTCTTGACAATGAAGCAAAATGAAGCATTCCCAGATCTCAACACTGAAGCTGGATTGACAAAACTTTTTTCAGAAAGGATTATTCCACATCCGGAGTATGGCGCTTTATATGGATATGTGGATGCAGATGGAACACCGGTTACTCCTAGCAGTGAACAAGCGGGATTTCAAACAATTTATGTGGAAATTACCGAAAATTATGAGCTGACCAGTATCCGTGTTCCTATACCAGTAACGGTTACTGACTTAGGAACGTCCTTTTTACTGGATAATACGATTGCTCTTCAAACAGATAGCGTGAATGGCAAAATTATTCTTTATCCAAACGAAATTGCGAATAAAACGGAAGAGCAGCTACAACAATTGGTTAAAACAAAATCCAATGTTCGTTCTTGGTATGTGGAAGACGGTGTGTCTGTTCCTGTAAAAGTGCTCAAAACAACGATTTTAACAACATCTGTAGGGGGTTACAAGGCTGAATTTGAAATTACCGTAGGAGCAGGTGGAGAAGAACAAAAAGCATCTGTTCAAAAAGACGTAGTTGTTTTTGGGGCTGATCCACAAGCTTTTGTGTCTGTTGCACAAAATGCAACACTCGCTTTAGGGACAATTCCAACCAATTTATTTTCGAAGTTTCAAACAGTGAATAATGCAACAGCATCAAATGCTTCCTATCAGTTCGTCAATGAAAACGGCGAAGTGTTGGAAAAATTTGATACAAGTACAGTCGGATTTCATTGGGCTTATGTAAAAATCACAGAAAAAACGAATGAACATGTAACAACGACAATCAAGGTTCCTGTCAATGTGACAAGCGCAGATACTACGGCATTATTAAGCAATAAAGTCATGGTGAAATCTGATGCAAAAGTGATACTTTATCCTGATGAAATTAAAGGGAAAAGTAAAGAAGAATTGATTGCATTGATTCAATCAAGAGCCCATCTAAGTGCCTGGAATACGAGTACAGGATCAGCTGTACCGGTATCATTTACCGATACGACTGCGGTTAATGATTCTGTTGGATTTTATAAGGGTACGATTAAAGTAGAACTAGACGGAGCATCTGCAACAACGACACGAAATATCACAATTTTTGGTGCGGATGTGAAGTCTCCTTATTATTTTAAAGTCGATCAAAATAAAGACATGGCGATGGGGACAAATGCAGCGAATATTTTTTCAAAATATCAGTCCTTAAATGATGGGATAGCTACCAGTTCCACATATGAATGGGTCAAAAACCCAGCTGGTGATCCTACTGAACCTGTCAATAAATTTGATACGAGCAAAACAGGATTTCACTGGGGTTATATAAAAATGACGGATAAAAAGATACAAGTATATCGACAATTATTCCTGTGCCGATTACAGTAACGTTGGAAAATCAAACAGTTATTGTAGACGCAAAAGCAGGGATGAGTTTCAATTATCTACCATTCTTAAATGTGAGTGAGATCAAAGGAAAAACTGTTCCGCAAATCATTCAAGTATTGACCAAAAAATTAGCACCAAAAGCTTGGGATTTGACGACAGGGCAAAATCTGGATGTACAGATCACCAAGTCAATGATTGTTAACTCCAGCAGAGGATTAAAAGAAGTAACGTTCACCATAACATTGAGTGAACAGTTATTGAACTATAAATTTAATTTGATGATACTTCCTGATCAGGTATTCGGAGACGGTGCGATAGATGGATGGAGAACTGTTCCTTTATCTTCTAATGATGGAGTTATTACGAATCCTCTGAATAATTCTAAAATGGGATTTCCAGAAAGAGGTATATCTGTATCGTCAATTAAAAATGAATTAGGTTTTATAATCAAAGATAGTGCTGGCAGAGGGTATGTTTATAGTGGCGGTGAAAGCAAAGTAACCGATATTCCAGGTGTGAATAATAGTGGTTTATATGGAAGAACTTGGGATAGAAACTATGGAATTGGCCGAGATGGGATTGTTTCAAAAATCACCTCTAAATACTTTTTACGAAAAGGGAACGCGTTGAAGCAGATTCTAATAGATGAGCCTAATCAGATTCTTTATGTATATAGCCTTTCTTTGAATCGAAATTTAAATTTTACTGTCCAATTAGATATGTATAACCTTTCTAATACAACCAAGAATTTTTCTATGTTAGAAAGTGTAGATACGGATTACTATACAGATTTTGTTCCAATTTATTCATTGGGGAATAATAGTGGTTTTTATATTCAGCCTTCATCGGGCAAGAGATTTACCATTCGATTAAAAGACTCTAGAGGAAATTGGCTGTCTGACTATACTAAATATATAGCAGGTTCTTATAGTAGCATTGGTGTTTCTGCTGCATTTAATTACTTCGGAAACGATTATATGAGAACGGGTTCAGAAAGTAAAAACTATAATGCCGGACAAGTTATTGCATCAAATGTTGATTCGGCGTATCAATTAGGTGCGCCATGGAAAAATATTGCACCAGATGAAGCATTAAATACAGGTTATGAGATATTTGCGGGCGATGAGCTTCCGTATATGCAAATAAAAGCTGACCCAGAAGTATTTGATATTTATCCGGACTACGTAGGTGATTTTGATACTAATTATAAGCTAAGTAAAATTCCTACAGAAACGGATCATGGAACGGTTTATGTCACCTATCCTAATGGTGAAGAAATAACAATGCCTTTTACTGCAAATAGTCAAAAAGAATTTAATAGTCCGTTGACTATTCCAAGGACAGAGTTACCTGAACAGATAAATGGAGAAGCAGGTACAATCACAAGGTATGACATTTCTTTACTAGCAGTCAATGAAGCAGAAGGTTCTTATAAGGGGTTGCCTTCACAAGATTATGCGGTACAGATTAAAGTTTACAATCTCGGAGCAAAACCGATTCCGCAAATTCTAAAAAAAGGAACAGTATTTAATAAAAAGGCCTCAGAAGTAATCCAAGATACGGTAATTTTGCCAGGTCATACAGCTTTGTATGAATACGAAGGAGAAATGCCAGATACATCAACTGTTGGCTTGAAAAGTGTAACAGTACGAATGACGGATTCAGATCAACCAGATAAGACGGCTTTAATCAAAGTTCCAGTGCAAGTAATCGATGAAACACCGCCAAGTAAGGGACTTTATATCGGAGTCAATGATTTTAACAGTCGACCTGAACATTTTCAAAATCTAAATGAGAGTGAAACCAATCAGCTAATTCTAAAAAAATCGGAAGCAATTGCTTGGGATGTTGCGACTGGTTCAAGTAAAGATATTATCCTTTCGGTCGAATCAACGACGATACCTAAAAATCCTAAACAAGGACGGTATAAGGCAACGCTCAAGGCGGCTAGAGATTCAGAAACAATCAAAAAAACAATCACGATCGATATTCAAAGTAATCAAAAAGTGAACGTGGAATTTGTAGATGAAACAGGAGACACATTGCATGATAAGATCACTTTTGATAAAGCAATTGGAACAACCATTGATTTAACTGAAGAAAAAGAAGTCCTGCAAGCACTGAATGATATTCTGAAAAAAAACTATCAACTCGAGAAAAAACCAGAAAATGAAACCCAAATTCCGGTTACAAGTGAAGAAAGTACTGTTCAATACCAATTCAAAGGACGTTTGTTTGTCCAATCTTCCCCAAATTTCTTAAACTTTGGACGTAAAACATTAGGAATTCCATTTATAAAAGTAGAAAAAGCCAAATACGATCAACCGTTGATCGTTTGGGATAATCGTAAAAATAGTGGTGCTTGGCATTTAACAGCTACTTTGACCAAACCACTAACAAGTCAAGAAGACCCAAGTAAAATTTTACCATCTGCTATTCGCTATAAAATAAACAATACAGAAACAGTTATTTTATCCGAAAATACCACACAATCAATCGCTGAAAGAACACATGAAAACAAAGGGCAATACAATATCAGCAAAGAGTGGGATAAAAATGAATCAGGATTTATTCTGGAAGTCCCCTCACGAGAGGTTTTACAGTCTGGTAGTTATCGAGCGACGATCTTATGGCAAGTAGAACAAACACCGTAATAAAAGAATGAGAAAGTTTCGCCCAGATAATTGAAAGATGGGCGAAGCTTTTTTGATTTGAAGACGTAAGATTCATAAAAATAACCCTCAATAATCCATATTATTCGTCTTATTCAAAGAAATTCTATACAATGTAAGTATAAATAACGAGAGATAATGGAGGGGATAATTCGTGAATAATGTTATGGAGCAATTAAGAAAATATGCACTTTTGCGGGGAATTGTTTATATTATTTTTGGTTTTTTAATTTTGATTAATCCGAGAAGTGTTTTTCAATTAGCAGTCTATTTTATATCTGCTTACATTGCAATTATGGGGATTTTAAATCTGTATGATGGCTTTAAAGTAAAAAAAGTGACTGGAACATATGGGATGAGTTTTCTTGGAGGAATTTTATTAATCGTAATGGCAGGGATCGTCTTAGTTTTTGCTAAGGGGATTGTTAGTATCTTGCCAATTTTTCTAGGTTTAGTCATTGTGGTGGTTGGTGTTACTCGTGGCATTCAATCAATCAATTTGCGTAGCTACGCAACTGTTAATTGGCTACCAATGCTGATTTATAGCGTAGTTTTAGTTCTTGCTGGCTTGGTTTTAACCTTTAATCCTTTCAGCAGCCTATTAGTTTTATTTCAATTATTTGGAGGCATTCTGATTTTCATGGGGATTGGCGAAATGACCTCATATTTTCAATTGCGTCATATTAAATAGAGCGAGGAAAAGCTTTGAAAAGTATTCAACACTGAATTTTAAGGTGCTGAATACTTTTTTTGTATGGAAGTGTTCCTTTCTTTTTTTTTGAGAGCTGAAATCCACTTGCAAAAAAAAGGATGAAATGGTACTCTTAAATTCTAATTGAGAATGATTTTCATTTTCAGTTAAAGTGTATCATTATATTAATAATAAATTAATCACAGAGGGATAGGAGATAACGATGGATAGAGAATCAATCCAACAAACAATTAGAGAGCGTCGAACGATACGCACATTATCGGATCAAGAAATCTCTATAGATATTATAAATGAACTGCTGGAAAGCGCTAGTTATGCACCCTATCACTCAAAGAATGAGCCTTGGGAAGTTATCATAGTCAAAACATTACAAGACCGTCAGCTATTTGTTGAGAAGATAATGGAGAGTTATGATCGATTGAATAGTTGGGCGCGTTATGATCAGCAAAATCAAGGGAGCGCTCGGAAAAAAACGCAAGACTATTTTCTTAATGTTCCACTGACGTTGATTGTTACAGCGCCAATTAACGAAAGCCCCAAAAAAAATTTGGAAGCTATTGGAGCTGTTTCAGCATTTATTCAAAATTTTCAACTGGTTGCGTGGTCAAAGCAGATTGGTGTTACTTGGCGGACGATTCCAGTGATTTTTGACGAGGCATTTAAACAAGAAATAGGCGTAGTTGCTGACCGACAAATTATTGGTTTACTTAGTGTGAATAGGATAGATGAACCTATAAAATTACCGACAAGTTATAGAAAGCCAGTAACTCATTGGAGCGCTCACTTATCAGAGAAATTAAAAGGAATGAGTGAGTCTGATGAAATCTCTTAAGTTTAACAAGATGCAGGAGTGTATGTTTGTGCGGTTGGGTAAGGAAAAAAATAGTAGAACTAAAATAATGCAGTATTACCCATTAATTCTATTCGTACTGGTGCTACTTATTCTTTTTTCAATCGTTTATTCCTTAATCAACGGACAAGCAAATATTTCAATAGAAGATATAGCTCAGATAATGTTAAACAAAATATCTGGCGGAAAACTCGGCTCCCTAGATGGGCTTGTCAGTAATTCTTCAGTAAATATTATTTGGTTTGTCCGAACACCTCGAGTAATACTAGCTGTTTTGGTTGGAATGGGTCTGGCAATAACAGGTGCTGTGATGCAAGCTGTTGTTCAAAATCCACTCGCTGATCCATATATCTTAGGGATTTCTTCTGGTGCTTCATTAGGCGCAACTTTTGCTATTTTAGTTGGTTTTGGCTCAGCAACGATTTTTTCTCAATTGGGGTTGGCTTTTGGTGCATTTATCGGTGCAATGGCAGCGGCTTTTGGCGTATTGATTTTGTCTGGGATTGGCGGGCGGATGACATCAGTCAAACTAGTGTTATCAGGCTCTGTGATTGGTGCGTTGTTTAGTTCGTTATCTAGCTTCATTGTGTACCTCGCAAATAATGCAGAGGGGATGAAAACAGTGACGTTTTGGGCAATGGGGAGTTTGGCTTCAGCTAGTTGGAACAAGCTAGGGGTGTTAGGGATAATTGTTGTCGTGATTACTGGATTTTTTTTATTTCAATATCGTATTTTAAATGTGATGTTGTTAGGAGATGAAGCTGCAATTACTTTAGGGATTCCTTTGAGTAAATATCGTCAGCTATATCTACTGTTCGCGGCTCTTTTGACTGGTGTGATTGTGGCTTATTCAGGAATGATTGGATTTGTAGGATTGATTGTTCCTCATATCGTTCGTGGATTGGTTGGTTCCGATCATAGACGATTGTTGCCTTTAGTTGCTTTATCGGGATCGCTTTTTATGATTTGGGCGGATGTTTTGTCTAGAACACTGATTTCAAGTGTGGAACTGCCGATAGGGATTATCACATCAGCTATTGGAGCGCCGTTATTTATCTATATTATTGTTAAAAAAGGGTATAATTTCGGAGGTCAACAATGAAATTAAGTGTAAAAGATTTAGACATTAGTATCGGTCAAGAGTCGATTGTTAAAAGTATCTCTTTTCAAACAGAAAAACAGCAGTTTGTGGGGATTGTTGGTGCCAACGGTTGTGGAAAATCAACCATGCTTAAAGGTATTTATAAAGGAATCAAACCTCAAGCAGGACATGTATTTTTAGATGATTTAGACTTGTTGTCTACATCGGAAAAGAAGGTTGCACAAAAATTAGGCGTGGTGAATCAATTTAATGAATTGAATTTTGATTTGAGTGTTTTTCAAATGGTTTTGCTTGGACGGACACCACATAAAAAATTGTTAGAGTCTGATACGCAAAAGGATCTAGAGATTGTGATGGATGCGTTAGTTAAGACCAATTTGACTAGTTATGCGGATCGCAGTTTTTTATCACTATCTGGTGGTGAGAAACAACGAGTGATATTAGCACGGACGATTGCCCAACAACCTAGTTACATGATTTTAGATGAACCAACCAATCATTTGGACATTCGTTATCAATTGGAAATATTGCGATGTGTGAAAAAATTAGGGATTGGTGTTTTAGCTGCACTTCATGATCTAGAACTGGCGGCCGATTATTGTGATTATATTTTTGCGATGAAAGCCGGGAAAATCATTGCGGAAGGAAAGCCGGAGGAGCTATTTACAGGAGAATTAATTGAAGAGATCTATGGCGTTAAATGCATCGTTTATCAAAATCCAGTAACTGGTCGTTTAGGATTTTCCTATTCGCTAGATTGAAATGAAAAGGATGAAAAAAATGAAAAAAGTATTTACGATTAGTTTACTAAGCTTACTTCTATTGACAAGTTGCGGTCAAAAAACTCAACAGACTGCTGAGAAAAATCAATCAGAAGGCTATCCTGTGACTGTTCAGAACTTTTCTAAAGCAGAAGGTGCAGAAACTTGGCAGAAGAAAGAACAAACGTTTGACCAAATACCTAAAAGAGTTTTAGCCAATACACAACCAGCTGCAGAATTGTTGTTGCATTTAGGCTTGAAAGATAAAATAGTTGGTGTAGGGGCTGTTTTTGGTGCACCAGATAAAACGGTTGAAAAGGATTTTAAAGAATTAAACCATTTATCGCCGGACTATATTGGTAAAGAGATGGCGTTGAGTGTTGATCCTGATCTTATCTATGGTCGTGGAGGGTTGTTTGATAATCAGGACTGGGGTGTTGGAACCGTTGATACATTAAACGAGATGGGCATTAAGACATTTGTGTTAAACTCATCTGTAACTGGCGGTACATTTGATTCAGTCTATACGGATATCGATAATTTAGGCAAAGTATTCAATGTAGCGGATAAAGCAGAGGCATTTAAATCAGAATTGAAAGAAAGACAAGCAGCGGTTCATAAAAAAGTAGCTAAAATCAAAAACAATCAAACCTTTGCGTATCTTCATACGACAGACCCAGCAGAGGTATATGTTTACCCTGCCCGCAACGAAACATTTTTCAATGATATCTTTGAAATGGTGAAATTAGATAATGTATTCAAGGAAGAAAAAGGAGAGGTGAGTGTAGAAAAATTAATTGAAACAGATCCAGATGTTTTAATTGTTGCGGACTGGAAGACATATAAGAATGGTATTTCTGGTGAAAAAATGATTGATGCTGTATTAAATAATCAAAAATTATCTAGTATGAAAGCAATCAAAAATAAGCAAGTCTATGCTGTTGATTATAATTATATGTTTGGTTATGGGTATCAATCCTTAGAAGGGATCGAACAATTAGCAGATGAAATGTATCCAGTATCAAAATATAATTAAGCGGCTGAAAAGAGCGGCTAACCTGTAGTTTTACGAGTGATATGACAGTTGAAAAAAATAACTGTTACCTAATTTCAACAAAAATCCCAGACAACATTATTTTCGCTTGTCTGGGGTTCTTTTTATCATCTCAAAGGAATAAAATCATTCCATAGTATACTGAGTGTAAAAAAAGAATGGTTTTGTTAATGAAAATTCGAGGTTTAATTTAGAAATAAATCCTTATTATAAAAGCTATTGTAGTGCTGGGGTGAAAATAACGAATTTAAAAAAGAGAATTTCAGTATGATCAGCTCTTTTGTTGGATTGTTCGTGAATTAAAGGATAACAAGAATTTAATGTAATCAGTCAATAACAATTAGTAACGAACAATAGAAAACGCAGTGAATAAAGGTTTTAAATACCTTTAAATAAAGAGAATAGCAATAATTAAATAAGAAAAAAATGAAAACGAGTCTAGAAAAAACTTGAATTTATGCTATACTAATTTTAGTTTGGTCATTTTATTTTTTAGTGAAAAATACTGTAAAAGCCGAACATTGATGTGGTTATTCAATGTAAATAATAGTGAAGTGGATTTCAAGAAAATTTACACAATGTTTACTTCATTATTATGATAAATTTACACCACTAAAATACAATGGGGATGACTGGGGCAGAGAAATAGCTAGCTGCTTTAGCAAAGCCAAAGATGCGAAGGGATGGAAAGAGTGAAAAAGAGAACGAAATTGTTAGGATTGCTGTCAGTTATTGGATTAAGCGTAGGACTACTTACTGGATGTGGGTCAAGTAGTGATAAAAAAGCGACCGATGAGAAGAAACCACTAGAATTACAATTTGTACCAACCAACAACGATGGCTCAATGGAAGCAAAAGCGAAACCTTTCGCAAAATATTTAACAGAAAAATTAGGCCGTGAAGTTAATGTTACTTTGGCAACAGACTATTCGACGATTGTTGAAGCAATGGCTTCTGGCAAAGTAGATATCGGCATCATGCCGCCATCCGCCTATGTTCAAGCACGTAATCAAAAAGCAGCAACCGCCATTTTATCTTCTGAATTAGGTGCGTACAATAGAGAAACAGGTAAAGCAGAAGCGGATAAGTTATCTAGCACATTTAAAGGTGAAGTTTTAGTTAGAGCAGATAGTGGAATCAATTCTTTAAAGGATTTAAAAGGGAAGAAAATTGCTAGTTTAAGTCCAAATTCAGCGAGTGGCTACATTTATCCTGTTGTTGAAATGAAAGAAGCGGGGATTGATCCAACGAAAGATGTGACATTAACAACGGTTAATGATATCCCAAGTGAAATTACTGCTGTTTTAAATGGTCAACAAGACGCTTGTTTTGTTTTTGAGGGTGCGCGGAATGTATTTGCTTCAAAATTTGAAAAAGATGATTTATTCAAAGATTTGAAAGTTCTTTATTTAACAAAAGGTGATATTCCCAATGATGCAATTGCTGTTCAACCAAAAATGGACAAAGAGTTGCAAACAAAAGTTAAAGATGTATTTTTGGCAATGCCTAAAGATAAAGAAGGTTCAGAAGCAATGGCGATGTGGGGACACAAAGGTTATGTAGAAGCAGATGATAAAAATTACGATACAGTTGAAGAATATACAGAAAAAGCAGCAGAATAAAGCTTTGCTACATGAATGAGTGACATTTAGAGGATGAGGCAAAACGAACGAACAGTTTTGCTTTATCCTCTAAAATTAAATAAACGGCGAGATATAAATAGCTCCTTCTTATTGCTGGAAAACACAATAAGGTACAAGTCAATGGTGTACAATACGGACTTGTTTCTCGGAGCTAAATACGTTTATCTCGACCTTTTTCTATTTTTTATTCAAAAGGAGAAATCATGATTCAGTTTGAAAATGTAACGAAAACCTATAAAAATGGGGTCAAAGGTCTTAAAAATATTAATTTAACAATCAATGACGGTGAGTTTGTTTCTGTGATTGGACTCAGTGGTGCGGGGAAAAGTACCTTATTACGCTCGATTAATCGTCTGAATGATATCAGCGAAGGAAACATTATTATTGATGGTGCTTCGATCACTAAAGCAAAGAAAAAAGAGTTACGTAAAATTCGCAGAAATATCGGCATGATTTTTCAACACTTTAATTTAGTGAAAAAAAGTTCAGTTCAAAAAAATGTTATCTCGGGTAGATTAGGCTATTATTCAACCTTTAAAAGTATAGTTGGATTGTTTTCAAAAGAAGATTATGCCTTAGTTAGTGATGCTTTAGGACGTGTTGGTTTAGCCGATAAGTTACATTCAAGAAGTGACGAACTAAGTGGCGGCCAACAACAACGTGTATCTATTGCACGAACTTTAGTACAACAAGCTTCGATTATTTTAGCTGATGAGCCTGTAGCTTCATTAGATCCTATAACCACCCAAAAAATCATGAAAGATTTGAAAAAAATCAATCAAGACTTAAACCATACCGTTGTCATTAATCTTCATTCAGTGGAGTTAGCCCGTGAGTTTTCTAGCCGAATCATTGGACTACGTGATGGAGAAGTCGTATTTGATGGAACGGCAGAAGAAGCAACAGATGAAGTGTTAACAAGTATTTATGGTGCGGATATTTTGAAACAAACTGAAGGTATCAGCGAATGAAGTTAAAAGATACGATTCATCGGGATTTATATAAGCATTTATTTATTGTCGTGCTAGTTCTTATTTGTGTGTTTTCTAGTGCTCGTGTTACAGGAGCCCAGATGGCAGATGTTTTTAATAATTTGGATCAGATGGGGCTTTTTTTACAACGATTTCTTAGCCCGGATTGGAGTTATATTCCAAAAATTATTGAACCGATGTTAAAGACGATAAAAATGTCAGTGGTAGGAACAACATTAGGTGTAGTGTTCGCTGTACCATTTGCCTTTTTAGCAACAACGGTCGTTACGAGAAACTTTTTTGTAACAACAATCATTCGTTTTTTGATGAGTATTGTTCGAACGATTCCTAATTTATTGTTGGCAGCGTTATTTGTGGCGATGTTTGGAATTGGTGAATTTACGGGTGTCTTAACGATCGCTGTTTTTACATTTGGAATGGTTTCACAACTTGTATATGAAGCGATTGAAACGATTGATCATGGACCAATCGAAGCAGCAGAATCAGTTGGCGCAACAAAAACACAGATTGCCTTTTGGTCTATTGCCCCTCAAATCACCCATCAAATTGCTAGTTATTCATTATATGCCTTTGAAGTTAATATTCGTGCATCTACGATTTTAGGTTATGTTGGAGCTGGAGGAATTGGTGTGATTTTGAATTCTTCATTGAGTTTGATGCGCTATGATCGTGTATCAATCATTATTTTGTCTATTTTAGTTGTTGTCATTACAATCGACTGGATTAGTGAAATTATCAGAAAGAGGTTGGTATAATGAGCATAAATAGAAAAATAAAAAGCTATGTACCAATAATCGTTGTTGTAGCAATCATTCTTTATTCAGCCGCTGGTATTGATTATTCAGAAGCTGGGAATATGTCCTTTGCGATGGTTAAATCGGTTCTTTCAGGTTTGTTTCAACCTGACTGGGGATATGTGTATGACGGCAGTGGGGAAGATTTACTGAGTTTACTTCTTTTAACGATTGGCATTGCTTTTTTAGGAACGGTTATTGCAACAGTCTTGGCTTTGCCGCTTACCTTTATCAGTGCGCATAATTTATGGAAATCAAATACGATTGTTTCAAAAATCGGGAAGTTCATTTGTAATGTGTTAAGAGCATTTCCAGAACTTGTTTATGCCATTATTTTTGTAAAAATGGTTGGTCCAGGTCCCTTTGCCGGAGTCTTGGCGATTGGTGTTCATCAGATTGGTATGCTGGGTAAATTATATACAGAAGAAATTGAATCGATGGACGAAGCGCCGGTTGAATCAATGAATGCTGTGGGCGCTAATTTTTGGCAAACGATGTTTTATGCTCGATTACCCCAATTGATTCCGACATTTTTATCGTTGGCTTTAAATCATTTTGAAATCGCGGTTCGTAGTGCGGCTACGCTTGGATTAGTTGGAGCAGGCGGAATCGGCGCACCAATGATTTTTGCGATTCAATCAAGAGCGTGGGATAAAGTCGGTATTATTTTAGTTGGTATTATTATTACGGTATTCTTAATTGATGCCGTGACTGGATATCTGCGTAAAAAATTACAGTAGTTCGTGAGGATAAAAAAATGAATGAATTAACACTATTAAGTACGACAGACATTCATGGTTTTTTAACAGCTTCTGCACAGGAAGAAAGCGGTATTTGCTCTCTTCCTGCGATTGCAGAACAGTACCATGAACCGATTTTAATTGACAATGGGGATTTTTTAGTAGGTAGTCCTTTGACTACTTTTTTTAATACAACGACTGCCATTTCTCCGTTGGTTGAGTTGGCAAATCAGCTTGAATTTGATGTGATGGTTCCAGGTAATCATGATTTTGATTATGGGATCGATTTTTTGAAACGTCAGGTGGATGCTTTTAATGGCAAATACCTTTGTGCAAATGTTTTGGATTTAAAAGATGAACTTATTTTTGATCCGTATACAATTATTGAACGTGGTGCTCTTAAAGTGGGGATCATCGGTGTTATCACTAGCGCAATGCCTCAAATTACCGATTACGATCGAATCAAAGAGGTGAAATTTATTCGTGTGCTTGATACCTTAAAACACTGGGTGCCTATTGTTCGTGAGAAAGTAGATATCTTGATTGTGAGCTATCACGGCGGCATTGAGCGAGATATGGTTAGTGGAAGCCCTACTCAATATGACACAGGTGAAGATCAAACCTATCGCATCCTTAATGAAATTACAGGTATTGATGGACTGATTTGTGGACATCAGCATCGAGTGAATCAAGGAAGTTTAAAAAATACACTTTTTGTACAACCTGGCTATCGAGGAAATTATATCGGACAATTTACGTTTTCTGTTCAAGATAATAAAGTGATCGACAAAAAAGCGCAATTGATCAGTACTAAGGAATATCCGATTACTAGCTATCAGCTATATAGTAAAGCTGAGTATGAAAACTGGTTGCAAAAGCCATTAGACTTAAGTCAATTTAATCAGTATTTGGCAAAGAAAGTGCCTGAACATTATTACGCAATTGAGTTGAAAGGAACAACGATTGGCGATTTTTTAGCTAGTTTTAGACCACCTTATACGCTTTCCACATATCATATGTCAAAAGAAGAGGTACGCAAAGTATTACGAACGCATACAATTGATGGTGTAAAATTAGAAAATGCAGAACTGATCCCAAATCAAGCAGATTATCGTGTTACTACGAATACAGAGTTTTTACCAAGTTATCGTTTAGAAAGTAACTTTATCTATAATGTTTTTGATGAATATATTTCTAAAGTGAACAACTATTCTGATTGCTTGTGACTAAATGACAGATGAGGTGAAACAAGATGAAACAACGTATAAAAATCTATTATACATCTGACGTGCATGGCTATTTGTTTCCAACGAATTATGCAGATACAGAAGAAAAAGCGATGGGGTTACTAAAATGCGTCCCTAATTTTCACAAAGATGAAAATACATTGATTATTGATGGGGGAGATATGCTTCAAGGTTCCGCAATGGCAACCTATTGTCAAGCAAATCCAGAAGAAGGCTTTCCTCAAGCGACCGTATTAAATGAAGCGGGGTATGACTTTGTGACATTAGGCAACCATGATGTTAATTATGGCACAGGGTACTTACATCAGTATTTAGAATCACTAAAGGCTACCTGTGTTTGTGAAAATATATTAGATGCCAAAACCCAAGAGAGGAAGTTTCCTTTTACAATCAAAACATTAGCAAATGGATTGAAAGTCGGAATTGTCGGCGCGGTCACTGACTACATCAATGTTTGGGAAAAAGATGAAAACATTCAAGATATTATAGTCGCAAATCCTTTTGAAGCGGTGAAACGTGCCTTAGATGAACTGAAACCCCAGGTGGATGTGACGATTTGTATCTATCATGGTGGTTTTGAAAAAGATGTGAAGTCGGGAGCTGTGTTGTCGAAAACAAATGAAAACATTGGCTATAAAATCTGTAAGGAACTTGATTTTGATCTTTTATTGACAGGTCATCAGCATTTATTGATTGAAGGCCAATTACTACATGGCACCTATATTGTTCAACCATCTGCCAATGGTATGAGTTACTTTGATATTACTATTGAAAAAACGCAAAACAAGATAGAAATAATGTCAACGATTGGTAAACCTAGTCAAAAAGCAGAGCCAGACTTAATTAATCAGTTGCAATCGTTGGAATTGAATGTACAAAATTGGTTAGATCAAGCAATTGGTCAATTGGATAAACCAGCATTAGCTGAAGATAAATTACAAATGGCCTTATACGGCAGCCCCGTTGTAGAGCTAATTGGAGCTGTTCAACTACAAGCAAGTCAAGCCCAACTCACTGTTGTATCTTTAGCCAATACCTCTCCTGGATTTCATGAAAATGTGACGATGCGGGATGTAATTGCGACGTATCCTTATACGAATCAATTGATTACAATGAAGATTACCGGAGAGCAATTAAGACAAGTGATTGAGAAAAATACAGATTATTTTACCTTGAATGATCAAAACGATGTGATCATTTCGCCAAGTTATTTGTATCCTAAAATTGAGCATTATCATTTTGATTTTTTTGTCGGTGTGGACTATACGATCGACCTTTGCCGGCCAATTGGAAAACGTTTAGTAGCATTAAAATACAACAATGAAGAAGTTAAAAATTCGGATACCTTTACAATTGCTTTGAGTGATTATCGTGCTAGTGGTGGCGGCGGTTTCCCTACCTATAAAGAGTGTCCTGTGATGAATGAGGGAGCTGAGGAAATTATTGGGTTGATTGTCAAGTATATCCAGTCTCAATATAAAATAAATGTGCCGAAGAACTTAAAGTACAGAATCAACCACTCATGTATTTAATTTTAATGTTGCCATGGACAGGGTGAAAAAGTGTGTAAAATGAAAGAAATAAATCCGGCTGATCGTTAAAAACGATTAGCCGGATTTATTTTTTAGTAAAGGAACGCCCCAGTTTTCCTTTTATAAATAACACACGTGATTGTTTGGATAACTGTATGTAAGGGCTGAATAGTTAATTACTTTAATGATAATACTTGACCGATATAAACAGTTGAATCAGTCAAATTGTTTTTAGTCATTAATTCTTGAAGCGAAAGTTTATTTTTTTCGGCAATACCTGAAAGTGTGTCTCCAGATTGTACTGTATAAGTAGTGGCTGCAGGAGTCACTACAGGTTCTGCCGAAGGTTCGGTTTGTTGCTCAACAGCCTGTGATGAAGGCGTTGTTTGATTAGGCTGAACAGAATTTTCAGTGATTGACTCAGGCTCTTGCGCTGTGCTTACTTGAGTAGAGTTTTCTTTTACAGGTACATTGTGCTCTGTTTTAGCAACGGATGAAGGTTGTGTGTTTGTTCCTTGCGCTTTGTCAATTTGGCTGACATGTTTTTCTATAGTACTCAATCGTTCTTCTTGTTTAGAGTTTGCTTGGAAGTTTAAAAACAGTAACATGCCCAAAGCAAGCGTATTTATCAATAACAATAAAATAACAAGTACGATCGATGATTTTGATGACGACGAAGGTCGTTGTTGTTTACGTCTTGAGTATTCTTTTTCCAAAATAGGTTCACTCCTTTCATAAAAAATTCACGAGAGAAATACTGTAAAACAAAGCATTATTAGTATATCACACTGTTATAGCACTCTCCAAGAGGAATTTTAATGGGAAGTAAAGCGGTCAACTTTTTTTGAAAAAAATATGAAATAAAAAAACGAGTAAATTTAAAAAAAACAGGTCACAATGACAAATTTTGAAAAAAATAGTTCTATCTAATCTGTAACTTTGGTAATTATTTTATTTATATGTATTTTTATTTATAAAAATCATTCGATTTTTTTTTGATTTTCCTGTTTAATGAGCCTATAAAAATTAGAGGTTGTTGAAAAACTTGAATTTTATAGCTTGTTTCAGAGAAAAGGGATGATTGTATTCATGAAAACCATGATTTTCAGTTGCGAGATTTATTCTAAATATCATTTTAACTTCTTTATTTTAAAAGATTCAATCGTAGGTATTTTTCTCATCACTTGCTATAATGAATTTGTATTGTAAGATCTAGAATCATGCTTGATCGGTGTGTGATTAAACAGATAGGTATCTACTTCGCGGGCCAGCACCACTGGGGTATAAATATGAATCTACGGGCGTATCCTAGCCACCTGAAAATCGAATAAACGGTGGGAAAAAAGAAACGCCTTCGGAACTAAGCTTCTATCCAAGTCTTCAGTCAGAGCAGAAAGAGCCCATTATGCTTTTATTATAAGGAGGATATGCACATGAAACGATTTGAGATCATCATTATCGGCAGTGGACCAGGGGGGATGGCCGCTGCTTACGATTTGAAAGAGGCAGGAAAAAGTGTTGCTGTAGTAGAAGCCGACTTGTGGGGAGGCACTTGTCCTAATAGAGGCTGTGACCCCAAAAAGATTTTATATGGAGCTGTTGAAGCTAGAGATATTCTACTTCAATTAGAAAAAAAGGGATTTAATACAGTCCCTAAAATTAACTGGTCAGATTTGATGACTTTCAAAGAGACCTTTACTCAAAAAGTACCAGTGGAACAAAAAGAGGGGCTAACCAGTATGGGGATTCAAACAATCACTGGGAACGCAATATTTAAAGATAGTCACACGATTACAGTTGGTAATCATGAGTATCAGGCGGACAAGTTTATCTTAGCAACGGGCCAACGTTCAGCTATAGTAGATATTCCGGGAAAAGAACATTTTGGTACGAGTACTGATTTCTTGAGTATGAAGAAGTTACCTAAAAAAATCGCTTTTGTTGGCGGTGGATATATTTCACTTGAATTGGCGAATATTGCAAATAGTTGTGGCAGTGAAGTGCATTTGATTCATCATAATGAACGACCCTTAAAAGAGTTTGATGAGGAATTGACTAAAGAGTTGCTCGATCATTTAAAAAGTCGTGGGGTTCATATGCATTTCAATGAATCTGCTGAGCTACTTACTAAGCCAAGCGATCAAATCAATATTACTTTGACAAGCCAATCAATATTGTCAGTCGACCGTGTCTTTTGCGCAACGGGGAGAATACCCAATGTTGAAGGGATGAATTTGGAAAAAATAGGTGTGGGCTATACTCCTAAAGGAATTAGTGTTAATGAATATTTGCAAACAACCATAGAAAACATTTATGCATTAGGAGATTGCTTACAAAAAAAACAACCGAAATTAACACCAGTTTCTAGTTTTGAAGGCAGGTATCTCGCCCAACTTCTTACCGGACGATCGCAAGAGAAGATCAAATACCCTGTGTTGCCAACGATCCTTTTTAACTCACCGAAACTAGCTCAAGTTGGCTTAACGAATAAAGAGACATTGGAGAATGAAAAATATAAAGTTCAGGCATTCGATTTATCTCAATGGTTTACATATAAACATTTCAATGAACCTTTAGCCAAAGCTAAGATTGTTACTGAAAAAGCGACTGGTCAATTGGTAGGAGCGACTGTGTTGGGAAATGAAGCGGATCAATTGATCAATCTATTTACTCTAATGATCAATCAAAAATTATCATCTGAGAAGATCAATAAGATGATTATGCTTTATCCAACGGTTGGGAGTGATTTGAGTTATCTTTACTGATAAAAAGCTATAAACGCTAGATTTATTGATGCGTTTATAGCTTTTTATTTTAAAGGTTGACTTGTATGGATAGCTAAGTAATAATAGGATAATTATATCAAGACACGTAGCAGTTTCTCAAGAAATGAACCAATTCATAAATAATATTTATCGATTGTATAAAAATAAAGCATTAGATATTATAAACATTTCTTTTTAAACTATAGATAGTGAACAACTGAACAAAGTTGATTTTAAATAGCTAGGAGAATTAGGATGGAAGCAAAGAAAAAAAACTATACCCCTTTGATCGGCTCTTTATATACAAATTTCATTTTCCAAGGGATGGCGGCAATTATTTTATCTCAAAATCTTCATGCTTTGATGGATAATTGGCAAGCGACTGTGCAGCAGGTTACTTTGGTAATTAGCGGTATTGGTTTGGGGCGTGTGCTGATTTTGTATTTTGCTGGATATTTTTCAGATAAATTTGGACGTAAGAAAACGGTACAGTTGGGCATCGTTAGCTATTTGATCTTTTTTTTAGGCATCCTGATTAGTCAAAATTATTTACAAGGACTCTTTTTTGCTTTATTTGCTGGATTTAGTAATGCGTTTTTAGATACAAGTACGTATCCGACGTTGATGGAGGCCTACCCAAATGAAAAGGATAATAGTTCTCTTAGTGTGTTGAATAAAGCGTTTATTTCTTTAGGACAATTTATTTTGCCGCTGCTTACTCGTTTTATGTTGGATCACGAAATTTATTTTGGGCTTGTTTTTATTGGTTGTGCATTAGGCTTGTTTATTAATTTACTTTATATTTCTAAACTAGGGTTTCCAGACAGAATGCAAGTAGATGAGTCCACTTCTAAAATAGTCGTAGAAGAGAAGCCGATTACTGAGAAAAAACAACCACTATTTAAAGTTGAGGGATTGGCGCTACTGGTTTTCAGTTTTACTTGTGTGTCGACGTTTAATATCTTTATTTTGTGGGTTCCCACTTTTGCTGAGTCATTAAATCTGATGAATCACTCGAATAGCCTAGTTTTGGTTAGTGCGTATAGCATAGGATCATTTGCGTCAGTCTTTTTAACATCCCTGATTGTAAAACGAGGTGCTGCGCCGACAATATTACTTGTCTGGTGTACCTTAATTTCATTATTCTTGTTGATTGGAATGACTCTTTTTCCTAGTATACCAATGTTTTTGGTTGGCTCAATTGGTATCGGTGTCTTTGCTGCAGGAGGGATTTGGCAATTAGGGTTAGCGGTATTGCTGGAGTTGTTTTCAAAAGGCAAAGGGCGAATCACTAGTTATTATTCAATTGCGACATCTGTTTCGGTGATGATTGTTCCTTATATTACAGGGCAATTGGAAAAGATCAATGTATCAATGATTTTTGGCTTAAATATTGTTTTAACAGCTATCGGTTTCGTTGCATCAGTAATTATTCGGTATCGTTATAAAAAGGTAATGAGTGAGTGGAAAGAAATGGTTGAATTAAAAGAGATTGTTGATTGATTTGTAAAAAAGTAGGCGGAGGAGACAAACGTGTTCAGTTCCGATAAATAAGAGGGAATTCACGACAATTACTTAAAAAAATTTTGTGAATTCCAGCTTATTTACGAAGCCTTCAACTAGCATTTAGAAATTGATGTGATCGAAGCGTAGTAGCTGCTTTTTTGCCGTTTATTCGGGTTTTGGGTGTCTAAGATATAACTTGTAGAGTTATGTCCTAGACACTTACTTTTTTGACTTTGGTGGATAAGGAATTTATTAATGGAGGGGATTTGGTAGGTTATAGGCATTTTTTTAAAAGAAAAAAAGCAAATGAAGAAGTCTGTTTCCTTGACGAGAAACGATCAACTAGCTACTATTTTGGTAAAGATGAGTAACATGAGAGGAAGATAAAGCATGAGTATTTATGATTATCAGGTGAAAACAACAAATGGTGAGACTGTTTCACTAGAAAATTATCGAGGAAAAGTGCTTCTGATCGTGAATACAGCGACAGGTTGTGGATTTACACCTCAATATGAAGGGTTAGAAGAACTGTATAAAAAATATCGTGAGCAAGGTTTTGAGATTTTAGATTTTCCTTGTAATCAATTTGGCAATCAAGCACCTGGGACAAATCAAGAAATCAGTGATTTTTGTCAATTGACCTATCAAACAACCTTTCAAACGTTTGGAAAAATTGATGTAAATGGTGAAAATGCGGATTCGTTATATCATTTTTTGAAAAGTGAAAAAGGTGGTCTTTTAGGCGGTGCCATTAAATGGAACTTTACTAAATTTTTAGTCGATCGTAACGGACAAGTCATAAAACGATTTGCACCGACAGTAGAGCCAGAAAAAATTGCTGGAGATATTGAAAAATTATTGTAAGAAATACTTTTTTATTCTTGTTATTAATGAGGAGCTCATGGTATAATTATTTTGCTAAGAATGAACATAAAGAGTAAGCCCCTGGAGAGTGCGATCTCCAGGGGCTTTTTGGCTAATGTCGCCTTATTTTCTGTTACTTCTTGTATTTGTTCGTTAGCCAAAGCTCAAATAATGAGAGCAATAGTCCAACAAGAAGTTGGCAGACAAATGCTATGAACATAAAGAGGACACCTCCTTTCAGTCGCAAGACTGTTAGATAGGCGACAAAATAAGATACGCTAAACGGAGTCTAAATCCATTATTTTAGTGAATGAAAAAGTAAAAATTTTTTCATGAAGAATAAAAGTGAAGAAAATCAATTCTATTAAAAGAGGACGAGACAAAAGTGTTTAGCTCCGAGAAATAAGAAGGAATTCACGAAAATTGCTCTTCAAATTTTTGTAAATTTCAGCTTATTTCCGAAGGAGCTGCTTTTTTCTCGCCGTTTATTCGGATTTTGGGTGTCTGAGATATAACTTGCAGAGGTATGTCTCAGACACTTTTTTAGCGTATAAAGATTGTATAAAGAAACAGACGTAACTTTAACACTATCTTTATATAAAATTTGATATCATACTCTCATCAAATGAAGGAGAGGAATGTCGATGACGATTATTTCTGGAATTATTGCAGTATTACTGCTAGTTTACTTATTTTATGCACTATTTTGGGGGGAGCAACAGTGAGCGCTATTTTTATTCAACAAGCTATCTTTTTTATTGTCTTAATCGGTTTAGCGATTCCGCTAGGCTTTTATATTCATAAAGTGATGACGGGGCAAAAAACAATACTGACTAAAATTATCCGTCCGCTAGAAGAAATAATCTATCGGTTTTTAGGAACGCCAGCTCGTAAAGAAATGAATGCCAAACAATATGGGCTAAGCGTGTTGTTTTTTAGTTTCTTTTCATTGATTGTGCTAATGGCGATGATGTTAGGACAAGGTTTTTTACCTTTAAATCCAGAGAATTTACCTGGAACAAGCGTATCCTTAGCCTTTAATACAGCAGCAAGTTTTGTGACGAATACCAACTGGCAAGCCTATGCAGGAGAAGATACTTTGTCGATTTTTACTCAAGCATTCGGTTTAACCGTTCAAAACTTTGTTTCGGCAGCAGTAGGAATTGCAGTACTCTTTGTTTTATTAAGAGGATTTACCAATCGGACGACAAAATATATTGGGAATTTCTGGCAAGATTTAACCAAAATTACATTATATATCTTATTGCCGCTTTCATTCATCGTTTCATTGATTTTGATTTCTCAAGGAGTCGTTCAAACCTTTGCTGGTTCAGTTGAAACAAGTAGTTTGGAATTAGGCGAAAAAATCTTTTTACCTTTAGGAACAGTTGCCAGCCAAGTAGCAATCAAACAACTTGGAACCAATGGTGGTGGATTTTATGGTGGGAATTCTACCTATCCATTTGAAAATCCTAACCTAATTAGTAACTTTGTGGAAAATATATCGATTTTATTGATTCCAGCAGCGCTGATTGTTGCTTTTGGTTTGTTTGTTAAAGAGTGGAAACAAGGCAGAACAATTATGATCGTTTCACTAGGCTTTTTAATCGCCGCAATGATTGGTGTAACATTGAGTGAGTATTATGGACCTGAATTTACTCATGTACTTGGTCGAATGAACTTAGAAGGAAAAGAAATGCGTTTTGGTATTGGTTGGTCAAGTCTGTGGGCAGTTAGTACGACCGCGGCTTCTAATGGATCGATCAATGCGATGCTAGATAGTTTTATGCCCCTTGGCGGATTAATTCCAATGTTTCTAATGCAGTTAGGTGAAATTATTTTCGGTGGTGCAGGTAGTGGCTTATATGGTATGATCGCGTTTATTTTATTAGCGATTTTCATTGCTGGTTTATTGGTTGGACGGACGCCGGAATATTTAGGCAAAAAAATTGAACCTTTCGATATGAAAATGGTTTGTTTAGTGATTTTAACACCGCTTCTTTTAACGCTGATTGGAACGATGCTCTTTATCTTAAATCCGCAAGCAATGAGTTGGCTGACAAATTCAGGCCCTCATGGTTTTTCTGAAATTTTATACGGCTTCTCTTCATTAGCAAATAATAACGGGAGTGCTTTTGCAGGGTTGACTGCAGATACCACATTTTTAAATTTTCTAGGTGGCGCGATTATGATCCTTTCTCGTTTTATTCCTATGCTAGCGATAATTTACCTTGCCTCTAACTTAGGGAAAAAGAAAATCGTTGCAACAGGTTCGGGTACACTCTCAACAACAAACGCTACATTTGTGACAATGTTGATTATTGTTATTTTGGTAATTGGAGCATTAAGTTTCTTACCAGCGATGGCGTTAGGTCCAATTGCAGAACATTTCATAACAAAATAAGAAAAAGAAGGGGATTCTTTTGAAAAATACGCAAAACAAACGCAGTGTTTATATGGATGCATTTGCATCTTCTTTCAAAAAACTTGCGCCAAACATTCAAGTCAAAAATCCAGTGATGCTGGTGGTTTACACAGGAGCAATTTTAACAACAGTTCTTTATGTATTAACATTTTTTGGTTACACTGATGCGAATCCGTTCTTTATCTTAGCAATCGCTGTTATTTTATGGTTGACGATTTTATTTGCCAATTTTGCAGAAGCGATCGCAGAAGGACGAGGCAAAGCACAAGCAGAAAGTTTGAAACAAGCCAAAAAAGACGTAACAGCCCATAAAGTGAACGCTTTAGAGGATGTTAAAAAGAAACAATTTATTCAAATCAAATCGTCTGAATTAAAAAAAGGTGATCTGGTTTATGTCGCAGTTAACGAGCAAATTCCGATGGATGGAGATGTAGTTGACGGTGCTGCTTCTGTTGACGAAAGTGCTATTACGGGTGAGTCCGCTCCAGTTATTCGTGAATCAGGTGGTGATCGTAGTGCTGTGACAGGTGGTACAACCGTCGTTTCCGATTATCTAGTCATCAAAGTGACTGCTGAAAACGGTGAATCTTTCTTAGACAAAATGATTTCAATGGTGGAAGGTACCGAGCGGAAGAAAACACCAAATGAAATTGGTCTTCAAATTATTTTGATTATGCTGACTATTATCTTTCTAGTCGTTTCGGCAACGTTATTGCCATTTACTCAGTTTTCAAGTGAGTTAGTTGGCACAGGTTCTGCACTATCGTTAACAGTGATTATTGCTTTACTTGTTTGTTTAGCGCCAACGACGATTGGTGCCCTTGTTTCTTCTATTGGAATTGCTGGGATGAGTCGTTTAAATAAAGAAAATGTAATTGCGATGAGTGGTCGTGCGATCGAAGCTGCTGGTGATGTAGATATTTTGTTGTTGGATAAAACAGGAACCATCACATTAGGGAATCGTCGTGCGAGTGAATTTCTTCCGGTAACAGGTGTGAAAGAATACGACTTAGCTGATGCTGCGCAGCTCTCTTCGTTAGCTGATGAAACAGCAGAAGGTCGTAGTATCGTTATTTTAGCCAAAGAAAAATTTGATATCCGTGGACGTGAATTAAAGGATGTAGACGTTGAATTTATCGAGTTTACAGCTAAAACACGGATGAGTGGAATTAACTATCAAGGCGCTGAAATCCGCAAAGGCGCTGCCGATACTATGAAACAATACGTAGAAGAAAACGGCGGTATCTATCCAGAAGAATGCGACACAATCGTTCAAAGAGTGGCTAATGAAGGCGGAACGCCTTTAGTTGTGGTAAAAAATAATCAAGTATTCGGTGTAATCTACCTAAAAGATATTGTAAAAAATGGTGTAAAAGAAAAATTCGATGACATGCGTAAAATGGGCATCAAAACAATTATGATTACAGGAGATAACCCTATGACCGCTGCGGCAATTGCAGCCGAAGCAGGTGTAGATGATTTCTTAGCTGAAGCAACACCAGAAAATAAAATGAGTTTGATTCGTGAGTACCAAGAAAAAGGACATCTTGTTGCAATGACAGGAGATGGTACGAACGATGCGCCAGCATTAGCACAAGCTGATGTAGCGGTAGCGATGAATACAGGAACCCAGGCAGCGAAAGAAGCTGGGAATATGATTGATTTAGATTCTAGTCCAACTAAATTAATTAGCATTGTAAAAATTGGAAAACAATTATTAATGACTCGCGGTGCACTAACAACGTTTAGCATCGCCAACGATATTGCAAAATACTTTGCGATTATCCCTGTGTTGTTTTTCAGTATTTATCCTGCATTAGATGCCTTAAATATTATGCGATTAACTAGTCCGACAACAGCAATTTTATCAGCGATCATCTATAATGCATTGATTATTATCGCGTTGATTCCATTGGCTTTAAAAGGGGTTTCGTATAAAGAAAAACCAGCCAGTCAAATTTTACGTCATAATTTATTGGTTTATGGATTAGGCGGTGTCATTGCACCGTTTATCGCGATCAAACTGATTGATATGTTTTTGACATTGATTTTGTATTAATTAATTCCTTACACTTTTAAAATAGGAGAGAAAACCGTGAAAAAGATAATGATTGCGTCATTAAAAAGTATTTTATTATTCACTCTATTGTGTGGTGTCGTTTATACGGTAGCAGTGACAGCTGTTGGACAGATCGTTTTTTCTGCACAAGCAAATGGTAGTTTAATAAAAAAACAAGAAGCAGGAAAAAACGTTGTGATCGGCTCTAAGTTAATCGGCCAAACCTTTACAGGAGAAAAATACCTTCACGGACGTTCTAGTGAAGTTAGCCAGTTATCTCCTGTTTCAAAAGAACAAAAACAGCGAGTTGAAGAACGCGTGAGAAAAAGCAATGCAACTGCTGTTCCTGTTGATTTAGTGACAGCTTCAGCTAGTGGTGTTGATCCTGAAATTTCTGTAGAAGCAGCACTTTTCCAAAGCGAACGAATTGCAGCCGCTAGAAATATGAAAAAAGAGGATGTCCGTGCTATAATCAAACAAAACATTACTGGCGTAAAAATTGGCGGGATAACTTCACAACGTGTGAATGTTTTAGGAGTCAATCAAATGCTGGATGAATCTAAATAAATGATAGGATTAGAGATGACTCCTTCAAAAAGAGGACACTCTCTATTCCTAATTTTTGAATAAAGGATGGAGCAAAAGTGGAAGAGGAACGTTTAGATCCAGAACAACTTTTAGCAAAATGGAAAAAGAACGAACAAAGCCTGAGGTCTGGAAGACTGAAGGTTTTCTTCGGTTATGCGGCTGGTGTAGGAAAAACCTATGCGATGCTAAAAGAAGCACACGAACAACAAAGTGAAGGAAAAAAAGTGTTGATTGGCTATGTTGAACCACACGCTCGACCAGAAACCCAAGCCTTGGTCAGCGGGTTACCAACATTGCCTACTAAAACCTATGAATATAAGGGGATCAAAATCAATGAGTTTGATGTGGATGCGGCATTACAAGAAAAACCAGAGCTTATTTTAGTCGATGAGTTGGCACATACAAACGCTGTCGGCGCCAGAAATCGCAAAAGATACCAAGACATTGAAGAATTATTAAAAGCAGGAATCGATGTGTATACAACCGTTAATGTTCAGCATATCGAGAGCTTGAATGATGTGGTTGAACAAGTCACAGGAGTACATATTTCTGAAACGGTACCAGATACTTTTTTTGAAACCAGTTCACTAAAAGTTGTCGATATCGAAACAGAAGAATTATTGGATCGACTGAAACAAGGAAAAATTTATCACTCAGAAAACGCTAGAAAGGCAATGGCTAATTTTTTTACGTCTGATAATTTAACGTTATTAAGAGGCTTAGCGATTCGTAAAGCGTCGGATCATATTAATACAACGAACCAACAAGAAACACAAAAAAGCACAGGAATTCATTCCAAGTTACTGACTGTAATTGATGAAAAGAATCCAGATATGACAAAAAAATGCCTGCGCTGGACGGCACGTCTAGCTCAAGCGTTAGGGACAGAATGGATTGCATTAGAAATTTTAGAAGACACATCGGAACATGCAGAATCTGAAAATTCAAAACTAGCGGCTAAACTTGGCGGTGAGGTGGTCACATTAGAAAGTGACAATCAACGAGAAACTATTATTCAGTATGTCAAAATGCGGGGAGTCACCGATTTAGTGATGGGCAAAATCATCAATCGCTCTCGTTTTATTCGTCTGTATCGTCCAGATTTAGAAGATGAACTCATCGCTTTTATACCTGATGTAGATATTCACTTAGTTCCATATCAATCAAACAAATATTTGTTGAATAAATACGCAACAAAGAAAAAAAATCTCAAAAGCATCTTTACTTGGCAAGACTTTTATATGACTGTAGGATTACTTACTTTAGCAACAATACTTTCTGAATTAGGTTCATATTTTCGCATCGGGGATCAAAATTTGATTTTGATCTATATTATGTTTGTTTTGTTGGTCGCCAGAGTGACAACTGGGTACTTATGGGCAGCCTTGTCATCGATTGCTAGTGTATTGATGTTTAATTGGTTTTTTGTTGAACCTCTCTACTCGTTAACCGTCTATAAACAAGGTTATCCGTTAACGCTGATTTTTATGCTCTTAGTCGCTTTATTAGTCAGCAATTTAATGATGCAAATCAAAAAGCAAGCCTTCTATGCTATGAAACGAGAACATCAGCTAGAAATTCTATATGAGCTGAATAAAAAATATTTAGTTACCCATGACCAAAAGGAAATATTGGCAACAACGGCTGACTATTTATCAACGATGTTGGATCGGGAAGTTGTCCTTTACGGAGAAGAAGAACTGAAAAATCCGTCAGGCGCGCCAATTAAAGGTCCTTTAAGAAGCTTGGAAGAATTGGCGGTAGCCAACTGGGTGTTTGTAAACCAAAAAGAAGCAGGTTATGGAACAGATACATTGATGGGAGCGAAAGCTCTTTATTTACCAGTATTATCAAATGGCCTGACTTTAGCTGTTATTGGGATTGAAAAAAGTAAAGAAAATCCAATTACAGATGAAATTATCACCTTCTTAGACTTGATTTCTACCCAATTAGCTCTAGCCATAGAACAAAATAACTTGACCTTAGAACGTCAACAAATTCTATTTGAAAATGAGAAAGAGCGTATGCGAGGCAATTTATTACGAGCAATTTCCCATGATTTGAGAACGCCGCTGACAGGGATTTCAGGTTCTGTAGAAACGATTTTAGACGATCACGAAGCAACAAAATTACCAGAAGAAACCAAACGGAAACTGCTTGTTGGAATCAAAGACGACGCCAATTGGTTGATTCGGATGGTGGAAAATCTACTTTCGATCACTCGTATTAATGAAGAGACCATGAAAGTTGCAAAAAGCAAAGAAGCTGTAGAAGAAGTTGTTTCATCAGCGATTCAACGTATCAAAAAAAGCTATCCTAAAAGTGAAATTAGTGTCACCTTACCAGAGGAATTTCTGTTTGTTCCAATGGACTCAATTTTAATTGAACAAGTCTTATTCAATTTAATGGAAAATGCAATCCGGCACTCAAATAGTCGTTCCCCTATTTTTGTGACTGTTTCAGCGAATGATAAAGAAGTGTCGTTTGAAGTAGCTGATCAAGGAAAAGGATTGACCAATGAGCAAATTAAACTGTTATTCGACGGTATGAATAAACAAAACACACCTGTTGATTCTAAAAGTGGAATGGGAATTGGTTTATCCATTGTAAAAACAATTATTATGGCTCATGATGGCACACTAAATGCAACCAATCGAGCACAAGGCGGAGCCGTATTTACCTTTACATTACCCTGCGAAAGAAAGGAGCAACTATAATGGCGACAATTTTAATTATTGAAGATGACCATGTGATTGCAGAATTTATAGGTGCTGTTTTAGAAAAAGAAAAACATGACATTCGTTTAGCTCATTCAGCTCTAGAAGGATTATCAACTTTTCGGATGTGGCCAGCAGATTTGATTCTCCTCGATTTAGGGTTGCCAGATCAAGATGGGATTGAAATCTTAAAGAAAATTCGCGAAACCTCAGCTGTCCCAATCATTATTATTTCTGCTCGTGATCATGAACATACCAAAGTTGAAGCACTAGATCTCGGTGCCGATGATTACATTACAAAACCTTTTGGGACACCGGAATTACTTGCGAGGATCAGAACAGCTTTACGGCATGCTGTAACTGGAACGAATGCCCCAGAAATCAAGAAAATCATCAATGGCGAATTATGTATTGATAGTGAAAATCACATAGTCAGTAAAGCTGGAAAAGTCATTCACCTCACACCGAATGAATATAAAATTATTCAAGTACTTGGGGAAAATGTAGGAAAAGTGTTGACCCATACGTATATTTCTCAAAAAGTTTGGGGACCATACAGTAATGAGAGTCAGACACTACGAGTGAATATGTCTAATATCCGAAAAAAAATTGAAGACAATCCTGTCGAGCCAGAGTATATTTTAACTGAAATTGGCATTGGCTACCGCATGTTGGAAAAGTAATGATCACAAGTATAGAAAAAAATACACTGTTCTAGAGAAGAGGGATAAGATGAAACTATTGACAGCTATTGATTCAATGAAAGGTTCTTTAACCAGCATTGAAGCAAATCAAATCATTGCAGATACGTTTACTGCATGGGGGCATCAAGTAGCGCAAGTAGCCATTGCGGATGGTGGAGAAGGAACGGTGGATGCCCTTATAAAAAATAAGAATGGACAAAAAAAGGTTGTACCTGTTCAAGCTCTAAATGGTCGTCAACAGTTCGCCTCTTTTGGCTGGTTTGAATCCGAAAAAATGGCAATTATTGAATCCGCCGCAGCATCAGGTGTGCAATTTCTGGATGGTACACTAGCGACTCATCCTAAAAATACCTCTTCTTATGGAACTGGACAATTGATCTTAGCGGCAATGGATCAAGAAGCCAAAAAAATTGTCATCGGTTTGGGTGGGACGGGAACCGTTGATGGAGGAATTGGTCTATTAAGTGCTCTAGGTATAGAATTTTTCGACGAGAATCATCAACGATTACCAGCTAAAGGAAGTAGTCTAGCGAAAATAGCTTCTTTTTCCAAAGAGAAGTTAGATCCTAGAATCCAAACAATTGATATTCAAATTGCTGCAGATGTTGAAAGTCCTTTAACGGGGGAAAAAGGTGCTGTCAAAATGTTTGGTCGCCAAAAAGGTCTACTCGAATCAGAAATTGAACCCTATGAAACAGCGATGAAGCACTATCAATCAATTGTAACGAATGAGGAAAAAACACTATCAGGTGATGGTGCTGCTGGAGGACTTGGGTTTGCGATTAGAATTTTTTTAAAAGGGACTGTTCGTTCTGGGTTTGAATTGATTTCAGAGCAAACCGATTTAGAACAATTGATCCAGCAAGTGGATGTGGTCATCACAGGTGAAGGGAAAATGGACTATCAAAGCTTACAAGGAAAAGTACCGATCGGTATCAGTCGACTCGCTAAAAAGTATCAGCTTCCTGTCATTGCGTTTGTAGGAAGTTTTTCAGGAGATGACGTGCTGTTTTATCATGAAGGTATATCAGTAATCATTCCGATCGTTGACCAAATTATGACGTTAGAAGAAGCGATGACATCTGCTGATGAACTACTTAAACGGGCGGCAAAACGTTCCCTTCAGTTGTTAACCTTACTAAAATAAAAAAACAAGATCGATTGGTAGATACTTGCCAATCGATTTTGTTTTTATGTAAGCGTGTACTTGCATGAAATAGACAAAGATATAGGTCTTAGGTACCATGACAAGGCACTTAGCTTCCTTCAAAATAGATAATAGTGGGAGGAAGAAAAATGGAAAAAGGGTGAACAAGCTTGGGAATTTTGAATTATATAACAAAGATCAAGTGAATAGAATCAATGGAGGGATAACATGTCTGTAATTGAAGCAAGAAATATAAAGAAAAGTTACGGTCGCAATGAGTCAAAATTTGACGCATTAAAAGGTGTAAATCTACAAATCGAAGAAGGGGAGTCCGTAGCAATTATTGGAAAAAGTGGTTCAGGTAAATCAACCTTGATGCATATTTTAGCATTATTAGATAAACCAACTTCAGGAGAAATCTTACTAAATGGTCAAAACGTTACAAGTATCAGTAAAAAAGAACTTGATAAAACAAGAAATAAACAATTTGGGTTCGTTTTCCAGCAATTTTTTATGAATCCTAAAGATACAGTGTTAAATAATGTGATGTTGCCGCTAAAAATCGGTGGTGTCTCAAACGGCAAGCGAAAACAAATGGCTTTGGATGCACTAAAAGCTGTTGATTTAGAAGATAAAGTCAACAACAAAGCAAATAACCTTTCAGGTGGACAAAAACAGAGAGTCTGTATCGCTAGAGCATTGGTCAATAATCCACAAATTCTTTTTGCTGATGAGCCGACAGGAAATCTAGATTCTACAACAGGAGAAAAAATCGAAGAGTTATTATTCAATTTGAATAAAGAAAAGGGGATCACGTTGATTATTGTTACCCATGATCCTGAGCTTGCCGAGCGCTGTGACCGTCAAATCCATGTGCGAGACGGACTAATTGTAGGAGGAGACGAATAAATGAAATTTAGTGATATTTTAAAATCAGCAAGTTCCAATTTGATGCGTAATAAAGGACGAACAATATTGACAATTATAGCAATCTTTATTGGTGCCTTTACGATTTCACTTACGACGGGTGTCAACATTGGTGTCAATGATTATATCGACAAACAAGTAAATAATGTCGGCGCAGATAGTCAAATTATCATCCAGCCAAAAGTCAGCGGTAGTTTTGGTGAAGACGGTGAGCCACAAAAATATGATGCTGACAAAAAAACAAGCACAATGTCACAAATGAAACAATTAGATAGTAATGATATTGAAAAAATCAAAAAAATCAAAGGGATCAATAAGGTAAGCCCTTTAAAATCCTTTACGATTAACTATATTTCAGGCGTAAATAAAGAAAAGTACGTATTTTCAGCATCTGAAACAGTAGATGATTTGAAAATCGATCTTGAAACAGGAAAAGAAATAAACCAAAAAAGTTCTGATTTTGAAGTGAATTTAGCACCAGAATATGTAAAAGCTTTAGGTTTTAAGTCTAAAAAAGAAGCAATCGGAAAAAACATCAAAATTGCCGTCTCTTCTTCAGTCACACAAAAAGAGACCATTCTTGAAGCCAAAATTGTTGGTATTCGTAATGCAAGTTTAATTCAAGGCGGTATGTCTATTTTAAATAGTGCTCTTGTCAATGAAATTACGAAGATCAACGAAGAAGGTCTGCCAGAATCTATGACAGGTCAATATGGTGCCGTAATTGGAGAGATGAACAAAGATGTGACTGCTGATGAAATTAAAGATGTGAAAGAACGTTTAGATAAAGCTGGTTACGCAGGACAAACAGTTGAAGATCAAATCGGTATGATCCGTAATGTAATTAATGCAATTACTAGTGTCTTAACAATGTTTGGCGCAATTGCTTTACTGGCAGCAAGTTTTGGAATCATCAACACGCTGTATATGTCTGTTCAAGAACGCACAAGAGAAATCGGTTTGATGAAAGCAATGGGGCTTGGCAGTGGAAAAGTATTTACGATTTTCAGTGTAGAAGCGGCGTTGATTGGATTTTTAGGTTCCCTTTTAGGTATTTTAGGAGCAATTGGCGCAGGAGCATTGATCAATCAAATTGCAGCCGATTCGTTCTTGAAGTCACTGACAGGATTTACCTTGATTCAATTTTCACCAACTTCTTCTGCTGTGATCATTCTTGTGATTATGGGCATTGCCTTCCTTGCAGGAACTCTGCCAGCACGAAGAGCAGCCAAATTAGATCCAATCGAATCATTACGTTATGAATAAAAATAAACAGTAAGAACGCAAGAACCTAGAACAAAGCTTGATTTTGAGCTTTGGTTTGGGTTCTTCTTTTATTATAAGCATATTCTTTACCTAAATAAAAAATAAGGAGTATACTGAGTTCACATTTTGTTGAATAAACGGAGGCACAGAGAATATGAAAGCAGTAGTTATCAATCAATACGGTAGTAAAGAAGAATTAACAGAACAAGACATAACATTACCTGAGTTAAAAGAAAACCAAGTGCTAGTCAAAGAACATGCAACGTCAATTAATCCGATTGACTGGAAATTAAGAGAAGGCTATTTAAAACAAATGTTTGACTGGCCATTTCCAATCATTTTAGGCTGGGATGTTGCTGGTGTTATCACTGCAGTCGGCAGTAAGGTGACAGACTGGAAAGTAGGGGATAAAGTTTTTGCTCGTCCAGAAACTACACGCTTTGGCACTTACGCAGAGGAAACAATCGTTGATGAAAACCTATTAGCGAAAATTCCTGAGAATATTACTTTTGAACAAGCAGCTGCTGTTCCTTTAGCTGGTTTGACGGCATTACAAGCGTTATTCGATCACGGAAAGCTTCAAAAAGGGGAAAAAGTGTTGATTCATGCTGGTGCTGGTGGCGTTGGAACGTATGCAATTCAACTAGCAAAACAATCAGGTGCCTATGTAATAACGACAGCTAGTGAAAAAAATCATGGGTTGTTAGAAAAACTTGGTGCAGATGAAATCATTGATTACCACACAACAAACTTTGCTGATGTGTTGACGGATATTGATTTAGTCTTTGACACGATGGGCGGAGACATTCAAAAAGAAAGTATTTCTGTATTAAAACCAACTACTGGTCGTTTGATTTCAATTGTTGGGATTGCAGATGAAGCATTAGCGAAAGAAAAAAATATTAAAGCAGAAAGTATTTGGCTTCAAACAAACGGAAAACAATTACAAGAAATTGCAGATCTTATGGCTGAAGATAAAGTGATTTCAGTAGTTGGCGCAGTATTTCCATTTTCTAGACAAGGAATCTATGATGCTCACGCATTAAGTGAAACCCATCATGCAGTAGGAAAAATCGTCATTACTATGGATAAATAAACAAATAAATAACCAGTTATCAACGAACGAAAATAGTTGATAACTGGTTATTTCTCTGTCCTTTGTGCTCTAAAGCGAATCAGTTCCAATAATCCAGGTAATTCTTGTTGGATGTAATCATTGTTTATAATATAGGTTTTGTATGTTCCGATTTTAATCTCTTGAATGAGTTGAGCATCCTTAAGCAATTTTATATGGTGGGATAATGTAGATTTAACAATGTTATATTTTTCTGAAGTAATACGTTTCTCTCCATCAAGTAATAAGCAAGTAAGGATATTTAAACGGATTGGATCACTGATTGCTTGTAGTGCTTGAAGTACAGGATCGTTGTTGTTGGTAGTCATTTTGTTTTTCATACACAGATTATAACACAAACATTCTACTTTACATATTGCTTTGGGAATGATATATTCTTAATGTTCGATGGAAATCGAACAAAAGAGAGAGATGAGGGATATTATGGAAAACACATATAAAGAAAACAATTTTGAAACAATTATGAAAGGCAGAAGATCCATTCGTAGCTATGATCCAGCGGTTAAAATCAGTCAAGAAGAGATGGAGCAGATTATTAATGATACAGTCAAAGCCCCTTCTTCAGTGAATATGCAGCCTTGGCGTTTTGCTGTTGTTTCAAGTGATGAAGGTAAGGAAGCTTTGGCACCTGTCGTTCGTTTTAACAAACTACAAAATGAAACATCTGCGGCTATGATCGTTATTTTTGGTGATTTAAATAGTTTTGAACATGCAGAAAAAATCTATGGCACAGCAGTTGAACAAAACCTTATGCCACAAGAAGTCAAAGAACGTCAATTAGAAATGCTAAGCCCGTTATTTGCACAAATGTCTACAGAAGAAAAGAAAGAAATGGCCATCATTGATGGTGCTCTAGCCGCAATGAACTTGATGCTAGTTGCTCGTGCGTATGGTTATGATACAAATCCTATTGGTGGTTTTGATCGTGAGAAAATCGCAAAGGCTTTGGATATGGATGAAGAACGTTATTATCCAGTTATGATCATTTCAATCGGTAAAGCAAATGAAGAAGGTTATCCTTCTTATCGTTTACCAGCAGCAGATATCACCACTTGGAAATAGGGGGAGAGACAATGCAGATTATTCCGTTAATTTTCGCAGTGATTGTTGCGCTGGAACATTATTACATTTTATATTTAGAAATGTTTCAAACAACTTCTCCAGCAGCGCAACGTTCATTTGGTCTTGATAAAGAATTTTTAGAAGATCCACGTGTTCAAACCTTATTTAAAAACCAAGGTTTATATAATGGCTTTTTAGCTACAGGTATTTTATGGGGCGTATTTTTTGCTTCAAACAGTTGGAGTGTAGTCACATTTTTCATTATTTGTGTAGTAGTGGCTGCGGTCTATGGTGGTGTAACTTCGTCTAAATCGATTTTATTGAAACAAGGAGTTCCTGCAATTATTACATTCATAACTCTGCTCATTTTTAGATAGCCAAAGAAAAGTTTAGGACAGGAATGAGGTTGAGACAAAAGGCGATTAGGTTCGAGTAATTTTTGCGAAATTGCTGAAGAACCTGACTTTTGGCCAACGTTTATTAGGTTTTAGGGTGCACATCAAAACTATTTTTTAGTTTTGTTCCGCACTCTTTTTTCTGTTCTTTTGAAAAAAACTTATAAAAAGTAAGTCAAATCTCTTTACTTACTTTTAGTAAGGAATTATACTGTGAAAGTAATCTAAAAACTAATTGAAATCGAAAAGGAGCAATACACATGACAGAATTTACTCAAGCATTAAAAAAACGCCGTTCAATCTACGCTTTAGGAAATAACCTTCCACAATCACAAGAAGAAATCACAGCTTTGGTCAAAGAAGTGGTTAGAGAAAGTCCAACTTCATTTAACTCACAAACACAACGTGTGGTTTTCTTATTTGGTGACGCACATAAAAAATTATGGTCAATGACAGAAGAAGCATTGAAACCTCTAACTCCAGCAGAAGCATTTCCAAATACACAAGCGAAATTACAAAGCTTTGCTGCAGGAACTGGAACAATTCTTTTCTTTGAAGATATGGATATCGTAAAAAATCTACAAGAACAATTTGAATTATATGCAGATAATTTCCCAGTATGGTCAGAACAAGCGAGTGGTTTGACACAAGCTAACGTTTGGACTGCATTAGCACAAGAAAATATCGGCGCAAACTTACAACATTACAATCCAGTAATTGATGAAGCTGTAGCAAAAGAATGGTCAATTCCAAGTCAATGGAAACTAAGAGCACAACTTGTATTTGGTTCAATCGAAGCTGAAGCTGGCGAAAAAGAATACATGGAAGATAGCGCTCGTTTCCTAGAATTTAACTAATTACAAGCAAATGGGGGAGAAAAGTATGGTGTACACATTACCTAAAGAGACGATCGTAAAACAAGTAAAATTGAACGTGAAAAATCTGGATGTAATGACAGAATTTTATACGCAGATGATTGGTCTTGTTTTATTAAAAAAGGAAACTAACAAAGCTTTCTTAGGTGCACAAGGGTCCTCTGAAACAATAGTAATTCTAGAAGAACTTGTTGATCCTATCGTAAAAGATAAAACAACAGGATTGTACCATACTGCTTTTCTCTTACCAACTCGTAAAGATTTAGGCAATAGCCTGCTATGGCTAATGCAAAACAATATTGAAATTGGCGCGGCTGATCATGGTTACAGTGAAGCAATCTATCTAAGCGATCCAGAAGGTAATGGCATCGAAATCTATCGAGATAAACCAATGACAGAATGGGATATTCGAGCGGATGGAGAAATCATTGGTGTGACGGAAGAGATGGATGGTGACGGTGTGGTTGCTGAAGCTGATGGACAATGGTTAGGGATGGCACCAGATTCCAGAATTGGACATGTTCATCTGCAGGTTGCAGACTTGGATGAAACGGAGACGTTTTACGAACAGCTTGGATTTTCGTTAAAATCCAATTTTGGCCGACGCGCAAAATTCTTTGCAGCAGGTGAGTATCATCATCACATCGGGACAAATACTTGGAATGGTGAGCATGTTGCATTAATTGGTGAGAACCAATTAGGTTTGGCATGGTATAGTTTCCAACTACCGTCCGAAGAAGCTTTTGAGCTGTTTACCAAGCGGTTAGAGGAATTAATCGTCGAATATGTAAGCAAGAACAATCAGATAACCATCCCAGATCCAAATGGAATGCAGATTAAGTTTGGGTATTGAATCAAGAAAGTCAACTTTGTAATAGAGGTTGGCTTTTTTTATTTTTAAACAGTTGACTAAAAGCTACAATGGATATAATAGTGAGAAGTTTATCAGTAAATAGTCAATAAACTATTACTTCGGAATAGTTACTTTTTTATCTTATGGTATTTCAACTTTCCGCTCATTTTAGAATACACTCAAAAGAATGTTGGCATGAAGAAGATTTTTGAATTGAGTACAAAAAAAGCCAGAAGATATTTTTAATTAAGTCTACTTTTGAAACATATTTCGTTGGTAACATTGAAATTTGAACTAGTTTGGCTCATGAGTGAAAAACGATTATAATGGTAATAGTTATAAAAATTTTTTGTGAGTATTCGGTAGCCAATGCTAGAATTCTCCCAAAAAATAACATAGGAAGGAATGCATAAACTTGTTAAAAACGGAACATATCTCTTTCCAACTAGAAGAGCAATCAATAGTAAACGATATTACAATGAATTTTGAAAAGGGCAGTCATACAACGATCACAGGCCCTTCAGGTAGTGGAAAAAGTACCCTGCTCAAGCTACTAGCATCATTATTGACACCGACTAAAGGAAAGATATATTTCAATGACCAAGATATTGAGACGTTTACGCCTGAAAGTTACCGCATGCAGGTGTCTTATTGCTTTCAGCAACCCTCATTATTTGGTGAAACAGTGCGGGATAACTTTATGCTTCCATACGAGATCCGTAAAAAAGAATTCCAAGTGGAGCATGTAGTAGAGTTATTAAAAGAAGTACAATTGTCTGAACGTTATCTTGATAAAAAAATAACGGAATTATCTGGCGGAGAAAAACAACGTATCGCTTTGATTCGTAATGTGATATTTTTACCGGAAGTGTTACTCTTAGATGAGGTGACAGCAGGGCTAGATGAAGAAAGTAAGAAAATCGTCAATCAATGGCTAATGCAATTGAATCAAGAAAAAAATGTGACCTTGATTCGAGTGACCCATGATACAGAAGAAATTGCTCAATCAACTATTGTCAAAAAAATCGTAGCGGGACGATTGGAGGAAGAATAATGGATTTAGCAGTAAACGATCTGTCGTTATTATTTGCAGGAATGTTAGTGATTGTGGCTCTACTGATTAGCTATAAAGAAAAATTAGGCTTTACCAAAGACATCATTATTAGTGTATGTCGTGCAATTATTCAGTTAATTGCAGTCGGTTATTTACTTAAATATGTTTTTCAAGTAGATAATAAGATATTGACTGTTGTGATGGCTGGAATCATTATCATTAATGCTGCCTTGAATGCGAACAAGCGTAGCGATCATTTAAAAAAAGGTTTTTTGATTTCGTTTATCGCTATTGCTTGCAGTACAGGCATCACAATCAGTGTGTTGGTTCTTTCAGGTGCCATTCGTTTTATTCCTTCTCAAATTATTCCAATCAGCGGCATGATCGCAAGCAATTCGATGATAGCGATTGGGTTGTGTTATCGGAATATGGACAGCTTATTTCATGATCAAAGACAGGCGGTTTTAGAAAAACTAGCATTAGGTGCTGATAGTAAATTGGCTTCACAATCAATTGTAAGAGCGAGTATTAGAACGGGCATGGCACCAACCATCGATTCTGCAAAAACTGTGGGGATCGTTAGTTTACCTGGGATGATGTCAGGACTGATTTTTGCTGGGGTAGATCCTGTCCATGCAATCAAATATCAGATCATGGTGACATTTATGTTATTGTCTGCGACAAGTATTGGTTCAGTAATTGCCACTTATTTAGCATATAAGAGTTATTATAATGAACGGAAGCAATTACTTGTTTGATTTTTTATTAATAATCTGTTGATAAAAGGTAGAGAAAACGAATTATACGTACTTATAGTAGATGGAACAGAAGTGTCTAATCCTGAGAATGATATTGTGCAACATCAACCGTTTATACGGAGTTCACGTGAGTCTGGGATATAAAATCTAAAAATAGAAAAAATCGCATCTAATCAGTTTTTTAAACCGTTGATTAGATGCGATTTATATTTTTTAAAAAGGTAAGACTTGTTAAAAAAACTAAATACTAGCTCCGCCGCCGCCAGAAGAACCTCCTCCGCCAGAGAAGCCACCACCGCCGCTGCCACCAAAACTTCCGCCACTTGAAGAACCGCCGCCAAAACCGCCGCCGCCCCAATACCACGGACCACCACCACGACCGCCGCGACCTCCTTTAGAAAGTAAGAAAGGCAAGATAACAAGTAATACAATGAAAATACCGAAAAATCCATCCCCATCGGAGCTGTCATCTGAGGTGACTTGATCTATGTCAGCATCAGATAAGGCATTTTCGTCTGCTGGGTACTCATAATGTTTATCAATTAATGTGCTGACTGCGTTAAATGCATAGCGTAATCCTTTATTGATTGATGCTGTATTATCTGATTTCAAGTCCTCTTTGGCTTGTTGCAAGATATTTCCAGCGATACTATCTGTAATTATATCTTCTAAACCATACCCGACTTCAATTCGAACATTCCGCTCGCCATCATTAACAGCGTAGAGAATCAACACACCATTATTTTCGGTTTGGTTTCCGATTCTCCATTTTTGAAATAAATCAGGTGCGTAACTGTCAATGCTATCACCGTTAGTCGAATCGATCACAGCTAAAACGACTTGGGGAGCTTCTTTTTTCCCTTTATAGAGTTCGCCTTTTTTATCGACTAAATGTTTAGTTGTTTCATCAAGAATTCCAGGTTGATCTAAATAAAAGTGATCAGGTGCTTTAGGCAATTGATCAGCAAAAACAGGTGTTTGGAAACTGACGAAAAAGGCGACAAGGAAAAATCCTACGCTTAAAAATAATCCTCGTCTAAAAAGTTTCATCGTTCATCACTTCCCACTTGATGAGCTAGTCGAATTGTCAAAATTAACAGAAGGCACACTACTGGCTGTGGGTTCTGCTTTAAAGTACTCCTTTTTACCTAAGCCCATCATATTTGCAAAGATATTTTTAGGGAACGAAACGACTTGTTCATTGTATTCTTTTACGACGTCATTGTAACGTTTACGCTCAACGGAAATTCGATTTTCAGTGCCTTCTAATTGAGTCATCAATGTTTGGACGTTGTTGTTAGATTTTAATTCTGGATAATTTTCATTGATCACATTGATCAGTGTACCCACAGATTGATCCAATTCTTGACTGGCTTTGATTTTATCCGAATCTTTATTTGCTGAGCCGTATGCTTCACGAGCTTTAGCGATATCACCAAAAACCTTTTGTTCTTGTTGCATGCTGCCTTTTACGCTATTGACTAAGTTAGGTACCAGATCGGCTCTACGCTGCATGACATTTTCAACTTGGCTCCATTGTGATTCTACGGATTGTTCTTTTTTTGCCAAACCATTGTACTGACTGATGCCAAAAATACCAAATAAAATAACGACGATCAAGGCAATCAATCCAATTTTTACGTTGTTTTTTTTCATTCTTTTTTCCTCCTAATGATTGAAAGTTAAACAATTAATGAAACTTTAAAGTAATGATATTGTAACAATTCTGTAATGATAAAACATCCATCTTAAGTCCTATTTTTTGATAGAGGAACTGTAGCTCAGGGTGTTTTTGACTGACTTTATTATAATGAGTTTTGTAAGATAAGCCAAAGGAAGGGACTTATTGAATAAAGAGTTAAGCCCAATTATTTATGAAAGCTAAACGAAAATTAGACCCAATGTTTCTTTTGTCTGTAGCGCTTACATTATATATTGAGTATAGGAGGAACAAAATGATTGATTATCGAATGAGCTATCTTTTCAATATGTCGGACAAAGTAGAGTATACCCTTCAGGAATTTCATGTAATCACAGGATTGTCTGCTGAAACTATAATTGATCAGCTAAGAAAAATAAATGACGTATCCACGCGATTTTCTTATGAAAAAATCGGTGTTGAAAATGACCATGTTTATTTTCCAAAACAATTAGCTGATAAATGGTTAGAGATTCATTTTGGCCAACAAGAAGTGGATATTTATTATTCAGAGCAAGAAAGACAGGCATTGCTTTATTTGTTGACACTGATTGCAGAAGAAGATTTATCAGTCTATCATTATCAAGAATTTTTTCAAGTCAGCAAAAATACAGTTTTAGCAGATATTAAAAAATTACGAAAACGTCTAGCGAAAAAGGAGCTGACCTTAGATTATTCTCGTAAAAAAGGGTTTTATTTATCTGGTAGTGAAGAAAAAATTCGTATTCAAACCCATCAAATGATTGCCAAAACAATTCAATCAACTGCTGGAAAATGGGGACTGAAAAAAGGCTTGATTATGGTTTCTAAAACATTTGAGGCAGATGTTCGCGTTGCTTTTTTTAAAGCGATCAAAGAAAGTAAATTGGTGATTGTTCCAAGTAGAATCGAAGAGACAGTCTATTTTATGGCTTATGTTTTGTGTCGAAGTCAGAGGTATTCATTTCGTTTGACTCAACAGGAAGAAACGTTTTTAAAAACGTTGAATGCCTTTTGCGGAAGCCAGATATTTTTGTCGAATTTCTCAACAATTTTGGATATTCAAAACGAAGAACTGTATTTTACTTTAGTATTTATGACTATTACCCAAGGAGAAATCAGAGACACATCTTTGGAATTTTTATTGGAATGTGGACGTCAAATCATTCATGAAATGGAGCGTTTGGCAGCGATTGAATTTAAGTCATATCGTAAGTTGCTGTTGGATTTGTTTTATCATTTAGTACCGGCTTTTTTTAGAATCCACTACAATTTTTCTTTATCCAACGTTTTAATTGGGGAAATTAAGGATCAGTACGGTGAAATATTTACCCTAACCAAAATGGCGCTATTACCTTTAGAAGCGTTAATCGGCAAACCAATTCCAGATGAAGAAATTGGCTATTTTACGATTTTATTTGGTGGAGAAATTGGAAATCAGCGGGAATTAAATCGTGTGATTCGATATAAAGCGTTAGTGTTATGTCCAAATGGGATTAGCTCATCATTGATCATGCAATCGGAGCTAAGAGAATTATTTCCTACGATCGACTTTAGTTTGGCTACAACTGTGGATCAACTAGAAAGTATTTCAGAAACGGAGTATGAGGTGATTTTTTCAAGTGTGCCACTGAATACCTCTAAAAAACACTATCTTGTTAATCCAATCATGACGCAATTAGAAAAAAATGATTTGATTCGTCGTGTGCAAGAAGAGTTGTTAATTCCAGGAATCGTTGTTCCTTCTGTAAATGAAATTATTGAAGCTTTGCTACCTTACATTGAATTAAAAAAAGGGGTGACCAAAGAAAAAATTTACCGTATTTTGAATCGAAGAATGATCAAAAAAATGAAAATGAAAGAAGATGAGAGACCGATGTTATCTGAGTTGCTGACAAAAGACATGATCCAGTTGACGGATAAAAAATTAAATTGGGAAGAAGCGATCGCCTATGCTGCAAGCCCTTTAAAAGAACAAGGACGAATTACAGAGAATTACATTGACGCGATGATCCAAAAGGTCAAAGATTATGGTGCGTTTATTCATATCGGCAAAGGAATTGCATTACCTCATGCTAGACCAGAAGATGGGGTTAACCAATTAGGAATGTCGCTATTAAAGGTGACAGAGCCTGTTTTACTGTTAGATGATCCTAGACATGAGATCAGCATTTTTATCTGTTTAGCAGCTGTAGACAATGAAATGCATTTAAAAGCGTTGGCGAGTTTGACGAAAATACTTTCAACGAAAGAAAGGTTAGAAAATTTATTAGCAGCATCAGATCAAGCAATCATTATGGAGTTATTAAAGGAAGGGGAATTGTTATGAAAATAGCAGCAGTTTGTGGATCAGGATTAGGTTCTAGTTTTATGGTGGAGATGAATATTACTAGTGTGTTAAAGGAGTTAGGGGTGACAGGGGTTGAAGTAGCTCATTATGACATGGGGAGTGCGACGTCCGATTTGGCAGATGTCTTTTTTGTGGGTGGAGATTTAGCAGACAGTGCCCAGCATTTAGGCAATGTAGTTGTTTTAGACAGCATTATTGATATGGATGAGCTAAGAGAAAAAGTCAGAGCCGTTTGTGCAGAAGAAGGATTACTCTAAAGACTAAAGAAAGTGGGAAAAAAATATGAATAGTATTTTAACTATATTAATTGATATTGCAAGTACGCCGGCGATTTTAGTGGCACTGATCGCTGTTCTTGGATTAGGTTTGCAGAAAAAGCCGATTTCAGATGTTGTCCGTGGCGGTATCAAAACATTTGTTGGTTTTTTAGTTGTTACGGCAGGTGCTGGTGTGATTGAAGGTTCGTTAGCCCCGTTTGGTGAGATGTTCCAGCATGCGTTTAATATGCAAGGGGTGGTGCCGAATAATGAAGCGATTGTTGCCTTGGCTTTAACAAAATATGGTACCTATACAGCACTTATTATGTTAGTAGGAATGGCATTTAATATTTTGATTGCGCGTATTACGAAATTTAAATATATCTATTTAACAGGGCATGCGACGCTTTATATGGCGTGTATGATAGCAGTGATTATGAGTGTAACCAAGATGAGTGCTGTTCCGTTAGTTTTAGTAGGCGGTTTAGCGCTAGGGTTGGCTAATACGATATTTCCAGCGATTGCCCAACCCTTTACCAAACAAATTACGAAAAATGATTCAGTTGCGTTAGGTCATACAGGGAATGTTGGTTATGCTCTGAGTGGTTTTATTGGGAAATATGTAGGAAACAAGGAAAAATCCACGGAAGATATTAACTTTCCTAAAGGACTAGCCTTTTTAAGAGATTCTACAGTTAGTATTACGTTGACAATGGGGATCGTCTACACAATTGTGGCGTTGTTTGCAGGAAATGAATTTATTTCCGAGAAGCTTAGCAATGGGACGAATTACATCATTTATGCGTTGCAACAAGCAGGAATGTTTGCTGCAGGTGTTTTTGTTATTTTGGCAGGGGTTCGTTTGATTTTAGCTGAAATTGTACCTGCTTTTAAAGGGATTTCTGAAAAATTAGTGCCGAATTCGATTCCAGCGCTAGATTGTCCAATTGTTTTTCCTTATGCACCAAATGCGGTATTGATTGGATTTTTAACTAGTTTTCTTGGGGGGATCGTTAGTCTGTTTATTATGATTCTGACAGGGACGACGGTGATTATTCCTGGTGTAGTACCGCACTTTTTCTGTGGGGCAACAGCAGGTGTGTTTGGCAATGCGACAGGCGGGATTCGTGGAGCAGTTGTGGGTTCCTTTATTCATGGGGTGATTATTAGTTTTATGCCAATTTTGTTGATGCCAGTTATGGGAGATTTAGGTTTCCAAGGATCGACGTTTTCGGATACAGATTATGGCGTGGCAGGAATCTTCTTGGGGAAACTAGCAGATATGGGTGGACAACTAGCAGTGGTTGTTGGCGTATTAGCTGTGTTGGCTTTGTTAATCGGATTGACTGTTTTTGGTAAGAAGAAAACGACTGAAACAAAGGAGGTTGCATAATGAACACACAGAAATTTGCAGATCAGATTCGTTATTACACAATGAGAGAGCTGGCTCATTTAGGCTTTGGGCATTTTGGTGGCAGTTTATCGATTGTTGAAACGCTAGCGGTGTTATATGGAAAAGTGATGGATGTGTCACCAGCAAAAAAAGACGATTCTGATCGTGATTATTTTGTTTTATCTAAAGGACATGCAGGACCCGCTCTTTATGCTACCTTATTTTTAAAAGGTTATTTTGATGAAGCATTTCTTTTCAGTTTAAATCAAAATGGAACGAAACTTCCTTCACACCCCGATCGAATCAAAACCCCTGGTGTAGATATGACTACAGGTTCCCTAGGTCAAGGGATTTCAGCTGCAACAGGAATTGCGAAGGGCAATCAGTTGTTTGGAAAAGAGAATTATACGTTTGCGATTGTTGGAGATGGGGAATTGAATGAAGGTCAATGTTGGGAAGCTTTTCAATTTGCCGCGCATCAAAAATTAGATCATCTGATTGTATTGATTGATGATAACAAGAAACAGTTAGATGGTTATACTGTTGACATTTGCGATCCGTTTGACTTTGTCGAAAAAATGCAGGCTTTTGGGTTTAATAGTTGGCGTGTAGATGGAGGAGATGTAGAGGCAATTGAAGCAGCTCTTAAACAGGCAAAGGAATTGATCGGAAAACCGACAGCGATTGTTTTAGATACGATTAAAGGACAAGGCGTTCCTTACTTTGAAGAATTAGTGGACAATCATCATGTTCGTCCAGATGGAGCAGGTAAAGTAGCCATCAAAGAAGCGATTGAAGCGTTGGCTGAAAAGATTGAGGTGAATCAGTAATGAAAGACTTAGAAATGAGACAAGTCTACACTAAAACAATATTGGAATTAGCAGAAAAAGATCCAAAAGTCGTAGCGTTAGAAGCAGATTTGGCCAGTTCGATGGGAACAAGTAAATTAAAAGAGCAACTGGGCAAACGCTACATCAATGTGGGCATTATGGAAGCGGAAGAAATGGGGGTAGCAGCTGGTTTGTCTGTTACAGGATTTATTCCATTTATTCATACATTTGCTCCATTTGCGACCAGACGCTCCTTTGATCAAGTTTTTCTTTCTCTTGGGTATGCTCAAAATCATGCAGTAATCGTGGGAACTGATCCAGGCGTTACTGCTGAAATGAATGGCGGTACCCATATGCCGTTTGAAGATATTGCTTTGATGCGAGTAATTCCAGGAAATCATATCTATGAAGTGTCAGATCCGTACCAGTTTAAAGCGATTTTAGACTATGCACATGTGACAAAAGGACTGTTTTACATTCGGACGATACGTAAACAAGCAAAGTCATTTTATAATGGAAATGAAGATTTTTCTAAAGGATACTGTAAGTTGAAAGAAGGGACGGATGGCACGATTTTCGCAAGTGGGATTATGGTGGAAGAAGCACTTCAGGCAGCAAATGATTTAGAGGAACAAGGCATTTCAGTTCAAGTGATTGATTTGTTTAGGATTAAGCCGATGAATGAAGATATTGTGATCGAAGCAGCTAAACGAGGACCGATCGTAACTGCGGAAAATCATAACGTTATTGGCGGTTTAGGTAGTGCAGTTGCAGAGATTATTGTTGAAAATAATCCTGTACGAATGAAGCGAATCGGTGTAAAAGAGCAGTTTGGTCAAGTAGGTAAATTAGAGTATTTGAAAGAAGTCTATGGATTAAGGGCATTAGATATTTGTAAAGCAGTCAAAGAAGTCATTACTGAATGAAATGAAGAACGAATAGCGAGAAAGTTGGATTTTGGAAGAAAGGATGAAAAAAACGTTTAGAATCGAGTAATTAGGACAAAAACCGCAATGCCTTTTGGGTATCGTGCGGTTTTTTGTTCTATTTGTGTAGTGGATTTCACTAGTTTTATATAGAAATTCACTTGATTTTTTAGAGAATTTTAATTTTTATTGGCTAGTTGAAAAAAATAAAAAGAAAATTTGTTTTAAGTAAAATGAATTTTCCTTGGATTTTAATTTTATATTTTTGTTTTTATTGTATGAAATCATGATTTTGTCTGTCATTTACACTTGTTTATTTCATTTTAAATTATTTGTATATCTTTATATATTTGTTATGTTTTAATTATTTTATTTAATGGAAAAAACGATTTTTTTTGGGTGCTATTGTAAAAAAATATAAAATTGTTAAAATGAAAAAGTGCTATATATCGTTATTATTTTTTTTATATCTCTTTAACGAGATGGTTTTCGATAAATTGGGTAGTTACTTTTTTAGAAGTAACTTGAATCAGGAAGATAGTTTTTTATTTGGAAGAGATGAGAAGTAAGGTGAACAGCATTTTTTATCTAACTTAGTGCTGAAGTTTGAGCAATCGATAAATTATTAAGTAGCGAAAGGGGTTAAAAAGGAAATGCAATTCAGAACAAAAATGTATTTTATGGGGATAGTTATCTTAATGCTTAGTCTATTAATGCCGATTTTTTTTAATGGCTCTAAAAAAATCAAAGCCTCCAATGAGAACTATAAAATCGAAATTTCTTATAGTGCAAAAGGCTCAGCAATGACAGCTACTTTAACAGTAACTGATCCTGTTGACGAAGAACTTTATTTTTCTTATGAAGGGATTGAATCTATAAGCAATGAACAAATTCAAGAAGGGGTAGCCTCAGATTACAATGGAAAAATCAAGGTTTCAAAAAGAGACGGTGCTCATGAGAACATACTAAAAATAAAAAAAGATTCAAAGCCATTAGTGATCACATTCCCAGTTAAACCTAGAAACGGGCAGAAATCAGGCTATCTCAAATTATTAAATTCGGCAAATCAAGAATTAACTTATCAAAAACTGCAATTTGAACGTGCTGATACAAAGATAAAGGACAGTGAAAAAGATACTGAATCCATCGAAGAACAAGTGGTTGATGAAAATCAAGTTGCTTCAAAAGCAATAAAGCCAAGAGCTGAAAATATTGTTTCAGTGGGGACATGGCCAACCTTTCTGGCAGCTTGGAACAATCCAGCCGTGACAAAAATCAAAATGACTAGTGATATCACAAGATCTGGATCAGCCAGAGTTGAAGCAAGGACAACAGATATTGAGATTGATGGAAGCAAAGAAATACCTGGTGTAGGACAATCTAGATATTATAAGTTGGATCTAACCTCAACTTCTCTGCCATTAGGAAAGATAGGTTCAGGCACAGCATTACTACATGTGCATGATTTAGTCGTTCAAAATCGTTCAGATGATGGTGCGCCAAGCTCACACGGGAATACAGCCGCTGTTTTTGGGGATCAATATTATGATCCAAATAATACACAGGTGGCGACCAATCGATGGAATTTAAGATTTGGAAACGTAATTGTTCCAAGAGGGACGACTTCTAGATTAGCTAGAGTTCCTAGAGGAAAAGTGACAGTGTACGGTGATATGAATTTGCATACGCGTTCTGAAAATTTTTACTTAGGAGCAATGTATGTTGAAGATGACACGACTTACTACGGCGCAATAACTAACTCAAACTATTCAACTATTTGGTTTCGTCAAGCATCAATAGAAGGAGATACAGGGGATAACAAATTTGTTGTTGGAAAAAATTCAGATGTCAAATTAAGAAATGTAGGTAATGGTACAACGTTTCCAGCAATCTACAGATATTATAAAGAAATTATTATAAATGAAGGCGCTAAGTTTTCAGCGACAGTACCAGGGAATGCGGTAGGTTTTGGTGGAGTGAATCAGAAATTCATTGCCAAAAAAGGAGCTGTGGTTACCCTAACCAGTAAAAATAGTAATTCTAGTGTAGCCACAGTAGGGCCAACTCTTGCTAGCGGTAATGGTCCAGCAGATAGTGGTTTTGGAGATAATGGAACAGCAAATGATGTACTTTTTCACATAGAACCAGGGGCTTCATTTTATTCAATTGGTCGAGCAGGAGCGACTGGAATGATTAACTGGTCAAGAGGTACAGGGAATAAATTTATTATGGATACACCAGAAAAGTATGATATACGTAATAATGAAAGTAATGTAGCGGTCAATGTAGCAGGGACAGGAAATACTTTCGAAATTAGAAATAGCGAAGTAAGTCTTTGGAAAAATACGACCAATGTTTCTTCAGTTGCCGACTATAGCCATGATAACATTACAAATTTTTCAATACTTAATCGAACAACTGCTTCCAGCCTACCAACAGATTTAGCTACAGATTTTAATAGCAATCAAGGAAATTTTCGGCGGATTCTTGGTTTGAATACAGATCCTTCAATTGAAATGAAGCCATTAACCGATGCGGATAAAACAATCACGAATTATTTTCGTGTGAAACTGGGTGAAGTTCCAGATGATTCTGGTATTGCAGAAGATGGATCAATAAATTTTATCCCTGTGTATGCTAAAAAAGATCAGGCAACAGTGACTATTAATTATCAAGGAGAACTTCAGAATGTTTTGACAAATAGTGAAGGGTATGCAAATTACGTCATTCCTGAATTTTATAAAGCAGGCGAAAAAATCACAGTTAAAGCAAAGCGTTCTGGTTTAGAAAGTAGTTTACAAGAAACGGAACCCGTTATTGATATCACTCCGCCAGAACCAGCTAAATTAACTGAAGGAAGAGTGACGACTCACACGAAACAATTAAAAGGAACAAAGGCAGAACCTAACGCAAAAATCTACGTTGATATCAATGGTGTACGACAAGCAACTGTTGGACGAGTTAAAGAGGATGGGCAATGGATGTATGATTTGCCACGCTATTTAAATGCAGGTGAAGTCGTTGAGATATTCTTAGAAGATAACGCTGGTAAGATTACCGAAACACTTAACCCAGCTGTGCCTAGCACGAATAGTGAAAATGGAAATATCAATCCAAGTAAGACAATGAAATACAGAGATGCAGAGTTTAAAGCACCTGAAAAATATACAGTAGTTGATACGTTACCCGATAACCCTCAAATGACTAAAGAAGTCGTCTCTTCAGGGAATACAACGACTCAAGTAGGAGATACATTAACCTATACGTTAACTGCAAAAAACGGAAAAAGTGATACCCTTTTAGAAGCCGTTTGGAAAAATGTAGAGATTGTTGATGTAATCCCAGACGGTTTGATCTTTGAGCTTGAAAAAAATCCAGTCATGATTAATGATCGAGCAGCTGTAGCTGAAGAGCATTCTTACGATCCTAATACACGTAAGCTAAAGGTTAAAGTTGGTGATTTAGGAGCAGGAGAGTCTGTCAAAGTGACATTTACAGCGAAAGTGGATCGTTCAGCGGTTGGCATAATTATCAAAAACACAGCTGAAGCAACTGGGCATTCTTTACGAGAATCCGGTACATTTAACCCTGGACCGCCAGACCCTGATAGACCACTTGAAAATTATTCAAAATCGGCGAGTGTTGAGAATCCAGGAGGCAAAGTTTTAGGGACATTGGATTTAATTTCTGCTCCTAAAGAAATTGATTTTGGTGAAAACATTTTTAACGGAAAAACAATTCGAATAGATAATCCCTTGTATAGGGGAGGAGAACTAATTGTGAGTGATAGCCGTGAAGTTCGTAAAAATTGGACATTGACAGCTAAATTAGACCAAGAGATGAGACATACTGCAAATAAAGATTTAGTTTTAAAAAATGCTGTTCGCTATGTAACCAATAAAAATGAATTCGTTCTGAATAGGACTGATTCAATAGATGTATTGGTGCATAAAAACGTGACTGATTCAGATTACAATGTGACGAACACTTGGACTCCCAACGGAGATGGTCTGAAATTAGAGGTTTCCGCATCTGATGTGAAACAGACCGGTTCCTATAAAGGAGTCATTTTATGGCAATTAGGAGATACAAAATGATGAGTAAAAAAAATAATGAATTATTGAAATGGTTAGTTATTTGTTTGTTGTGTAGTATCTTTTTGTCCGGTTACTTATTGTTTCCTCTTGAAATAAATGCGCAAGAAGGAGGAGCGGTTGAAACGAAAGGGATCATAAATTTTTACTCAGAAGAAACACCGCCGACTTCTTCAAGTGAGGAAAAGCCACCCACTTCTTCAAGTCAGGAAGTACCTAAAGTAGAGAAACCTAAAGGACGATACCCAAGTACTGGTGAGATGGTCAAAACGAGTTTGATGATTAGTGGCTTGCTCTTGATTTTATTTGCTGTTCTTACAAAACGATTGAAAAAAAGTGATAGCAAAGGGGTGTCAGACAATGAAGGATAAAACAAAAATAACTATATTTTTTCTCATAATCGTTGTCCTTTTTCAATCGTTGTCTTATGAAACGGCCGCTTTTGCTGAACCATCGACAGTGGATGGAGAAGGAAAAATTGGGTTTTCTGGCAAATATGAGCAAACTATCCTAGATCCGGAAAACCCAACAATTGAAGTAGATCCTGGGGAGAGTCCCAAAACGGATGGTAGCTTAAGAATTGACTTTGTTCCTACTTTAAATTTTTATAAAAATAAAATCTCGGATCAAGGTAGAACCTACTATGCAAACGCGCAGAACTTTTTTTCAGATATTTCTGCGCGAGGGAATTTTATACAGGTAACCGATCGAAGAACAGAGCCTAAAGGTTGGACATTACAATTAAAACAAGAGAATCAATTTGTGAATACTACAGAGAATAGTGAATTAAAAGGAAGCTTTTTATCTTTTGATAAATCTTGGGCTAATTCAGCGGAACAATCAGCGGCTCCCCAGATTTCAAAAGATGCCATTATTCTTGATAATTTGAATACATCATATGACTTAGCTAAAGCAGCTAAAGATGAAGGGATAGGTACATGGGCGATTGTTTTTGGCGCATCCGCAGAAAACACTAGCAATCAGCTAGCGACCTTAGAACCCAGAATAGATGAAAAGCAACAAACAGTGGTCGATACAGAAGTTCAAAATAAACCTTTATATCTAAATAAGGCTGTATCACTGCATATTCCTGAAGCGACTCAGATCGTTTCAGGCGATTACTCAACGGTGCTAACTTGGATTTTAGCCGAGTTACCATAGATAACACAAATAATAGGAGGAAAACACAATGAAAAAAACAACACTATGTTCCATCGCTCTTGTAGCGTTTATCGGAGGAGGGGCTTTACTACCTTCAGTAGCATCAGCAGCACCAAAGGAACAAAAATCAGAAGGATTCATCAAATTTAACGAGGATAGTGACGGTGCAGAATTAGGAGATCCTGAAAAACCAGAAGAAAATATTGATAAACCAGAGATAACTGATCCAATTAAACCAAATGAAGATCGTGGTACGTTTAGTGTGGATGCAGTAACAGAACTACGCTTTGGCGATACTCACAAAGTTGGTGCAACAAATGATGATAGAAAATTCTTTGCAGCACCAGTTACTGCTAAATCGAATGGTACAGATATTATTCGTGGGAACTATGTTCAATTTACAGATAAACGAGCAACATTGAATCATAAATATACACTAACAGCACAAATGACTCGTCCATTTGAATCCAAGGCTGCAGGTAGCTCAGCGAAATTAAAAGCAGCAGATATTACTTATACAAATGGCGTAGTAACATCGACAACAAAAGATGAATTATGGCCAAGTTCTGAAGCTGATGGGAGTAAGTTAGTAAAAACAATTCCTACATTTACCTTAGCACCAGATGCAACTGGCTTAGGTGCTGGTGATACAGTAACGGTTATTGATAATAAGAGTGATGATCGTGGGATTGGAACGTATTATGTTGAATTTGGTCAATACGCTGACGGATCAAAAGAAAAAGATACAAGTGGGAAATCCGTAGAATTACGAATTCCTTCAACAGTGAACTTGACAGCAGAAGAATATACTGCTGATATCACTTGGACATTGTCAGAGATCTAATAATTTAAGTAATTGAAAATTGTACGTAGAATAGCTAATAGATGCTTTATTGCCATTTTGATGGCTATTCTACTTCAATTTTAGCAAGTATTGGAAGCACTATACTTGCTTATTAAATGAGGAGATGAACCATGAAACAACGTTTAGTCTATTTTAGTCTATTTTTAATTTTAATTATGTGGATGTTTCCATCTGCACCAATCTATGCACAGGACTCCGATTCTGCTGGAGGAGTAGCTGGTTTTACCTATGAATCAATTAAGCCTGACAATCAAAGAAGTGAAGAAGGGTATTTTGATTTAAGAATGAGCCCAAGTCAAAAACAAACGGTTCAAGTGCGAATCATGAACCCAGCAGATAAAGAAATTGAACTTACAGTAAAATTGAATGGTGTTAAAACAAATGCTAATGGTGTACTTGAATATGGACCAAACCTAATTGAAAATGACGAGTCATTAAAATTTGATTTTACGGATATTGTAAAAGCACCAGAAACAATAAAAATCCCTGCCAAAGGAGAAACACGTTTAGATATTGATATTTCGATGCCGGAAACCAGTTTTGATGGCCTAATTGCTGGCGGTATACAATTACAAAAAAAGGACACAGAAACGCAGAATAAAACAAAAGGTGCAGGAATTATTAATAAATATGCTTATTTATTAGGAATGGTCCTATCAGAAACCGATGTTGTTGTGGAACCAGAATTAAAATTTAATAAAGTCTATCCAGAATTAAATAACTATCGAAATACATTTTTTGTAAATTTCTCTAATATTAAAGCGAATTATTTAGAGAATATGACAACAGACGTTCAAATCATGGGTGAAAAAAGCGATAAGGTTTTGTATGAAACCAAAAAAACTGGAATGCGTATGGGTCCAAATACAAAAATTAATTTTCCAGTTAGTATGGATGGTGACAAAGTAGTCCCTGGTAACTATCGGGCACATATCCTTGTCACATCAGGTGCTAAAAAATGGGAATGGAATGAAACCTTTAAAATCACCGATGAAGAAGCAGATAAACTGAATCAAGAAGATGTAAATATGCTAGAGACACAAACCGTTAATTGGAAATTCGTTGGGATTCTTGTAGGAAGTATTTTAGTTGGTTCCTTGCTCTTATTTTTTGTTATTCGGTTTATTGTAAGTAAGAAGAAAAAATCTTCCAAGAAAAAACAAGTTCCTAGAAAGCACAAAGAAAGATGATCATACTTAAATGAAGGGCAGGAGATAAATAAATGATAGTGTTAGATTGGATTTTTATCGTTGCTTTATCTTTTGCCACATTATGTGTAGCGATAATGGTAATGAGCTTAATTTTACGTGCAGGAGCACGAAAGCAATTAAAAGTTATTTTAAAGAAGCGACCAAAGAATAAACGAAATAAAAAAAAATGGTTGTTACATAAGAAGAATTTAAGTAAGAAGAAGAAAAAATATACCGTACGAAGTATTATTTTTTTGTTTTTGACATTGATTTTAAGCGGGATTTCATACGGTTCTTTGTATTACCAATCAATTCGTTTAAATATGGAAGATTCTAAAGCTGTGGTAAAAGGATATTATTTGTTAAGAGAGCTTGATGAAGAAATGAAAAAAGCGAAAGAAACTGATAATCCTGTAAAAAGTGGTAAAAATATCCAAGTATTATCAGCAAGATTTTCAAGTTATGGTGTTCAAACAGCGACTGTTCGAAATACCGTAGAAAGACAAGCGTTGTTGAATAAGTATTACAAATATATGAAAGAACTAGGGATAAATCTCTCTTCTCAGCCAACTCAATTTTTTGAAGATGAGACAATGTATGACAGCTTTATGGCAGATATAAAGAAAATAAAAGGGTTCGAGAAGGAAATTTTTGATTTATTTAGTGTGAACAAAAAAAGTCTTGAAAAAAGAGAGTAGACTGAAGTGATAAAAGGATGGCCAGACAAGTAAAGAATAAACAATCCAAAAAATCTAATGTTCATGGGAAAGTGTCAGATGCTTTACAATCAGATAAAAAACGAATGTATAGAAAGAAGAAAAACATTCGTAAAATCCGTAAAATGAAAAGAAAGAAACTTTTATGGCAGATGTTTTTTTCTGTCGTTGGCTCAATTATTATAGTCATTTTCTCAGTGTCTTTCTTTTATTCTTTGACGTTGGTCAAAGGATACTCAATGATTCCCATGTACGATAATAATGATTTGCTTTTAGTCAAAAAAACGAAAAAAATTAAACGATTTGATCTAGTTTGTTTTAAAATACCAGGAGAGAAGAAAACATCGGTTCGACGTGTAATTGGGTTGCCTGGTGAAAGCGTTGAATATAGGCAAGATCAGTTGTACATAGATAATAAAGAAGTGTTTGAACGTTTCTTAGTAGCTGAATTGGAAAAAATAGATCAGTTAGATATGGTGTATACATCTGATTTTAAAAGCGATCAGTTAACGTATGATAGCTTTACCAAGAAATCTGATCTAAAAAAATATCTTGTTTTAGGGGACAATCGCCCCTATTCTACGGATAGTCGTTATTATGGGGTTATTGATGAAGACATGATTATCGGGATCATTGAAGCGAAGATATGGCCTTGATTAGGAAAAATGGTGAAAGGGCTTTTAAGTGTCATGTTTTTTTTGTATACTTTTTAGAAAGACGATGGAATTATTGAAAATTTACATAAGTATTCGATCGATTCATTGGTCATTTTGAGAGAAAGTAAGTCATCAAGACAAGCATGGGGTAATGAGATGAATAGCCAAAATGGAAAAAAATACGGCTGGTATCATGAGCAATGGGGAAAGCCTACACGTGATGATCGGTTGCTTTTTATTTTGTTGACTGTGGGAACATTTCAAGCAGGATTAAGTTGGAAAGCAGCGGCAGGGAAGTTGGATGTGTTTTTAAAAAATTTCTATAATATGGAGATTCAAAAAGTTGCGGGAATGATGCCGGATGATGTGGAGAGAATCATGAAAGATCCCGATATGATTCGTAATCCAAGAAAGATCAATGCAACAATTCAAAATGCTCAGGCGATTTTAGCTGTGCAAGAGGAATACGGTAGTTTCGCTGAGTATATGTGGGATTTTGTAGGAGGAGTTCCTCGGTTGAATGTCTATGAAGAAGCCTATGAAGTGCCTAATGTCACACCTTTGTCTAAACATGTTGCTAAAGATATGAAAAAACATGGGTTTACTTTTGTGGGGCCAGTAGTGACATATATGTTTATGAAAGCAAGCGGTATGATTCAAGACGAAGTGTTGAATCATGAACAACATTAGAAATAAAGCGAGACAAACATCTATAAAGGCGATAGTCCTCATGGTTGTTTGTCTCACTTTATTTTTTGTGTTTCAATAAAAATCAGAACTAGGAAAATCTTCAAAAAAGTCAGGCTCTAAAAATTGAATCAACGCATAAATATATTTGGTAGAAATCATTTGACGCTTCAGTAATTCATTCAAAGCACGTAAGATGAGAGATATGCTACTACTATTTACAAAAATGGTATCGAAAGTAATGATCAATTTTTAATGGAAATTTGGGATACTACTACTGGGGAGTTTGAAATAGTGTTTAATTTCAGTGCGTTAGATAAACAATCTAGCTACAAACTCGAAGTGAATCAAATCGACGATACAGGAAATGCCATTAACGCAGTTGGATCATTTGAAATAGATAATAAATGAATTTTAGATTTTTCTTGAGAGTTGTAAAGTAAACTATAAAAAGGCTAGTATATAATCCGATTTCAGAAGGCTTCATGACTGAAGAAAGCTCTAAGGCGTATGTAGAGATTATTGAAAAAAATTACTTGAAAATCAGGAAGAAGCAAAAGAAGATATCCTGCCAGAGGTAATGGAAGAGACTCAAGATTTAGAAGTAATAGATTCAGAAACGTTACCTGAACCACCTGCTGATATGAGTAGACGTGCTAGCAAACCAACAGCTGTAAGATATTTAGACGAAATTCCTATGGACAAAGGTTCAGGAAGTGGATGGAGATAGTCTGTGTTTTTACAATCATTATCAGTTATTGCACACTAACTATATAGGCATTTTAACAAGTAAAAAAAGTTCAAAAATGGGTTTGTCAACTAAAGTGTGTAACTGACAAATCTAAGAACGAAAAAGAACATTAAACCATTCCTAAATAACCTTCGGTTAAAAGGGTATAAGAAAGAAACCTTACCAAAAAAGGAAAATTTGATGTTCTTTTTTGATGCGTTAGTGACTAAGAAATATATAAGCTATAAGTGTTGATGCGCTCAGAAAACTGTTCATTCGCCATTAATTGATTTAAGACCATCGGCCAATTGGGAATAAATCCAGCTGTCCATTTCTTTTCCAATTCTGTTGCTCGTAGATAAAGAAGTTTTAAAAGAGCGGTTTCATTTGGAAATGCGCCTTTTTTAGTTACTTTTCTAAAGCTGTAATGAATACTTTCAACGGCATTTGTTGTGTACATAATTTTACACACTGCGCTACCATAATCATAAAGTTGTTCCACATGAGAAAAATTCCGTTTCCAAACCTCTACTGCACCAGAGTAGTGAGACCAACGTTTTTGAAAAGCATCAAAAGCACTTTGACAAGCTTTTAATGAAGGAGCACCATAAAACTTTTTCATTTCCCGAGAAAATTCCTTGTAGTCTTTATAAGGAACATACCGAAGCGCATTACGCACTAAATGGACGATACAGCGTTGAACGATCACCTTTGGAAAAATAGATTTTGCGCCATCTTCAAGCCCAGAAACACCATCCATAGACATAAAGAAAATGTCCTGTACACCGCGAGAGTTCAATTCATCAAAAATCTGCATCCAGCGGTTTTTACTCTCGGTTTCATTCAACCACAACCCTAAAATATCTTTTTTCCCTTTTAAATCATAGCCAAGAATTGTATACACAGCGTATTCTTTGACTTCATAATTTTCTCTTAACGTCACATACATACAATCCACAAAAACAAAGGCATAACACTTCGCCAAAGGGCGATTTTGCCATTCCTCCAGTTCTGGAAGAACAGAATCGGTGATTGTAGAAATCATTTCGTGAGAAATGGAGAACCCATAAATATCATCAATGGTATGAGCGATATCTCTTTGAGACATGCCTCTGGCATACATGGACAAAACCTTTGATTCGATAGCTGAAACATCCCGTTCACGTTTCTTAATAAGTTCTGGTTCAAACGTGGCTTCTCTGTCTCTAGGTACATCAATAGGGACTTCTCCAAAGCTTGTTTTTACTTTCTTAGAGCCAAATCCATTTCTTCGATTGTTCGTTTCTTTCTCCTGTTTTGAATGAATATCGTAGCCTAAATGATGGGTCATTTCGCCTTGAAGCATTTGTTCAAATAAGGGACCAAAAATATCTTTTAGAGCGTCTTGCATGTCATCGACATTTTCAGGATTGTAGCTTTCTAGAATGGTTTTCGCTAATTCAACAGTTTTAGGATCTCTTTTCTGTCTCGCCATATTCTCGCATCCTTTCATTTTTATTTTATCTGAATTTCCTTTGCATGAAAAGAAAAACTGTATAAGTAGCTTATCTAAAATGAGCTACTTACACAGTTTATTTTACACTCTCTCAAAAATCATCATTAGGCACCACAAGAAAAATTTTTTTCTTGGTCAATAAAATCTCAATTACCACGGGCAAATTATATTTTCTAATCAGAACTCAAAAACCTTCCTTGACTAATTATTTCATCATTCGAAGGTACTATGTGATATGCTATAATAAACTTTAGTATTGATTCTACATGAAATGGAGGATAAAAATGAAATTTTTGCTGCTTACGCTAGCTCTATTTTTTTTAACTAGTTGTTTCCCCCCTGTTAATACTACCCATAATGAGTCAACTACCGATCAAGATACTAAAGATATTACGATATCTTTTAAACTTAATAAAAATACACCTATAGAATTCTTTATATCAAATAGCTCTAATAATAATATGTACTGCGATTTAACAAAAACTTATTTCGAAGTTTATGAAAACAATCAATGGAAAAGTACTTTAAGTGAAATTACTGGTTCTAGTAGTATTGGGTTCACTCTCCCAATACCTCCTAAATCAAGTATTCTAGCTCCTTCCACAGAAGAAATAGATAGTTTAACTACTAATAAAACTTATCGAATCGTATACACTTTTTATCATGACCAAAAACTAGAATCATCACCTATCGTTGTTTCTTGTAAATTTACACTATAGCTACTTAAAAGTATATAAAGAGCATCGTAAACTGACTTATTAAATCAGTTTACGATGCTCTTATACTATTGTTCTAGTTTGCTAAAATTTGGTTATATGCAACTGAATTCATTTTAGTATACACTTTAGTTTTAGATGGATCACCCATTGATGAAGAATTGATTCCAATAACACGTCCAGAACTGTCTAATAATGGTCCCCCGCTCATTCCACTGTAAAGAATTCCCAACCGATCTTCATATACCCAACCAAACCAGTCACTCCTTAAAGCACTCGTCTTCACATTACCTACCGAACGAGTTAAATATCTACTTGTCGCTCCAAATCCCCAAGAAACTGTATTATTTGCAGACTTAGGAGGATTCGCCAACATTGTTACGTTAGGTGGAGTTATTCCAGATGAACGTGTCACGTGTAACGAACCAAAATCAGAACGGATGCCTTGAGAATGATCCTTTGCGTTAATATAATCGTTATTAGTAGTCATTTTTTTCACAGTGTAAACAGAGCTTGCAGACCACCCAACTCTTGGATCATTCCGAAAGCCGAAATTTAATGTGACTATTTTAGCCCAACCTAGCCTACGCTGTTTATCATAAACAACATGGGCAGCTGTTCCAACTTTGGTAGCAGATACTTTAAAACCACTGCCCTCAGCCATTGCTAAATTGCCGCCACCAGTATCAAAAAACAGATACGCTTTCGCTATATTATTATTTGATACATTAGGTCCCGTTGTTGCTGCTCCTCTTGTCATTTTTTGACTCTCTTTAGTCTCAAAAAGCTCTTCAAGAGTTCTATCCCTGACTTCCTCTGGCTTTTTACCAGCATCATATTCATCCATTGTCATAATTGTGACCTGACCATCAAATTCTGGTTGTTCCTCCACAAATTCACGCTTTATCTCTTCTTCCCATTTGTCCATGTCAATCTTGACTTCTTGACTTCCGCTACGAGTTCGTATAGGTGAAGTATATTTTGATGTATCTATTTCAAGAGTTTCTGATGAAACTGGCTCTAGAATACTCTCTTCCGCTAAAACTATATCTGCGTTACCAATTATACCTCCTAGTAAAATTATTGACATCATCCCTAAAAATTTTTTCAAAAAATCACTCCTTATTCAAGATATTCTTATTGTATTGTTATTCATACTTATAGTCAATGTTAAAAATGTAATTATTTATATAAATCTATTTTATCAGAAATTCCGAATAAGAAAGATACTAGTCTTAAAATTAATAAATAGCATAGGCATTAATGCATAAAAACTGTTGTACTTAATTACAGTGGATACTATTTTAGGTTTAGGAACACAAAGGCTAATCCTGATTATGCAGTTGCTGTTTCTGGAGATTCTTTTCTACGTTTAACTATGTTCGCCCAAAACGAGCAGAAAGATTCTTGTCTGCCCATTTTTTTGCTCTTTATCAACTAATATTGGTAAAGAAAATCCAAAGAATTAAAATGAGTATTATGAAGTTACTCATCTAAACTCTTACAACTCTTCACCATTACTATTAATCACTTGTTGATACCAATCAAACGACTTCTTCTTAGAACGCTCTAACGTCCCTTGCCCCTCATTATCCTTATCCACATAAATAAACCCATACCGTTTCTTCATCTCACCAGTCCCCGCAGAAACCAAATCAATAAAGCCCCAAGGCGTATAACCAATCAAAGGAATCCCATCAAATTCAACCGCTTCTTTCATCATTTCAATATGAGCTTTCAAATAATCAATACGATATTGATCGTTAATTGTGCCGTCCGGTTCAACTTCATCAATCGCGCCAAAACCATTTTCCACAATAAACAAAGGCAATTCATAGCGCTCATTAAACCAGTTCATCGCATAACGCAAACCAAGTGGATCTATTTGCCAACCCCAATCAGACGCTTTTACATAAGGATTCTTGACTAAATCTTGCGACTCATCATAATCAAAAGCAGGGCCCTTATCATGGTCTTTGATAGCAAAGGACATATAGTAACTAAAGCCGATATAATCCACACAGCCATGGGCTAAATCAGTTAAATCTTGTTCTGTAATATCTAAATCAAACCCTTTACGAGCTAGATAATTTTCCATAAAACTTGGATAATGCCCGCGCACATGAACATCGGTAAACCAGTAACGTTTTTGCATCGCACTGACCGACATCATCATATCTTTGGGATCACATGAATACGGATAAATGGGGCACATGGCGATCATACAGCCAATTTGGAAATCAGGATTGATTTCATGCCCAAGTTTAACTGCTTGTGCACTTGCTACTAACTCATAATGTGCCGCCTGATACATGATTTTCTCACGATCTTCCCCTTCTTGATACTTGATGCCAGAGTTGGTGAATGGCGCAAAATCTTCCGCATAGTTCGCTTGATTGTTGATTTCATTGAAAGTCATCCAATACGTGACTTTATCTTTATATCGTTCAAAACAAACACGAGCGAACTTGGCAAAGAAATCAATCATTTTACGATTACGCCAACCCCCGTACGCAGTCACTAAATGATAGGGCATTTCAAAATGTGATAGGGTGATTACAGGTTCGATCCCGTATTTTAAACATTCATCGAATAAATCATCGTAAAACTGTAAACCTTCTTCATTTGGTTCTGCTTCATCACCATTGGGGAAAATCCGTGTCCAGGCAATCGATGTTCGGAAACAATTCAAGCCAAGCTCCGCAAATAATTTTACATCTTCTTTATAATGATGATAAAAATCAATCGCTTCATGGTTAGGGTAATTTTCACCTTGCAATACACCAGCTGTGATTCGTCTAGGTACACCATGAGCGCCGACGGTCATTACATCAGCAACACTAACCCCTTTACCACCTTGATCCCAACCGCCTTCTAATTGATGAGCAGCGACAGCGCCGCCCCAAAGAAAATTTTCTCTTAAAATCGACATACAAACGTCTCCTTTTTATTTGTTATGGTTCATGTTTAACGATTAAAATCACCACACAGCTGGGAGGAATTACTTGAACGGAATCAGCCGTGTAGTGATGTTTACGTCAGTTTGAAATGGATGTTTAAGCTTCCGCTTCAATTTCTTCTAACACTTCTTCTGTTACTGGTTGATTGGTTTCTTGTGCATAGTTAATGGCATCCATTTTTCTAGCAAATGGTAAGTAAATAAAGAATCCTAAAGTCAAAACGAATGCTTGAAGTAACGCTGCTTGCCAACCGCCGACTAATAATCCTGAGATAATCGGAGGTGTCGTCCAAGGAACCTGAACCGCTGTAAATAATGGCACTAAACCAGTATATAAAGCAAAGTAAGTAATAATTGATGAAACGACTGGTGTTAAAATAAACGGAATCGCCATGATTGGATTCATGACAATCGGTGTAGCAAAAGTGATGGGTTCGTTAATATTAAACACTGCTGGACCAATGGATAAACGGCCTAATTGTTTGAACTGTGCAGATTTTGCAAAGAATACCATATAAACGACTAATCCAAGCGTCATCCCAGCCCCAGTTACAGTTAAAAATTGATCTAAAAATTGTTGGGTTACGATATGTCCACCGTTTGCCACCGTTAATTCTTTACCTGCTTTTAAAATCTCTGTGTTTTCTAAAGAATTAGCTTGTAAAATCGGTCCCATGATACCACCAACAATCGTTGAACCATGCACTCCGAAGAACCAGAATAAAGGAACTAAGAAACCAAGGACCAAAGCACCGCCTAATGAATCAGTCACGCCTTGAAGTGGTGATTGTAACACGTCGTAAATAAAATCAAAGAAGGTTGTTTTAAAGACTTTATCAAAGAAAATATAGACAAGCATTGCGCTAGTGATTAAAGCCGAAGCTGGAATCAAGGCAGTAAATGAGTTCGCTACATTTTCAGGAACCGCTTCAGGTAATTTGATCCGAATATCATGACGTAAGAACCAGCTGTAAACCCAGCCAACAATCAATCCAACGATGATCGCTGTAATCATTCCCTTACCAGCAGTCCAGTCTTTATTGATGATATTGCCAATTGTCACACCGCTATCTGCATCAGTGATTTCAGAGGACATAAATAAAATAAAGACAACAAGTGAAATCATCCCAGCAGGCAACCCTTCAAAACCTTCTGTTTTTACATAAGAGTAAGCAATTCCGATAACCGCAAAGACTGACATGATCGCAAACGATGCGCCATACGCCTGATTAAAGTAAACAACCAAACCACTGTCAGTAATCCATTTTGCAACAGATTCAATCGGTAAATTGGCTAATAATAGAAAAATCGAACCGACAATCGTAAATGGCATCGTGTACAACATACCATTTCTTAACGCTGTAATTGCTTTGGTATTGACGAATTTTAAAACGGGTGGCAGAACTTTTTCGTTGATCCATTCATTCATTCTAAACCTCTCCTTTGCTTAACTAAAGTAACGGAAAATAATTGCGTGTAGTAATTTAATAGAGCGGCCGCTCGTATATTAATTCACTGAATGCGTTTACATGTATACTATAAAAGAATTTTTCTTTCGTTTAAATAGATAAAAGGTTATTAGAAACATGTACCATGTGAAAAAACAAAATAAGAGAAGTCGCTAATTCAAGATGCATACAGAGAGAAAGTTGTCAGAGAAACAAAGGAGCGTTCAAAAACAAGTACCACATAGGTCGTTGTTTTTGAACGCTCGTTTTATTTGTCGGATAGTTCTTTACCAGCTTGATGTGCAAGTAATTCCAATAAAGCAATGACTGGAACTTGTGTTGTGAGGTTGATGAATGGATCAAGAGAACTTGCCCGTTCATCCGGCATATAATACGAAATATTGTAATCGGCTAAACGAGCAATCGTTGAATGTTCATCGTTTGTGATACTCAAAATCTTAGCACCAGACCGTTTTAGCTCAGTAATCTGTTTAATTACTTCTTGGGTTTCTCCTGAAACAGACAAAATAATGGCTAGTGTATTTTCAAATCCTCGTTGAGGGATCGGGGTAAATGGATCGTCAATACTATATGCATTAATCCCCATATTTGCAAAGTAACGACTGCCGTAAGTCCCTAAGATACCACTAGTACCAATTCCAGAAAAGACAATGTGACGAGCGGAGCAAATCATTGTAATGGCAGGTTTTAAGGTTTCAAAATACGTTTGTTGGTTCAGTCGTTTCAAAAAAGAATCGACATGAATCGTTGCATCATAAAATTGTTCAAACGCCTGCTGTTTTTTTTCTTTTTTTAAGGCATATTTTAATTCTGAAAAACCATCAAAGCCCATTTTAGAACAAAATCGTAAAATAGTTGATGTAGATACATGACAATTAGTAGAAAACTGACGAATAGTTAATTTTGGTACACTATCCATATGTTCTAAAATATATTGATAAACAAGCATCTCTAAATCATTTAATGACTGAACTTTTTCTACATCGAACAAACAGATCCCTCCTGTACAAATGATAAAAATGTAAATAAACTTTCCTTATCATTGTACAGGAAATAAAGGGATTTCGCTTATTATTACTTTTCTTTCAACTAAGCTAATTATCCCAATTGGCTTGTGCTTGTTTTTTTATATGAAAGTAGCTATACAATAAATAAGCAGTTAAAGAAAATAGCAAAGGTCCAACAATTAAAGCAGCACTTTGCAAGATATTTCCTTTTGAAAGAGGTTGATACAATTGAAAGCTGATAGCCAAAAGAATACTAACAATCACGCTGCGGCTAATAAACAAACTAAGCCTTTGTGAATGAATGAATTGAGAAGCTGGACAGGCAATCAATTGACGTTTCTTAAACTCGGGATAAGCAAGAGCAACCAATAAGTAAGGAACGGCTCTAGAAATATTGGTCATCAAAGTTAGTTGATTATATAAAAAGACCACATAATGACTACCAAAACTAATTCCTAAAATAAATAAACTGATTAAACCACCTTGAATCACTAAAGCATAAATCGGCATATCATGTTTATTTTTTTGTTTCAATTGAGCATGCCAATAGTACTTTGGTGTCCCTTCTATCAATGTCCGAATGGGCAGATAGAAAATAGTCGATAGCAAACTACTATAAGAAAGCAACAAGGTTAGTGCGGTAAATCGGATGAATAATTGTGCTAATAAAGTAGACTGATTTTTTGTTAAAGCAAGAGCTTGTCCAACAGAATGACCTAAGTTTGCCATTAATTCGTACATTAAATTTCCTAAATGAATGCTTTGATTTTCTTTTAATGTCGCTAAATCATTGCCGCCACTCCATAACAGTATCCCTAAAAAATAACAACCAACCACTAAAAGGCTACTAAAAATCAATAACTTTGGGAAGTGTTTTTTTTGCTTGCCTGTTTTATCAACTAAGCTGGCAATCGTATCTAAACCGCCAAAAGCTGTGATAGCAAAAATTAAAAAAGACAGCTGAGTAATGACTGTTTGACTTGTGGAAGAACCTGATTGAACTCCTTTAAGACTAGTCAAAAGATTTGGTAATATATCTTGTTGATTCTTGATCCAAAGCAACATATTTCCACCAAAACTGATGCCAATCAGCACAATCATCATTAATCCGCTTAAATACAATACCGAAGCGATTCCTTTAAACCCTTTACTGACAAAAAAGAGTGTAATCCCCACTGCTATTACCGATAAACAGCCAATCAAAGCAGAAGACGATAGAAAGGAAATCGGGCTACTTTTTTTGGTTAAATCTTCACCAAAAAGTAAAATAGACAATGGAATCCAAAGCTTCATAAACAAGCTAATCATCCAGATAAAATAACTACAATACCATAAAAAAGCCGCAATAAAAGCAACCTTTTCAGACAAATGACCAGCTAACCAATGATATAAACCACCAATATGATTTTTATAAACACCTGTAAATTCTGCTATAATAATAGCGTAGGGAATAAAATAGAACAACGCAGCTGCAATAAAATAGGGAAAAGCCTTGATTCCCATTAAGAAAAAAGCCGTTGTCATACTAGAAAATGAAAAGACAGTCATCGTAATAATCATGACTAACCGTTTCGGACTAAAAGTAGTTGTTGTTTTCATAAAAAATCCTTCTTAATATAAGTGATGTTGGCTTAAGAATAAGAGAAGTGAGAGTGGAAAACAAGCCTTTTATTAAAAATTAGGGAATAGGAGTAGTCGAATGACCGACCAAGTTCAACAGCAAATTGATCAAATTAAATCAGAGTTAACCGTTGATTTTGTTGCCTTAGCTCTTTCTACGATCAATAATGTAACCAAAGTACGTGAGATTCGCTGGAAATATGTTGCTGGAAATACAAATCAAAATTATCAACGCATTCGTTTACAAGTAGGAAAAGGAATTGGTGGAATTGTTTGGCGAACAGGTAGAGCATATCAGGCAACCAATTTGCAAAACCAGTCAGAAAAGTTAGTTGAATTGCCGATTACACGAATGGAAAAATTAGAAACAATTGCTGCAGTTCCAGTAGTGAAAAAAGGCGAAGTTAAAGGGGTTCTTTTAGTTGGTTATCGGCAGAACGTAACTATTTCAGAGGGATTTATGATTGTCACAAAGGACAAAGCAGATGAACTTCTTGCTTATTTATAGGTGAAAAATATGAATAAAACGAGTTTAGAACATTTATTTACAGAAGCAAAAGATGCTCTTTTTTTGATAGAAGAAAATCGATGCATTAAGTGCAATAAGAGTGCCGTTGACTTAGAAACCCGCTATTGTTTTTCTTTAGAGAAAGTCTTGGAAATTGCTAGAGGAGAAGGGTGCATGCTTCATTCTACAATGGAGAAATGTTTAGATTGTGAAGTCAAAGAAGAATGGGATCAAGGGGCTTTTCCATTGGTTTTAGAAGATTCAAAAGGGGTGCAAGAACAATTCAGCGGAAGTTACACACGAATCGATCAGAACGCTTCATTGTTAAGTCTTCGCCGTGTAGCTGTGCAAGACCGTCTCCAACAAGTCATCCAAAATAAACGCTTGATTGAATATGTGAATCAAGCGCATGAAAACGAAAGACGCGCCCTGTCTCAAGAACTTCACGATGGACTGGCGCAAAGTATTTATAGTTTGATGTTGGAAACACGCCAGCTAAAGCGGAGCAGAGAACCAGAAGCCTTAGCAGATAAATTACAAAAAATCGATGAAGATTTTGTCGCGTTACTTGGTGAAGTGAAACAATTAGCTGTTGATTTACGTCCGACAACATTAGATGATTTAGGCCTGATCCCAGCAATCGAAGCCTTATTACAGCGCTTGACGGAGACAACAGGGGTAGCGATTCATTTTATTCCGATGATAGACAATCTACGTTTTTTGGAGAAGGTCGAAACAATTACGTACCGTGTCCTGCAAGAAAGTGTGATGAATAGTATAAAACATGCTGACGTGGATGAACTGTGGGTAACCCTTAGTAAAGAAGATACATACTTAGTTCTTAACGTAAGAGATCATGGCAAAGGATTCGATCTTCAATCGGTGAATGTGCATAGTCAAGGTTTAGGTCTGTTACATATGCAAGAACGCGCAGAATCAATTGGTGGTTTTTTAGAGATTCAATCAGAAAAAGCAGAAGGAACAACGGTGACATTACGTTTGCCTATACAGTGGAGGTGACAAGATGAATATTATCATAGCGGATGATCATGCCGTTGTTCGTAGTGGCTTAAGGCTGCTCATAGAAGGGCAAAAAGAATTAACGGTGGTAGGCGATGCGGCTGATGGAACAGAAGCCTTTTTATTACTTGAAAAATATCCCGTAGATGTGGTGTTAATGGATATGCGGATGCCGCCAGGAGAAAATGGGTTGTTAACAACGAAACGAATCAACGAGCATTTTCCTAAGGTAAAAACGATTATTTTAAGTATGCACGACGAAGAAGAATATGTTCGTACCGCCTTAGAATATGGAGCGAAAGGATATATTTTGAAAAGCTCACAAGATACAGTATTATTAGAGGCGATTCAACAAGTTGCTGCTGGAAAAATTGTCATAGATCCCTTCTTTGGGGAGTACGATCAAGAGCGTTGGTCAAATCAAAACCAACTATCTAAAAAAGACGAAAAATATGAACGCTTGTCTAAAAGAGAACGTGAAGTATTGCCTTTAGTAGCACTAGGTTACAGCAATAAAGAAATTGCTGAACGTTTATTTATTTCTGTAAAAACGGTTGAAGTACACAAATCTAACTTGATGAAGAAACTAGCATTTGAATCGTTTAGCGAATTATTGCAATATAGTATGAAACATCAATTAATCGACTTATGAGGTGAAAAAAATGATTGGAATTCTGTATGTCTTTCATGGTAGTCAAAAAAATGAAAAGAACCAAGCAGCAATGGCATTTATTCAACAATTAGAAAAAAAGATTGATCCAACGATCCATCAAGCAATAGCTTTTTTAGAAAACCATCCAGATAGGATTTCGACGGTTGCGAAAAAAATGATTCAAAGTGGTGTCAATAAAATGATTGTTGTTCCAGTGCTGTTATTTGCAGCCAAACACGCTTTAGTGGATATTCCCAACGAACTGGAACAAATAAAAGAGGATTATCCAGAAGTTGAATTTATTCAAACTGAAACCTTTGGTAGTAAAAAAGGAAGTCGTCAAGTATTATTGGAACGATTTCAAGAAGCAGCCGCTACTTATTTAGAGGAGCAATTAGTGGGTATTTTAGTTGCTCATGGAACGAAACAAACCAATAAACCGCAACGAGTTTTAACTGAAATTGCCGAAGAAATTCAGCAACAAGTTGGGTTTTCCATTATCCCGACAAGTCTAAAAGGACAAGAAGATTATGTGGCAGACATCAAAAAACACGTATCGAAGAAGCAACAAATCGTGATTGTGCCTTTCTTTTTATTCGATGGACACTTGATTACAATCATGAAAAACAAATTAAGCGAAGTGTTTCCCGCAGAAGAATTTGTTATCACACGAACGTTAGAATTCGATCCACGAATCTTAACTGATTTGGAACACATCGTCAATGAGGCTGTCCAATGTATCCAATAATGCTTGAACTAACAGGGAAAAAAATTGTGATTGTTGGTGGTGGAAAAATCGCGTTGCGTAAAACCTTAGGGATTTTAAAAGCAAAAGGGAAAGTGACGCTAGTTGCACCAATATTTCTGAACGAATTCAATGAATTGGACAATATAGAGCTAATCAAGACAACGTATACTCCTGACCATATTAAAGAGGCTCATCTTATTTTTGCTTGTACGAATTCTAAAGCGATCAATCAACAAATCGTGAATGATGCATCGGAACACCAATGGGTCAATGATTGCAGCCAAAAAGAAAATAGCGATTTTTATAATATGAGTACGATTGAACAAGGAGAATATCTGCTGGCATTGTCGTCTTATGGGAAAGATCCGGCAGCTGTGAAAAAAAAGCAGGAACAGTTGAAAAAAATGTTTGAAGAATAAAAAACATTTTATCGATTGTTGAAATCTATAGTTAAGCAACCTCCAAAAGTTAGACTAGAAAATCTAACTTTTGGAGGCTGTTTCATTTGATAGCTCTTTTATCTTGAACATCAATACTTTCTCTATAAGAGAGTGACTGAATTTATTAGAGTCCTTCTTTCAGTTATTAGGCAATTCCCTAATAGTCACCTCCCGTCATTCTTGCTATTCTAAAAAAGACAAAGTATCAACTAGATTGCTCAAAAAATCACAAAAAGGAGAACCTACATAAAATGAAAGAAAAGCTTGTCTTAATTGGAAATGGAATGGCTGGTGTCCGTACAATCGAAGAAATCTTAGATCGTGATCCTAAACGCTATCAAATCACCATCATTGGAGAAGAAAAATACCCAAACTACAACCGAATCATGCTAAGTAATGTTTTACAAAAGAAAATGACTGTCTCAGAAATCATTACCAACCCACTTGAATGGTATGAAGAAAATCAAATTGAATTGATTAATCATGATCCCGCAGTCAAAATGGATACCAATAATAAAAAAATTACCACAAACTCAGGAAAAGAAATCACTTATGATAAGTGTATTTTAGCGACCGGTTCAAGAGCGTTCATCTTACCTATTGAAGGCGCTCAATTGTCTGGTGTTGTTGGCTTTAGAACAATAGATGATACAGAAAATATGCTTGAAGCCGCCCGGAAATACCAAAAAGCAGTCGTGATCGGCGGCGGTTTACTTGGGTTAGAAGCGGCAAAAGGTTTGTTAGATCAAGGCATGGATGTCACTGTGGTTCATTTAGAAAAATGGCTAATGGAAACACAATTAGATGAAAAAGCAGGAAAAATGCTGCAAGCTGATTTAGAAAAACAAGGATTAAAATTCTTAATGGAAAAAGCCACGCAAAAAATTCTTGGTGAATCTCGTGTGACAGGTTTAGCATTTAGTGATGGTACAACGATCGAAACAGATATGGTTGTGATGTCGATTGGGATTCGTTCTGAAACAACATTAGCAAAAACAACGACTATCGAAGTGAACCGAGGTATTGTTGTCGATGACTTTATGAGAACCACTGTTGAAGATGTTTTTGCGGTAGGCGAATGTGCGGAACATAATGGCAATGTATACGGCTTAGTTGCGCCGTTGTTTGAACAAGGAAAAGTCTTGGCAGATATGTTGACCGATAACGAAACAAAACCGTATCAAGGTAGCACCACATTTACCTCCTTAAAAGTGTCAGGCTGTGACTTATATTCTGCTGGAACGATCAGAGAAACAGAAGGCGTCAATAGCATTGAAGCCTTTGATGGTATCAACTATACGTATAAAAAGATTTTTGTTAAAGACAATCAAGTTATAGGCGTTGTGCTATATGGTGATACAAGTGAAGGGAATCGCTATTATAATATTTTAAAGAAAAATGAAAGCATTGAAGAATATACGCCGGTTTCTTTACTCCATATGGTAGGTGAGGAAGCTAGTGCTGATGTCAGCGAATGGCCGGAGGATGAAGTAATTTGCGGCTGTAATGGAATCGACAAAGGAACGATCATGACGGCCATCAACGAAAAAGAGTTAACCTCAGTTGCTGATGTCACAAAGCATACCAAAGCTGGTGGTTCTTGCGGTAAATGCAAATCAGTAATTGGCGATGTTTTAGCTTATGCATTAGGCGGTGAAGTTGTTTCTGCTCCAACTGGAATTTGTGGTTGTACGGATTTAACAAGGGATCAAATCGTTACCCAAATCTACGCCAAAAAACTCACTTCTTCTGAAGAAGTCTATCGTGAACTGCATTTCGTAAATCCAGAAGGTTGTTCAAAGTGCCGACCTGCAATCAATTTCTATTTAAATGTAGCGTGGCCTAAAGAACACAAGGATGAAAAAGAATCTCGTTACGTTAATGAACGGCTATATGCCAATATCCAAAATGATGGTACATTCTCTGTGATTCCACGAATGCGCGGCGGAAAAACAAATCCACAGCAATTGCTATTGATTGCAAAAGTTGCTGAAAAATATGATGTTCCAATGGTGAAAGTAACGGGGAGTCAACGGATTGGACTATATGGGGTCAAAAAAGAAGATTTACCAAAAATTTGGGAAGAATTGGATATGAAAGCAGCAGGCGCGTATGCTAAAGCTGTTCGTTCAGTTAAAACCTGTGTAGGTGCGAATTTCTGTCGTTTTGGCACGCAAGATTCAATGGGGCTGGGGATCAAATTAGAACAACGTTACGAATTTATCGATACACCACATAAATTTAAGATGGGTGTTTCGGCCTGTCCAAGAAGTTGTGTGGAAAGCGGTGTAAAAGATTTTGGGATCATTGGTGTAGACAATGGCTTCCAAATTTATATCGGTGGAAATGGTGGAACTGAAGTGAAAGAAGCTGTTTTACTGACGACGGTTGAAACGGAACAAGAAGTGATTGATATTTGTGGAGCAATGTTGCAATACTACCGTGAAACCGGCGTTTACGCTGAGCGGACTGCGCCTTGGATTGAACGTATGGGCTTTGAAGTTGTGAAAGAAGTCTTGTTAAATCCAGAAAAACGTCAAGAATTGTTAGCGGCTTTAGATGAAGCGGTCGCAGGTCGTCGTGGCAATCCTTGGGATGAAGTCGTTGAAGATTCAAAAACACGCCAAGAACTATACACAGTGGGGAGAGTATAAGCATGGAAAAAATTTTTGTTGCACAATTAGATGAACTAGCACCTAGAATAGGCAAAGAAGTCATTGTAGGAGAGCAAAAACTCGCTGTTTTTCGTTTGAACGATAATCGTGTGAAGGCAATTGAAAATGTTTGTCCCCATAAACAAGGGCCATTAGCTGAAGGAACGGTTTCAGGTGAGTATGTTTTTTGTCCGCTGCACGATTATAAAATCAATTTAAATGATGGACAAGTTCAAGAGCCAGATGAAGGTTGTGTTCGTACTTATGAAACGATTGTTGAAGATAACCTTGTGTATGTCATGGTGTAGTTATGGGTAAAGTTTATTTTGTCGGTGCAGGGTCAGGTGATCCGGAGCTATTGACACTTAAGGGGAAACGATTGCTGGAGTCAGCGGATGTTATTATTTATGATCGACTCGTACATCCCGTATTATTATATTTGGCTAAAGATTCAGCGCGTTTTATTTATAGTGGAAAGTATCCCAAAAATCATGTGTTAAAACAAAAAAATATCAATCAATTGCTTTTAGAAGAAGGTGGAAAACACCAAAGCGTCGTTCGCTTAAAGGGGGGCGATCCTGGGATTTTTGGTCGTGTGGGTGAAGAAGTTTCAACACTTCAAGCTAAAGGAATCAGTTATGAGATCGTACCAGGTGTTACTGCTGCATCAGCTGCTAGTAGCTATAGCGGTATTCCGCTGACACATCGTGAGTATAGCAGTAAAGTAACCTTGGCAACTGCTCATCGACAGGCGGGGGAATCGATTGATTTCAAAGGACTAACAGAAAATGGAACGATATGTTTATATATGGGCGTGGAGCGGGTAGAAGACACTCAGCGTAAGCTTTTAGAACAAGGTGTCTCACCCAATTTACCAGTAGCAATCGTTGAATGGGGTAGCTTAGGTCGTCAACGCACAATGACAGCATCGATTCAAACGATGGTAGAAGCAATTGAAAACTATCAACTCCAAAATCCCTCATTGATTATTGTAGGCGAGGTTGTTTCCTGTCGTAAGGGTGCAGAGTGGTTTGAACAATTGCCGCTATTTGGACAAAAAATTTTGTTGCTTGATATCGAAAAAATCGATTTTGAAATAATTCTATCCTATACACAAAAAGGAGCGGATGTCTATGCGATTCAAGTTGGCGAGCAAAGAGATCTGCGCTTTGATGAGGTACACCGTTGTTATTTAAGGGATCATTCTTTTGATGAAGTTGTTTATCTAGATCAAAACTTGAAGAACATGTATATAAAAGAATTGGATAGTTTAAATGTAAGAGTTCGCAAACGATAATTTAAATTAAAGGAGATAAATAGATGGGTTCACTTCAACCACCAGAGATAGTCGATGTTACGATTGAAAAAGGAGTTCAAAAAGCGCGTGCAAGCTTTTTGACTTTAGCAGTATTAGGATTTTTAGCAGGGGTGTTTATCGCTGTTGCAGGGATTGCCATGATTCGGGCGATGGGAACGATGCCAAAAGAGTGGGGAACACTTGTAAATGTGATTGGCGCAGCAGTGTTTCCGTTTGGTCTGATTTGTTTGTTATTGGCTGGCGGAGAATTGGTTACAGGGAATATGATGGTTGTTTCTATGGCGTTATTTGCTAAAAAAATCAACGGGAAAGAATGGCTGAGAAATATTGTGATTGTGACGCTTTTTAATTTAATTGGGTCGTTATTTGTTGCTTATTTCTTTGGGTATCTAAGTGGAGCATTACAGGGAGATTTTGCTGAGCGAGCGATTCAAGTTTCTCTTGGACGTACCAAGGATACCTTTTTACAAGGCTTTCTTTCAGGAATTGCCTGCAACTTTTTAGTCAGTACGGCTGTCTATCTGAATTTTGCTGCTAAAGATTTTATTGGAAAAATCGTCGGTATTTTCTTACCTATCATGGGTTTTGTGATTTGTGGATTTCAGCACGTGGTCGCTAATATGTTTTTGATTCCGATGGGGATTCTTTTAGGCGGCAATACATGGGCGGCTTTTGGACAAAATATGATTAGTGTGTATCTGGGGAATATTATTGGCGGAGGCTTTTTTGTAGCTGGGCTGTATTTTTTAGCCTATAAAGTTGGCACAGGTCAGTTGTCAAATAAGTAAAATCTAGTATGATTAGAAGATAAGAAAAGATAAAGGAAGTAAGTAAAATGAAAACCGTCCGAGTCGGCACCAGAAAGAGTCCGTTAGCGATGAAGCAAACCACGATTGTTTTAAATCTACTGAAAAAAGTTCATGGAGAGTTTCCCGTTGAAATCGTTCCGATGACGACGAAAGGAGATCAAATGCTTTCAGTCAGTTTATCTAAAATTGGCGGAAAAGGCTTGTTTATCAATGAAGTAGAGCAAGCATTATTAGCAGGGAAAATCGATTTTGCTGTCCATAGCTTAAAAGATATGCCAGCTAAAATAGCGGAGGGACTGACACTAGCAGCTATACCTGAGCGAAGTGATCCAACCGATTGTTTGATTTTTCGGGAAGTCACTTCATTGGCTGAATTGCCGCTTGGTGCCAAAATAGGAACAAGTAGCTTGCGTCGTGAATTTCAAATGAAAAATTTACGCAAAGATATACAAGTTGAATCCATTCGAGGGAATGTCGGAACACGTTTAAAGTGGATGGAAGAACAACAATTAGATGGGATTGTTTTAGCTACAGCCGGGTTAAAACGTTTGAACTGGTTTGATAAACCTTCTTACCCTTACTCAATTTTGACTAGTGAGCAGTGTATACCTGCCGTTGGTCAAGGAGCTTTAGCTGTAGAATGTCGCAGTGAAGATTATGATATGCTTAAGTTTTTGACCCCTATCAATCACACAATTACTAAAAAGTTGGTTATGGAAGAACGAGCCTTTTTAGCGATGCTCAACGGCAATTGTGATATTCCGATCGGTGCATTCGCTTGTCAGGAGAAGGATGGCTACCGCTTTTCTGGTTTTCTCGGCGATAGGAAACTGCAGCAATCTTTTACGCAGACCCTTGTAGTTCAGAAGTTAGCAGGAGTTGGAGGCCGAGTGGGGGAAAAATTATTGAAAGAGATGACTAGGGAAACTACATGAAAAAAGTTCTTTTAACGCGTTTAATTGAAGATAATCAAGAAGATCGCGTATTTTTTCAAGAAAAAGGGTTTGATATTTTAGAGATTCCGTTGCTTACTTTGAAAAAAAGAGAATTAGGACTGTCTTTTGAAAAACAGCTAAAGCAAAGTGAATGGGTCTTTTTGACAAGTCAGCATGCAGCAGAGTTTTTTTTCCGCCAATCAACGATCGATGATTTAAGGACGAAAAAATTCGCAGTTATCGGCGCAAAAACTGGTCAAGTTCTTATAAATAACCGTGTAAAGATTGATTTTCAAGCACCGATGCCAACCAAGCAGCATTTATTTGATGCATGGGCAGCTTATTACAAGTCACCAACAACGATTTATTATCCTAAAAGTAATTTGGCAGACAGAGTCGGAGAAAGGAAATTAATAGAAATGGGGCATCGTTTGTTTACACCGGTTCTTTATGATAATTTCTTTTCTGATGAGAGCCGACAACAATTAAAAAATTGTTTAGTTACTGAAAAAATCACAGCAGTTTATCTAGCAAGCCCTTCTTTGTGGCGACGATTTTTATCTGTGTTTATTGAAACTGGGCTAACGAAAATGCCAGAATTATACTGCCTTGGTCAAACGACACGACAGGCAATTATTAAGGATGGCTATAAAGTAGTCATAAAATAAAACATAGTTGGAAGGGGGAATCATTTTTCTTTTAACTATGTTTTTTTATTGAACAAACTAGTTGACTAGAAAAATAAAACCAGTACAATGAATAGTTCAGAGTGTCTTTGTGAAAGAAGGGAGAGATTTTTAATGAGTAGAGAAGTTATTTTATACATTGCTGCAAGTCTGGATGGATATATCGCAGAACTTGACGGCAGCATCGATTTTTTAGGCGGCGGTATTGAATTGGTCGAAGAAGATACGAGTTATCAAGAGTTGATGGAGAAAATCGATACAGTCGTAATGGGGCGTACCACGTATGATCAAGTCGTTAACGAGCTATCACCAAATGAGTATCCTTACGAGGAGCAAACGTCTTATATTATCACCAGTCATCCAGAAGAAAATACGGAAAACCTTCTCTTTACGAGGCAAAATCCAGTTGAATTGATTCAAGAATTAAAAGAACAAGAAGGAAAAGCGATTTGGGTCGTAGGTGGCGGCAGCATCATTGCTCCTTTAGTAGAAGCCAATTTGATCGATACCTATATTCTCACCACCATTCCAACGATTTTGGGAGACGGCATTCCTTTATTCAATAAATTCGATGGTCCGGTGAATTTAAACGTAGAGCAAGTCTATGTAAAAAACAATATGGTGTATACAACTTATTCAAGAAAATAAAGTGAACTGTGCTTAAACAAACTAAAACAGTAAGTAATCTGTCAAAGTTAAACAATAGCATTGGCAGAAAAATAACCAATCAACTGAATCCAGTCATTAGACAAAAGATAGATTCAGTTGATTATTAATAATCACATAGCAACTGATAAAGCAATTAAATCAATTAGTACATGAGCGATCCATGATCCCCAAATACTTTTTCCTGTTTTTAGATAGACAATATTTAAAATTAGTCGAGCAACGCCCTGTAAAAGTAAAACATGTGCTAGTGTAGAAAACCAAGAACCATCCCAATAAGCAGGGATATGTAAAAGACCGAAAATAAGAGCACTTAATAACGTACTTGTGCTAAGAGAAAGACCTTTACTTTGTGCACCTTCAAGTATGCCGATGCCTAATAATTCTTCTCCCATTAACATAAAAGGCAGCATAAAAATAATCGCGTTCAAATGACCATTAGCAGGGTTTGCAGCCCAATGGAATCCTAGAAAGTTGGATAAGAGTCCAATCAGTATTCCAACAACAAAATAGCTAATGACAGCGATTGGAATCGTCCATAATTTGCGTGGAACACGAAAAGCAGCTAGGCTATTTTTTCCAAAAGCTAATGCCCAAGCAAGCACACCACCAGCAAAAAGTCCCCACCAAAGCCAAGAAAAACTTAACAGTCCCCAAAAGCCAACAAGCATCAATAAAGCACCCATAATAAGTCCAGCAGTTGAGCTTTGCATAGTGTCAGTTGTTTTCATATATACCTCCTTATTTTATATACTTCAGAAAAACCAGATAAAACTATTCTAAAAAATCTTTATGACTTAGTATAGTATTTATTAAGAAATTCACCAAAAGATATGATCGTTCTATATAAAATAAGATAGAGCTTAAAAAATTACATAAAGTAACATGGAATGAAAGAACGCATGACTGACGGGTATTATTTTATAAGTACAGTACAAAATAAGGGGTGGAAATTTAGCGAATTACATAGCGAGTAAAATCTCTCTTTTGACAAATCAAAAGAAAAGAGCTATTATTAATACATAGTTTGACTACATATGTAGTTTCATCCTTTTAAATACTACGGCTAAAAAGGAGACTTTTTTATGTCAGATAAGAAAAAAGGACTAAATATTACCGATGCAGAATGGGAAGTCATGCGAGTTGCTTGGGCTTCTGGAGAAACGACCAGTAAGGAAGTTACAGAGATTCTTAACGAAAAGACTGAATGGAAAAGCACCACAGTCAAAACGTTACTAAGTCGTTTAGTTGACAAAGGAATGCTGGGAACAACGCGTAATGGAAACAAGTTCACCTACTTGCCATTAGTTGAAGAGCGTAAAAGTATTGAAGCTGTTTCAGAAGAAATGCTGTCTAAGATTTGTAGCAAAAAAGTCGGTAAAGTTCTTGAATCAATGATCAATGATAGTCTATTGAGTATTAATGACATTGACCTACTGGAATCGATTCTAAAGAACAAGCGTAAAACAGCAGTGAAAGAAGTACCGTGCAACTGTACACCTGGACAATGTCAGTGTCATTTGGTTCATTAAGGAAACACAAATAAAAAATTGAAGGAGTGTCTATGATGGAAAAAACAGTAACAATTAATGGAATGAAATGTGATGGTTGTGTCACAATCGTGAAAGAAAATTTTGAAAAAATTACAGGGGTTCAAGTGGCTAGTGTTGATTTGGAAAATAAATCAGCTTCTGTCACTAGTGATAGAGAAATTTCCAACGAAGAACTTCAAGCAGCATTATCTGAAACAAAATTTATTGTTGCATAACTATAAAAAAACATCTGTTTGGGAACGATCTTAAGCAGAAAATAAGCGGCTATGACGAAAATCCTTCGTTCAGCCGCTTATTTAACTTTCGAGTATCTGAGGATATCTCAAATATTCCTAACTTATTTTATTTTTCATAAACCATTAAATAGTTGATCAGCAATACATTACTACGATAATTATTTCTTTGTTCTACAACGACAAATCCAAGTGACTCAAAAAATGGTTTTGCAGTAATGGATGAATGGACAGTAATTTTTTTTGCCCCTGCCTTAAGTGCGTGATCAATCAAATTTGTCGCTAGTTTTTTCCCAATACCATAGCCAATCCACTCTCTATCTACATATAAATACTCAAGATAACCTGAATCTGAAATACTACCGAAACCAAGCATTTTATTGCCTAATTGAGCAATACATGTATACGAAGATGAGAACGTTTGGTCCAATTTTTTATCATCAGGTATTGACTGAATCCATTGCTCGATTTGTTTTTCAGTATAATCTTTTTTATTGATTGCACGTACAGTTGTATTGAATAAAGTAACCATCGCCTGTAAATCTGATTGTTGATAGTCTCTTAGTTTGAATCCAATCATTGTTATTTCACTCCTATTCGTTATAGTTTAGTTTAATCATACTGATCGAATATGTCAAAAGGATAATCTAAAAAAACGAACTATTTTGATTTATTTGTCAATTTTGGTTATTAGATGAGAAATAATATTAGTGAAAATAGCTAAAAAGGTTGGGATCAAACGCAATTTTCATAGAAAAAAGTCGCTGACCTCAACCTTAAGTCGTTACTTGTTTATTTTTTTTTGAATCTCGTGATAATAGTTTTTAGTTAGCTTGCTGTCTTTATTTGTATAGTAGTAAAACTTATCTTTCGTTTGGATTCTTAAAATCGGTTGTTTATTTTTAAGTACAAGCAAATAAGCTGGTTTATTGTCTACTTGAAATTCGCCGGTCAGATAATTTTCTGTTGCAGTACCATATACTCGAATGAAATCTTTTGGCATCGTATCCAATAATTCCACACTTTCGATGTCTTTCCAAGCAATTTTTCTACTTTGAGACAAAGGAGCAGATAAAGAAACCGTTGTACGAGAAGTAGATAATTGAAATGGATTGGCTGAAAAATCACTAATCAGCATTGGAATACTAGATGCAATCAATGCAATCAATACTAAAATTCCTACAATCCCCATACTTAATTTTCCGCCCAAATTGCCTAAATTTGTCGAAATATTCATTCCCACACGATCAGGAACAAGAATTCGTTTATCGTTTGGATTGATATAAATACCGTATTTCCAATATTGATCTTCATCGTTATAACGATATTCTTGCGCCAATGAAATCAATTGATCTTGTTTTTTTCTAGATGAGAACAAATAATAAAATGTGAAAAACACGAATGCAAGAATAAAGAAGGCATAACCAATAGTAAGCATCATCATTTGTTCATATGGAATGGTAATGGAAGCAGCCGGCATAAAAGCTAAAGGACTCATAACTAGTGCAGAAACAGCCATTAAAACAGACCAATGATGCCGCATTAGATCATTAACTTGTTGGTTGATTGTTTCGTCACTTGTTAACGGTTTAACTGGAAAACGAGCAATAAAGTAATAGAACGCTAAAAACATTCCAACTATACCAATCGAAACAAGAGCAATAATCCATGAGCCATTGGCTAAATCAAGTACGCTAAAAGAATAAAGACAACCGACAATAGTAAGCAAAATACTAGGTAAAAACCACCAGACTGAAATCAATTTTCGATTCTTATTTGCGACAAGTTTTGTATCAACGAGTATCGGACTGGTTGGCATAGTCCAATTATTTTGAACTTTCACAGTGGTCATTTTTCGAATGTAGATGACCTGTAAGTAAAAAGAAGTGCCGATAAAGCCAAACATTTGCACTAAAAAATAAATCAAAGTTAATGAATCATAAGGAATAACGATGATCGGTAGTGCAATAATAGAGAAAATAAACGCGCATTGCAACAATCTTTTTTTATAAGTTGTGCTTACAGTAAGCACTTGCTGATCTTGTAGTTTTTCTTTAGGCAATGTTGTTTCTAAAATAATATTTTTATGAGGATTTGCAGGTATTCTTTGAGCAAACGCCATTAAAAAGTTGACTCCGACGAGTATTAAATATAAAAATAAATTCATTTTATCCACCTTCTATTGTTCGAATTTTTGATACGTCTGTTTTATCTGTTGTAATAGCTCACTTTCGGGTACTTGATGAATGTATGCTTCAGCTAGTAATAATTCTAAACTGTCTGAAAAATGCTGTTGAAATGAGAGCGTAGCTTCTTGTTTTGGAGCTATCTTCGTTCCATTCCGTCGATCGGTTACAATATATCCATCATTTTTCAATAAAGTGTATGCCTTTGAAACAGTCATCATATTTACACCGATTTCATCCGCCATTTGTCGCACGGAAGGAAGCACCTCATTTGGTTGTATCTCATTTTTAGCGATTCCTAGGATAAGTTGATTACAAATCTGTTGATAAATAGGGATGTCACTTTGGCTATCGATTTCTAATAACATGTTTTCACCTCTTTTGTTCTTTGTATTGTACATAGTAATACACGTGATGCAAAAAAGCAATGTTTATTTTGTTAAAGACTTGAGGGATTGAACATTCAGGCATATAATAATGAAGAAATGTTATGAGTGAAAGGATGAATCAATATGTCAGCAATTGAACCAAACGTGACAAAAAAATTCTATGATACATTTATGAACAATAATAAAAAAAACGCTTTACAGCGCGGAGTTGTTAAAAATGGAATTACCGCTTCTGCACAAAATCAGAGTGCCGAAGTAACAAATGTACCTGTTTTTTCAGTAGATATCACAACTGGCAAAGTAGCAAATCAAAAACAAAGCGGTCGTTGCTGGATGTTTGCGGCGTTAAATACATTTAGACACAAAATGATCCACAGTTTTAATTTAAAAGATTTTGAACTTTCGCAGAACTATACTTTTTTCTGGGATAAATATGAAAAATCCAATTATTTTTACGAAAATATTATTGCAACGGCCGACCAACCGTTAGATAGCCGAAAAGTTGCTTTCTTATTAGCAACGCCGCAACAAGATGGCGGCCAATGGGATATGATCGTCTCTCTTTTCCAAAAATACGGTGTTGTACCTAAAACCGCAATGCCTGAAAGCAGTAATAGTTCAAACTCTCGTGATTTAAATAATTACTTAAACAAAAAATTAAGAAAAGATGCAACAATTTTGCGTGAGCTAGTAATAAATGGGGAATCTTCTGAGAAAATTCAAAAAAGAAAAGAAGGAATGTTAGAGGAAGTCTATCACTTTTTAGCGATATCATTAGGAACACCACCAGAAACATTTGATTTTGAATACCGAGATGAAGAGAAAAATTATCACTTGGATCAAGGGTTAACACCACAATCATTCTATGATAAATATGTTGGTGTCAATCTGGATGATTACGTAAGTGTAATCAACGCACCTACAGCTGATAAACCATACAATCAGACTTATACTGTAGAAATGTTAGGAAATGTGGTTGGTGGTAAAGAGGTAAAATATATCAACGTAGATATGACTACATTCAAAAAATTAGCTATTGCTCAATTAGAACAAGGAGAATCCGTTTGGTTTGGCTGTGATGTAGGTCAATCTTCTACGAGAGATACTGGGATTATGGCTTTAGATGCTTATGATATGAATGATTTATTTGATATTGATTTTACGATGACTAAAGCACAACGCTTAGATTTTGGTGAAAGTTTGATGACCCATGCGATGGTTTTAACTGGAGTAGATGTGGTTGCTGGTGCTTCTACAAAATGGAAAGTCGAAAATAGTTGGGGTGAAAAAGTCGGGGATAAAGGATTCTTTGTAATGAGTGATGAGTGGATGGATGAATATACGTATCAAATCGTTGTTCGTAAAGAATTATTATCGCCAGAATTACAAGAAGCGTGGAAACAAGAGCCAACAGTTTTAGCACCTTGGGATCCAATGGGCGCATTAGCATAATAAAAAAGACAAGACTCGCAAAACGTATTAAAGGATTTGGAGCAAACGAGATAGACTTAAAAAGGACTGGACAAGCATTCTTTTTACCCTGATTAGGCACCGTCTTTTAAAAAGTTCTTAGTATGTTATGATTTGCCTATAAAAAAGAAAGACGCTGATATTACTACCGCCTAAAGTAAGTAACATCAACGTTAACCGATTCACTAAGAATCTTTTTTTGATGAATTAAGTGTATCATATGTTGATTGAATTTACAAAATCATGATGCCTGAATTTTCAGAAAAACTTATTTCGAGAACGTTTCTTTATATTTGGAAATTATCCCTATAATAAAATCAGGCTATTTTTGTTGGAATAATTGAGCTGTGAGTCTATCTAAAGTACCATTAGGTTGGGGGATCATTCATTTTAGGAACAATAGTTAGCTAGTGCATTAATTTATTAAGTTTTTTTTAATAATTAATTACGTATACAAATCTATTGCTAATTGGTTTGTTATAGAGTAGAATGGGAATCAGTTTTATAAACGTAAAGTCAAAATAAATAACTTTAGATAAGAAACGCCGGTTACTTATCAATAAAAGTGTGAACCAATTATTCTTAGGCCTTAGATAGAATAATTGATTGGCACTTTTTTTGTTATCTAGCGAGAAGAGCTAGCCTTTCGGGAAAAAGATAAAAATAAAAAGGAGCAAAAAGCACTCCTCATATTTTTCCTATTTTCCATTCAAGGCTGGACGAGCTCATCTAGCTTTTAGATGTTATCTAGCGAGAAGAGCTAGCCTTTCGGGAAAAAGATAAAAATAAAAGGAGCAAAAAGCGCTCCTCATATTTTTTCTATTTTCCATTCAAGGCTGGACGATTTTACTGTACTTTTAAATTTTAAGGAGGAGTTTCTATGAACAAAGATTGGTTAAAATTAATGATTGGTGCTTTTTTCGAAGTATTATGGGTGATTGGCATGAAATACAGTACGACTTGGTGGGAAATTTTGTTAACTGCTTTGCTGATTTTGATTAGCTTCTATGCGTTGATTAAAGCCGGAGAAACTTTACCAGTGGGGACAGCTTATGCAGTATTTGTCGGTTTAGGGACTGCAGGAACTGTTATCACAGGAATTCTATTCTTTGGTGAAGAATTCAGAATATCCAAAATTTTATTGATTGTTGTGTTATTGATTGGTGTTATAGGATTGAAAGTTGTAACAGGTGAGAAAGGAGAAACAAAAAGATGAGTTGGTTATTTTTAATGATTGCAGGGATTTTTGAAATGTTAGGTGTTGGATCAATCAATCGTTTTAATGTAAATAAAGACAAAAAATCTTTATTATTGTTGTTTCTAACGTTTGGTAGTAGTTTTCTTTTTCTTTATTTAGCTATGGAAAGTTTACCTATGGGTGTTTCTTATGCTATTTGGACAGGTATCGGGGCTGCTGGGGGAGCTATTTTAGGCATGATTTTTTATGGAGAATCTAAAGATTGGCGCAGAATTGCTTTTATTGGTGTGATTTTAGCGTCTGTGATCGGATTAAAATTGATTGGTTAAGTAGTGAAATAATAAAGACTGTTTGGAGAAAAAACTCAATAAGTGATCAACCTACAAGCAACTGCCATCATCTTTAGTATGACAGTAAATACATGTAGGTCGATCACTTTATTTTCATTCTGATTGGTGAAGACGATAGTCCTCATGGAGGATTGTTTCGTCCTCTTATTTACTATTGTAAAAGTTGAACATATCTATTAGCAAATTCGTTGTTATAAGGAACACCACTGGAATTAGTCCCTACATCCCAATTAGCAGACCAAGTCATTAACCCTTTGATTGGGTTTCCGTCTTTGGCTAATTGACCAAACGTTTTATAAACAGCCGTTGGATCAATGACATACCCGCTTCCGGCACCATCGTTGTTGGCAGGAAGACCAAGCACCAATTTATTATTTGGAATCTTCAAGAATGTTCGCGTGCCATGAATCATTGAGTCAGACATATAATAAAGAAATTCATATTTCAACGCATCATTGCTTTGTGGAATCCATTTATTGATCTCGTCCACCCAAACGCCATCCCCACCTTGATTGTATAGCTGAGGTGCAATATAGTCATAATAGCCATCTAGGGAAGTTAGGTATTTTTCATATGCGCCTCCTGGTTTTAAATAGGGAAATTCAGGTGCCATTGTAATAGTGAATGTTTTTCCTTGTGCTTTATAGTAGTCTTTAACTTTTTTCAACGCTGTTGGAATAACGGTTTGATTGTCTCCAGCAGTAATCGCTGACTGTTCTAAGTCAATATCTAATCCGTCAAATCCATACGTCTCTACTTGGCGAATAATTTCATCAGCAAAAGCTTGCTCATCCCCAGTTTTCAATTGGATATGTGCATCTGCACCACCTAAAGCAAGTAAAACAGTTCGCCCTTGACTGTTGAGTGCTCCTACATCTTTACGAAAATCTGCATCTGTTTTATTGTAAGGTGCGAATGTTGGAATACGGTTAATCCCGTCACTTTTCATAAAAGAAACAGGAACAACATTGTACGCTTTGTTTACTTCTGCTAATGAAATATTGGCAGAAGTTCCTTGTTTGTAGCCATCTTTTCCTTTAGAAGCCCAATTGTGCCAATAACCAACAAGGACTTTTTTGTTCGTAACATTGACCATCTCACTTGCAGAATCGGCAGCATTCACAGGTGTTGTTACAAATATATTTGCAGCAAGGATACCCGAAAGTAATAAAAAATGAGGAATAAGTTGTTTGATTTTCATAAAAGACGCTCCTTTTCCATATGCTCTATCAATTATTTTACATTTACGTCAATGGCTTGATAAAAGGCATTAGCTGTGTCATAGACATTCCAGACAGCGTAAATCACATGATAACCTTTACGGTCAGTTGGAACAGTGATTGTATGATTAACGGTTGTTTCTGGAATCGTTGCTTTATCATCAATTTGTCCGATCAATTCAAAATTTTTAATATCCAAAGGTTGATTAGGATCCCATCCTTGTTTTGTCATATAATAATCCCAAGTAGATGTTCTGTGGCGAGCGGTCAATGTCCATTTAAGGGCAAGAGGACCTGTTGTAATATCTGATTTATACCAACGATCCGCAGTTTGGACATCTAATGGTTCAAAGCCGCTAACACCCGCACTTGCTAATTTTCCTGAAATAAATGTATTTTTAAATGTTTCGATACTTTGAGGTTCCCATTCAGCTCTGCCGACATTTTTGTTAAGCTTTCCGCCTTGGCTGCTACCAAAATAAGCACGACTTCCTGGTGATGAAACGTATCCATGAGCGTGTGTGACAGTAGAGGCAATAGATAATCCTCCTACCAGTAAACTTAGTGTAAGAACTGTTTTAAGCATTACTTTTTTCATTGTGATTCCTCCTAAAGTATTTTTGATATCGTTTACAATGGAGAATATATCATAAATTATTTTATTATTCAAATTATATACAATTATTTTGTAAATAATATGCAAAAAGTTTATCGAATAATCCATGATTTAAGTAAAAAAAGCTGGATCAGAAGCAACCCCTTCTATTTATCGAGGGGAAATACTTCTGTTCCAGCTTTACTGCATTATTCTCAAAACAAACTTGTGGTTTAACTATTCCAAATCGCTCTGTTTTAACGGAGTAAGGTTTTTTCATCATTAGCAATCGCAGTTAGTAAGTGGTGATTATCATTAAACGAAGCAAAAACCTTTGCACTAGTATAATCAGGTGCAGCTAAATCAGGTGTTCGCATAAAATCATTGAATGCAACTTCATAAGCGAGAATATCTAGCATATACAGTGATTGGTACGTTTGATTCAAAGCCATTCCTTGTGAGGCTAAACGATAAGCCTCATCATAGTTTTTGATCAGTGAATAGAATTTAGCTGTATTATAAAATATTTTTGTAGCTTCAATTGGCATAACAGTAGTCATTTTGTTTAGCATATCAATTGATTTTTCATAGTAAACTTGAGCTTTATCCAATTCATTAGCCATTTCATAAACAATTCCTAAGCTATTTACGGATAAAATTGCGTAGATAGAATTTACATCACCAAGTTCATCTGCCCTATAGAAATAAAACAAACTATCTGTTGTATTATTGAAACCTAAAAGATTAGTAATACCCATAAAATAAAACCAGCGTACTTCTAATTCTTTATTCTGAAAATCAGCAACATTGATTGGTGTCTCTTTTAGTAAAGAGTATGCTTCTTTATGTTTTAATGTGTTGCATAATTTTTCTACGTGATTTAATAAATTTGTTAGCTTTTTTTCATCATTATCATCTAATACGCTTTCTAGACTGAGGTTTAACCTTTTACAAATTGCATCAAGGATTTCAAGACTATCGCAGACATTTTTATTTTCAATATTACTAATGGTTCCTTGAGTACAAATACCTGCTGCTAAAGTGACTTGCGACAATTTTTTTTGTTTTCTTACTGAACGGATGATGTCTCCTTTGATTCTCATAAATTTCCCCTCTATGTTTATGCATTATAGTTATAGTTTTATATAATAGTATGGTATTATTCATTTAGAATCAACTAATTTTTTTGGAGGGATAAGAATGGAAACACTTTTTGGACTGTTGAACGAAGTGCTTACGTACGGTAATGTAGGACACGTATAGTGAAAAAAAAATATTGAATAGCAGTATTTTTTTGACAATTAGGGAAAGCAAAAAAACTTTTTAAATTTGGGGTTTGCCTCTATTATTTATAAAAAGTTTTTTTGTTTTTTTTTTTAATAAAAAATAGTTAAAAAGTCGAATTGTATCTTTTTTATAACAGGGGAGTAAAGGATCTGTCTATAGAAAAAATGAGGGTGTTAATTTTGATGCATTTTAGGAAGGAATCGTTGTTTTTACTAATCCAATTAATAATGTATGCTATAATTTAAGTAGCTACTTAAGTAGAAGCAGGAGGAAAAACAGTGGCAAAAAAATATACAACCCCATACGAAGTTGCCTATTATGATGGTGACATAACTAGAAGGATGACCATACCGGCAATGTTAGCAGTTGTGATAAAAACATCAGAAGAACAAAGCGATGCGTTAAATCGCGGTTCAGATTATGTAGCATCGTTTGGTCTAGGCTGGGTTATTACGAATTACGAAATTCATATCACACGCTTACCAAGAGTTGGAGAAAAGATCAACGTGACAACTCAAGCGATGGCGTACAATAAATATTTCTGTTACAGAAACTTTTGGATTCATGACCAACAGGGAAATGAATGCGTATTGATCAAGTCCACTTTTGTGTTGATGGATCAAGAGAATCGCAAAATGAGCAGTGTATTACCTGAAATTATTGAACCATATGAAAGTGAAAAAATCACGAAAATTTATCGTGGTGAAAAAATCGAAAAAATCGAGAATGGTCAGTTTCTCCCTTATCGTGTGCGCTATTTTGATATTGACGGCAATCAACACGTCAACAATGCTATTTATTTCAATTGGTTACTAGATGTTTTGGGGTATGATTTTTTGGCTACTCATGAACCAACATTTATCAATGTAAAATTTGATAAAGAAGTAGAATATGGCCAAATGGTAGAAAGTCATTATGAAATGCTGGATGATCAAGACCAGATAGTTACACGACATGAAATTCAAATCGATGGTCAAATCTATTGTGAAGCAAATATGACGTGGAAAAAAAGTCAATAAACGATAGATAAAACTATTTTAAAGGGTGTGGGACAAAGGCAGATAGCACTTTTGTTTCACACTTTAAATACGAATAGACGGCAGAATCAAACGTAAATTCTTCTTATTGCTGTAAAATACAGCGAAGTGTGAGTTGATGCTGAACAGTCTTCATTTGGTTCTCGGGTAGAAAGATTTCTGCTCGACCTCCTTTTTTATTATAAAATAGATGTGTATAGTAAAATGAATGATAAGCAATAGTTATTGATAAAAGCAAGGAGGAAACATACATATATGATTCGATTAGGATTGACCTCTTTTAATGAGCATGATAAATTAACTGGAAAAAAGCGCTCGACATTATATGAATATGCAGGGTACTTGCCTTTGGTCGAAATGGATACAGCTTATTACGGTATTCCAAAGCAAAGCTCCGTTCAGGAATGGGCAAAATCAGTTCCCGATAACTTTCGTTTCGTGATGAAAGTGTACAGTGGAATTAGCTGTCAAGGTGAGTGGCAGCAATATTACGCAAATGAGGAAGAGATGGTGGAGGCCTTTTTAACAAGTATGGCTCCAATCGTTGAAAGTGGAAAACTATTTGCTTTTCTTGTTCAATTTTCTGGGACATTTGGCTGTACGAAAGAAAATGTTCAATATTTAGAGAAAATTCGTCAATGGTTTGCTGGGTATCCAGTTGCAATTGAATTAAGAAATGGTTCATGGTACACATCGGAGTATATTAAACAAACATTGTCTTTCATGAAAACACAACAATTCTCCTTGGTGATTGTAGATGAACCTCAAATCCCAACAAACCCAGTTCCTTTTTTTCCATTTGTAACAAATGATCAATTGACTCTATTTCGTTTTCACGGACGCAATGCAGCTGGTTGGATGGCTAATGATAAAGATTGGCGCAAGAAGCGGACATTATATCGCTATAACACTGAAGAAATTGCCGAACTAAGTGAATCTATTGAAAAAGTGTTGACTCAAACACAAGAGATTGGTGTAATCTTTAATAACAATTCTGGCGGGGATGCGGCAGAGAATTTGTTGGAAATGAAAGCAGCATTAAAACTAGAATACGAAAATTTAAATCCGAAACAAATGGATCTATTTTAATAAAAAGGTATAGATCTATCATGGAAAGGAAACCTATGATTAAAGCAATTTTCTTTGATATCGATGGCACACTGGTGAACAGAAATACAAAGGTATTGGCATCTACGAAACAAGCAATTGAAAAAGCGCAAGCCCAGGGGATTATTTGTGGCGTTGCGACAGGTAGAGGTCCGGTTCATTTAAGTCAGCAGATCGATGAATTGAATTTGGATGTTTTCGTCACCTACAATGGTCAACTTGTTTATACAAAAGAAGAAACGATTCGAGCAAAGTCGTTTGCTGATGATACACTAGAGCAAATTGTGTCATTTTCAGATCGTTATCATCGTCAAATTCTTTTCGGTTCAAGGGATAATGTAGAGGGAAGTTCATTTATGCGCTTTGGGCAAAAAAAATGGGCAAAAAAGCTAGTCCGTTTTCTGCCAAAATATTTCCCGACAAGGTTCGTAAAAGACTTGATCAGCCGACTCTCCATCCATAGAAAAGCGCAGCGTTATCATGGTCTTAGTATTTTGAAAGAGCCGATCTTCCAATGTGTTTTACTAAGCCCTAAATCAGAGTTGGATTTCTTAAGTGAACACTTACCAAACTGTCAATTGACTCGTTCGAATCCTTATACCCTTGATATAATTCCAGCAGGCGGCTCTAAAATTGTCGGCATTCAAGCATGTGCTGAGTATTTTGAATTTACGTTAGATGAAGTCATGGCTTTTGGTGACAGCTGGAATGATGTTGAAATGTTACATGGTGTGGGAATCGGTGTAGCGATGGGCAATGCGGAAGATGAGGTAAAACAAATTTCAGATTATGTCACTAAAACAAATGAAGAAGACGGAATTTACCACGCTTTGAAGCATTATGATGTTATTCCTTAGAGAACTGTAGAAAGAGGGAAGGAGCCCCTCAGTCACCAATGCCTATTTTACACTCAAAGCTAACCAGGCTCATTCAGCTTTTATATAGTCTAGCTAAACGGGCCAGCTCTTTGGTAAAAAGAGAATTGGAGAAAGAGGGAAGGAGCCCCTCAGTCACCAATGCCTATTTTACACTCAGAGCTAACTAGGCTCATTCAGCTTTTATATTTAGGAGGGATTTAATGAAAATCGATAATCCGTTTGAAAAAACAGAAGCATTTCATAAAAAATTTGATAATAGAAGACCTGATACCCCAACACGATTTTCTGCTAAACAGGCATCTGATCGTGCAGGATTTAAGATTGAAGAATTAGTTGAATTTTTATATGGTTCAGCGAACAATGATCCGCTTGTCTTTAAAGATTTAGTAAAGCAATTAAAAAAATCTGTCGATCAGGCAGAAGAAAAAGTGCTTGGTAAGAAAAAAGTTGTAACGGATCCTTTGGTTGAACAAGTAGATGCGTTAATCGATTTACTGTACTTTACTTATGGTTCTTTTTCGCTATTAGGCGTTGATCCGACTGAAATTTTTTCTATTGTTCATGAAGCTAATATGGGGAAAATATTTCCTGATGGAAAGCCACATTATCATCCAATAACGCATAAAGTGTTGAAACCAGACAACTGGGAAGCTGATTTTGCGCCAGAACCCAAGATTAAAGCAGAATTGGAAAGGCAAAGAAAGAGTGTTGAAACCCAGGATAAATAGCCTTAAAGTCAAAAAAGTTGAGAGCGGAACAAAACGAAAGATCAGTTTTGTTTCGCTCTTTAAAGGCATTCTATCTCAACTTTTATTATTTTTTACAGGCTATTTTTCAAAAAATGTTTGATACAGCGCTTGAATGGCTTTTTTCTCTTGTGATTCCTGAATACCAAACATGATACTGACCTCAGAAGAACCTTGGTTGATCATTTCTAAGTTGATCTTGTTAAAAGCTAAAGCAGCAGTACTATCAGCCATTACCCCGATTCTTTGGCGCATGCCTTCACCTACGACCATCAACATTGATAAGCCATGAGTAATTCTTAATTCGTCGGGTTCTAGCTCTTTTTCTAAACGCTTCATCAACTCTTCTTCGATTTCGATGGTTAATTGGCGTTCTCGTAAAATGATTGAAATATCATCAATACCAGATGGCATATGTTCATAACTCAAACCTAATTCTTCAAGAATTTGCAATAAACGACGACCAAAACCTAATTCTCTATTCATTAAATATTTACTAATATAGATACTGGCAAAACCTTGGTCACTAGCAATGCCGACAACAGGATCATGTTTGATTGTACGTTTTGTCGTAATCAATGTTCCAGGATGTTCGGGATTATTCGTGTTTTTTATTACTACAGGAATGCTAGCGCGATAGGCAGGCATTAAGGCTTCATCATGTAATACAGCAAATCCAGCATAGGCTAATTCACGCATTTCACGATACGTTAGCTCTTTAATTGTTTTTGGCTCACTGACGATTCCTGGATGGGCTACGAAAATGCCATTTACATCAGTAAAGTTTTCGTAAATATCTGCTTGTACACCAGCGGCCACAATTGATCCTGTAATATCTGAACCGCCTCTTGAAAAAGTACAAATCTCCTCCGCCTCTGTATAACCAAAAAAGCCCGGAATAACTAAAATCTCTTCAGTGTTGCTAAATTGATTGATTTTACTTAACGAAGAAGGTAGAATCCGAGCATTTCCAGGTTCGTCTGATACAATGATACCAAGATCTAAGGGATTTTTATAAGCCGCATTTAAACCGCGTTGTTGGAAAAAGGCTGCCACCAGCTTTGCGTTGTTATCTTCCCCACTGGCTAAAAAAGCGTCCAAAAGATGAGGATTATTCTCTTTTGGCAACGTAGCCAAATGTTGGATAGCTTTTTGAATATCGTTTAAAACAGCTTTGTTAAGAGCTAATTCATCTAAAATTGCCTCATAACGAGCTACAATTTTTTTAATGATTATAGTAGTATCTTCATTATTTATATACGCATGATAGTAGGTAATTAGTAGATCGGTTACTTTAATATCTTCAGAAGACCGCTTACCAGGAGCTGAAACAACAACAAACTTTCGTGAAGTGTCTTCTTTTACGATTTGTAAAACTTTTTCTAACTGTGTTGCAGAAGCAAGTGAGCTTCCACCGAATTTTATGACTTTCACTTTTTTCACTCCTAATTTTAATAGATTTTTCATTATAATAGTAAAAGAATACCGAAATATCTGATGAAAAGCAACCGTAAAATGGACAATTATTTATTCTTTTCCATTCTTTTTCGACAAATTTCTTCATTTTTTTTCAAACTTTTGTTAGACTAGTAGAGCTGAACAAGAATAGTTAAAAAAGGGGAACCAAAAATGACGCAAAGCTTTGAAGGAATTATTTTCGATATGGATGGCGTATTGGTCGATAGTGAAGCGTTTTATTATCAACGCAGAAAAGCTTTTCTTAAAGAATACGATTTATCTATTGAACAAATCCCGATTCCTGAATTTATTGGAGCCGACATGCGAAGTTTATGGGAGACGATTTTTAAAGTGAATGAGACCCTTTATGATCAAACTTTCTTGAACGAAAAATATCTACAATACAAGAGTGAGCATCCGATCAACTACGAGCGTTTGATTGATTCAGACGCTAAACGAGTGTTACAATTTCTTAAAAGAAAAGGCTATAAAATTGGTTTGGCCTCTTCTTCAACCAGAGATGCGATTCAAGAAGTGCTCAATGCGGGACAATTAAGTAGTTACTTCGATGTAGTGGTTAGTGGTACTCAATTTAAAAAAAGTAAACCAGCGCCTGAGATTTACGAGTATACAGCCTGTGCGTTAGGAATCGAACCAAGAAAGTGTCTTGCGCTGGAGGATTCTGAGAAGGGAATTCGTTCTGCTTATGATGCTGGACTGACGGTTTGGGCGTTAAAGGATGTTCGATTTGGAATGAATCAACAGTTAGCGGATGCTCACTTGGATAGTTTGAGCGAGGTCTGTAAAAAGTTGCAATCCGCTGAAGTTATCGTTTAATTTTGCCAATAATCAAAGGAAATTTGGTACAATATTACAAAGTCAAAACATTTCTTAAGAAATTACAATTAATTAGTGCTTGATGGCGTGGTTTGTGATATAATTTTCTGTAGGTGTTTTTAGGAATTTTATGTAGATAAGAGACTAGTGCAATTGCAGATAGGAGTGATTTTGTTATTTATCAGCGGTTGTATAATCATATATGGATAAATAAACGGAGGAACCATGAATGAAGAATAATCTGATCATTATCGTAGTTTTAGCTATAATAATCATCGCAGCTGTTTTGTATTTAGTTGGTTATTTTATGAGAAAGAAAAATCAAATGAAACTCGATGATCTGGAGAAGAGGAAAGAAGAGCTATTTGACTTGCCAGTGATTGAAGAGGTCGATGATGTCAAAAGAATGCACATGGTCGGTCAAAGTCAAAATACCTTCAGAGAATGGAATCAGCGCTGGACTGAGATTTCTACTCGTTCTTTTGCAGAGTTGGAAAGTCAGATATTTGAAGTCGAAAATTTAAATGAAACCTTCCGTTTTATGAAAGCAAAAAAAGCTGTAGCTGAAGCAGAGGAAACAATGTCTGAGATGGAATCAGAAGTTGAGATCATTCGTAATGGCTTGAAAGAACTTCGTGAGAGTGAAGAACGTAACTCGCTTGAAGTCCAAAAAGCTTTAGATGTATACGAAGAGATCAGCAAATTGCTTCATGATGAAAAATCAGAATTTGGTTCTGCTTACCCAGAATTACAAAAACAAATCAAAAATATCGAAATCGAATTTACACAGTTTGTTACATTGAACACATCTGGTGATCCGATTGAAGCTCGTGAAGTTTTAGAGAATGCAGAACGTCACACTTACGAATTAGATGATGTGATGAAACGTATTCCACCGCTTTATGACGAATTAACTAGAACCTTCCCAGATCAATTGAAAGAGATTGAAGAAGGATACAAACGTCTGCGTGCAGATCATTATGTATTTCCTGAGAAGAACTTTGAAGATGAATTAAGACGCGTCCAAAAACGTGTGAAAAATTCAACTGTCGATTTAGAGAAAACAGAGGTTGATGCAGTTGAAGTAGCCAACCGTGATACAGCGAATGCTATTGATGCATTGTATGAGATTATGGAACGTGAAATCAATGCGAAGAAATATGTATTTACTAACCAAAAAGTAGTTGGAGATTACATTGCCCATGCATTGAAAAATAATCGTCAATTAATGATCGAACTTGATCATACCTCTCAAAGCTACACATTGAATCATAATGAATTAGGGCGTTCAAGAGGTTTCCAAACCGAAATCGAAGAATTGATTCGCCGTTATGAAGACTTTGAACCGAAAATGAAAGAACATACAGTTCCGTATTCAGAAGTTCAAGCATTCTTTAAAGATTGTTATAAGATTTTAGATGATATCGAAAATCAACAAGTTGAGATTGATGATTCATTGAAAGAATTACGTAAAGGTGAAAAAGCAGCTCAAGAAAAAGTAGATCAATACGATTTCCGTTTACGTAACATCAAGCGTTATGTTGAAAAACAACGTTTGCCTGGGTTACCAGCTGACTACTTAGAATTTTTCTTTGTAGCAACAGATCGTATTGAAGAGTTAAGTAAAGCTTTGAATAGAATCCGTATTAATATGGAAGAAATTAAGAAGCTCTCTGATCTTTGTAATGAAGATCTAGAATTACTAGATAAGAAAACAAATGACTTAGTAAATTCTGCTGCGTTGACGGAACAAATGATGCAATATGCGAATCGTTACCGTCACACGCATGAAGCAATCCGTATGGCAATGGAAAATAGCTTAGAACTATTTTCAAAAGAATACAGATATCAAGATGCACTAGATGAGATTGGTACAGCACTTGAACGAGTGGAACCAGGAGCATTTAGAAGAATCGAAGATTTCTATTTTAACAATCTTAACGCTATATAATTGTAAATAGAACTTGAAAAGGTAAGACATTGGTCTTGCCTTTTTGTTTGTTTTCACTTCTTATTCAATGAATTCTGTTTGTGCGGTTGAACTACTAAAATAGAAAGTATATAATAGGAAAGAATTTTAAAAGAAGAAGGTTTTTAGATGATCTATTTTGATAACAGTGCAACAACTCCGATTTATCCCCAAGCGTTAGATACATATATAAAAACCAGCCAACGAATTTTTGGTAATCCCTCCAGCTTACATGGATTAGGTAGCCAAGCTAGTCGTTTGTTGGAACAGGCGCGAAAACAAATTGCTGATTTAATGCAAGTCAAGTCAAGTGAAATCTATTTTACAAGTGGTGGCACAGAAGGAGATAATTGGGTCATAAAAGGAACAGCGATGGAGAAAAAAGCTTTCGGACGTCATATCATTATTTCAGATATTGAACATCCTGCTGTTTCTGAGACGGCCAGTCAGCTAGCTGAGAACGGCTTTGACATTTCCATAGCACCAGTGGATGAAGAAGGCTTTGTAAAAGTTGATGAATTAGCTAAACTGATTCGTAAAGATACAATCCTTGTATCGGTGATGGCGGTTAATAATGAAATAGGTTCAATTCAGCCGATTCAGGAAATCAGTGATTACTTACAAGCGTATCCTACGATTCACTTTCACGTTGATGCGGTTCAGGCAGTCGGTAAAGTTAGCCAAGAACAATGGTTGACGCCGCGAGTAGATTTCGCGACATTTTCTGCTCATAAATTTCATGGGCCAAGAGGCGTTGGTTTTATTTATTGGAAACACGGACGTAAATTAGCACCGCTTTTAAATGGTGGTGGACAAGAAAATAATTTAAGAAGTGGCACTGAAAATGTAGCTGGAATCGTTTCGATGGCTAAGGCTTTGCGTTTATATGTAGATAAGAAGGCTGAAAAACCAGAACATACTGCAACAATCCGCCGATACTTAATTGAAGCATTACAAGAATATAGCATGGTTACAATCTTTTCAAAGGAAAACGCAGATTTTGCTCCACATATTCTCTGTTTTGCTCTAAAAGGAGTCCGTGGAGAAGTTCTTGTCCATGCGTTAGAGGAAAAACAAATTTATACATCAACAACCAGCGCATGTTCCAGTCGAAAAAAAATTTCTAGTAGCACATTGTATGCAATGAAAGTTCCTGATTCACTAGCAACATCAGCGATTCGGGTGAGTTTGGATGAAAGCAATACGATTGCAGAAGTTGAACAATTTATGATTATTTTCAATCAATTATATAAAAAATTCTCAGTATTAAGGGGTTAAAGAATGAATTATACAGAAATAATGATTCGCTACGGTGAGCTTTCGACGAAAGGAAAAAATAGAAAACTATTTACTTCTCAGTTAGCTCAAAATGTTAAAAGAACACTTGGCGAATTTCCAGCAGTAAAAATTCACGCAGACCGTGATCGGATGCACTTGTTGTTAAACGGAGAAGATAGTTCTCAGATCATGCCAAAATTGGAAAAAGTATTTGGGATTCAAACATTTTCTCCAAGTATTCGAGTAGAAAAATCAATGCCAGTCATTCGTGAAATGGTTCAAACAATTATTAAAGATATTTATCAACCTGGACAAAGTTTCAAAATAACTTCTAAACGTTCAGATCATGACTTTGAGTTAGATTCAAATGAATTAAACCGAGAGCTTGGTAAGGCAGTTATCGATGTGTTTCCAGATATTGCAGTTCAAATGAAAAAACCAGATATTAATATTCGTATCGAAATTCGTAAAGAAGGTTCTTACCTTTCTTATGAAACCATTCGGGGTGCAGGTGGATTGCCTGTAGGTACAGCAGGTCGCGGTATGCTTATGCTGTCAGGTGGGATTGATTCTCCCGTTGCAGGTTATTTATCAATGAAGCGTGGAGTAGAAGTTGAAGCAGTTCACTTCGCCAGCCCGCCATATACGAGTGAACAAGCGTTACAAAAAGCGAAAGATTTAGCAGCAAAGATTGCCCCTTATGCGGGGAGTATTCAATTTATTGAAGTGCCTTTCACTGAAATTCAAGAAGAAATCAAACGAGTCGTTCCAGAAGGCTATTTAATGACGGTCACTCGTCGTCTAATGTTGCGTTTGACTGATGCCATTCGTGAATTAAGAAAAGGACTTGTTATTATCAATGGCGAGTCATTGGGACAAGTTGCCTCACAAACACTTCAAAGCATGGTAGCTATCAATGAGGTAACAACGACACCTATCATACGCCCAGTTGTATCTATGGATAAAGGAGAAATTATTGAAATCGCCGAAAAAATCGATACATTTGAATTAGCGATTCAACCTTTTGAAGATTGCTGCACAATCTTTGCGCCTCCTCAGCCAAAAACTAGACCAAAGCTAGATAAAGCACAAGCCTATGAAGCACGTTTAGACATAGAAGGGCTAATGGCACGAGCAATGGCTGGTTTAAAAGTTAGTGAAATAACTGAAAAAAATGACCAAAATGAAGAATTTTTTGATTTACTATAAATGAGTGAAAGAACAGACTTGATAACGCTATCGAGTTTGTTCTTTTTTATTAGTCTTTTCTAATAACAAGTATCTTTTTCACAAACAAGTTGCTCCAAGTCTGAAAGCATGCTAAACTGGATATGTGAAATAAGTAACAAGGAGAGTTGAAAAATGAAAGAACTACATAAAGATAAAACAATGCCAAAAGCAACAGCTAGACGACTGCCGCTATATTTACGTTATTTAAAAATGTTGGGAGATTCTGGTGTGACACGAATCAAGTCCAGAGAATTCAGTGACGTAATCCAAGTCCCGCCAGCAACAATTCGTCGTGATTTTTCCCATTTAGGCGAGTTAGGTCGTAGTGGGTATGGCTATGACGTCCCTTATTTGATTGAGGTATTTAGTCATATCTTAAATACACAAGAAGAAAAAAGAATTGCGTTGATTGGTTGTGGGAATTTAGGAAAAGCATTAGTTAAAAATAATTTCCGTAGAAATGAAAATCTAAATATTGTTTGCGCCTTTGACACACAAGAAGACCTTGTGGGGTTATCTATTGATGATGTGGTGATACAACCAATGGACAATTTAGCAGAAGAGATCAAAAAAACAGGTGTGACTGTTGCGATTTCTACTGTGCCAAGCCAATTTGCACAAGAGGCAATCAATAAAATCGTCGACGCAGGTATTACTGCGATTTTGAATTTCGCACCAGACCGAGTAACTGTGCCCCATCATGTGAATGTTCAATATATCGATTTAACGACTGAACTACAGACATTGATTTATTTTGATGAAACTTTTTCAAGTAAAAAAGCTTAGAAAGCAGGAATTTTGTCATCTGTGCTTCTGTACTCTATACTGAATGAAGAGAAATAATGTTGAATCAGCTGTGAAGTTATTCAATGTTTCTGAAGGAGGAAAAAAGATGATTGTAACAAAAAAAGGCGAAGAAGTAGAAATCGTCGGTGTGCAACCTGAAGTAGGAAGTCAAGCACCGGATTTCTCATTAAAGAATTTAGAAGATGAGGTAGTAAAACTATCAGATTTTTCGGGGACACCTGTTTTGATTAGCGTTGTACCAGATATTGATACGAGAATTTGTTCATTACAAACAAAGCATTTCAATCAAGAAGCAGCAAATGTTGAAAGCGTAAACTTCATCACAATATCTAACAACACAAAAGAGGAACAAGCAAATTGGTGTGCAGCTGAAGGTGTGGATATGGAAATTCTTCATGATACAGAAGGTACATTTGGCGAAGCATATGGTCTTTTCATTCCTGCAATGGGACGATTAGCTCGTAGTATTTTTGTGATCGATAAAGAAGGAAAAATTAGTTATGAGGCAATTTCTACAGAGATTGCGGAAGAACCAGATTATGCTACTGCTCTAGAACACGCAAAAGCAGTTCGTTGATTTTTTTCAAATTGACTTATCGCTCACTTCAATGTAAAATAAATCAAAGACCATGATCAAGAGGAGTACTACTGGCATCGTTATAGAGAGAAAATCACTTGGTGGAAGATTTTTACATAACCAGTAAGAAGGTAGCTTGTGAGTCAATGATTTGAATGAAGTAGAATGATTCGAGTAGTGATCGTTACCTCACGAATGAAGCGGTGTTTGGCATTTTCAAACACAATTTAGGTGGTACCGCGTATTTGTATATACGCCCTAAAATACGAAAGTATTTTAGGGCTTTTTTCATGTTCATCACAGATTGTGAAGCAACCTGATGTTGAACAGTACAGGGCGACTGATAAGAAGAATTGTTACCTTAGTGCGTCGCTTCACCATTCATTTAGATTAAAATCAGAAAGAAGGAACGTATATGTCAGAAGAAAAAAATCTACCGACAAAATATCAGCCAACAGAAGTAGAACAAGGCCGCTACCAAAAATGGCTGGATCAAGATTTATTTAAACCAAACGGCAATAAAGAAGCAAAACCCTATTCAATCGTTATTCCACCACCCAATGTTACTGGTAAACTTCATTTAGGACATGCGTGGGATACAACCTTACAAGATATGATTATTCGTCAAAAAAGAATGCAAGGCTTTGATACTTTATGGCTTCCAGGAATGGATCATGCGGGGATTGCAACACAAGCAAAAGTCGAAGAAAAGCTAGCAGAACAAGGCATTTCGCGTTATGACTTAGGTCGTGAAAAATTTGTGGAACAAGTCTGGGATTGGAAAGAAGAGTATGCCTCTCATATTCGTGAACAATGGGCAAAAATGGGTCTTTCTTTAGATTACAGCCGTGAACGTTTCACTTTAGATGAAGGATTATCTCAAGCGGTTCGTAAAGTGTTCGTTTCTTTATACGAAAAAGACCTGATTTATCGCGGTGAATACATCATCAACTGGGATCCCAAAGCGAAAACCGCCTTATCTGATATCGAAGTTATCCACAAAGATATCGAAGGTGCCTTTTATCATATGAGTTATCCACTGACTGATGGAACAGGCGTTGTGGAAATCGCAACGACTCGTCCTGAAACAATGCTAGGAGATACAGCAATTGCAGTTCATCCTGATGACGAGCGCTATCAAGCAATCATTGGTAAAACAGTGACATTGCCGTTAGTAGATAAAGAAATTCCAATCATTGCTGATGAATACGTAGATATGGAATTTGGAACAGGTGTGGTAAAAATTACGCCAGCTCACGATCCTAACGACTTTGAAGTGGGGAATCGCCACGATTTACCTCGCGTAAATGTAATGAATGAAGATGGTTCTATGAACGACTTAGCCGGAAAATACGCAGGCATGGATCGTTTCTCTGCACGTAAGTTGATTGTTTCTGACTTGAAAGAAATGGGTCGTCTAATCAAAATCGAAACAATGAATCATAGCGTAGGTCACTCAGAGCGTACAGGTGTTGTTGTTGAACCTCGTTTATCCACACAATGGTTTGTTAAAATGGCACCTTTAGCTGAAAAAGCGATGAAAAACCAAGACACGGATGATGCAGTAGAATTTTATCCACCACGTTTTAACCAAACCTTCTTACGTTGGATGGAAAATGTCCATGACTGGGTTATCTCACGTCAATTATGGTGGGGGCACCAAATTCCAGCATGGTATCATAAAGAAACTGGCGAAATGTATGTTGGCATGGAAGCACCAGCTGATTCAGAAAACTGGATTCAAGATTCAGACGTATTAGATACATGGTTCAGTTCAGCATTATGGCCATTTTCAACAATGGGTTGGCCAGATGAAGAAGCGCCTGATTATCAGCGTTACTTCCCAACAAGCACATTAGTAACAGGCTATGATATTATTTTCTTCTGGGTTAGCCGCATGATGTTCCAAAGTTTAGAATTTACTGGACAAGCACCATTTAAAAATGTCTTGATGCATGGATTGATCAGAGCAGAAGATGGTCGTAAAATGAGTAAATCACTAGGAAACGGAATCGATCCAATGGAAGTGATCGACAAATACGGGGCAGATGCGTTACGTTGGTTCATGTCAAATGGCTCTACACCAGGTCAAGATATGCGATTCAGCTATGAAAAAATGGATGCGTCTTGGAACTTTATCAATAAAATCTGGAATGCCAGCCGTTTTGTGATCATGAACGTGGAAGGGATGTCTTATGAAGATATTGATTTTAGTGGAGAGAAAACTGTAGCAGACCGCTGGATTTTAACCCGACTAAATGAAACGGTTGCTCGTGTGACAGAGTTGTTCGATCGCTTTGAATTTGGTGAAGCGGGTCGTCAATTGTATAACTTTATCTGGGATGATTTCTGTGACTGGTATATCGAAATGAGTAAAGAAATTCTTTACGGAGAAAACGAAACGGCTAAACAAACAACACGTAGTATTTTAGTGTATACATTAGACCAAATCTTACGTCTATTGCATCCAATCATGCCATTTGTGACAGAAGAAATTTGGGAAAATATTCCACATGAAGGTGTCTCTCTTGTCGTGGCTGACTACCCTGTCGTTCACGAAGAATTTTCAGATGAAACAGCCGCTCGTGGAATGGAAGTGTTAAAAGAAGTCATTCGTGCAGTTCGTAATATCCGTGCAGAAGTGAACACACCACTTTCAAAACCAATTACTCTGTTGATTAAAACCAGTGATGAAGCAGTGGATAAATTCTTGATCGAAAATACCAATTACATTGAGCGCTTCTGTAATCCAGAAGAGTTAACTATTTCAAGTGATATTACAGCACCTGAATTAGCGATGTCAGCGGTATTGACTGGAGCAGAGTTATATTTACCTTTAGCAGGTTTAATCAATGTAGAAGAAGAAATTGCCCGTTTAGAGAAAGAATTAGATAAATGGACCCAAGAAGTCAAACGCGTACAAGGAAAATTAGCAAATGAACGCTTTGTTTCCAATGCACCAGACGACGTTGTTGAGGCTGAAAAAGCGAAAGAAAAAGGTTATTTAGAAAAACAAGTGGTTGTGAAAGAACGAATCGCACAACTTCGTACAGTGAAATAAGAATAAAAGAAAAATACCTCAATAATCAAAGGATTACCTGATTATTGAGGTATCTTTTTATTGGTGATTGTTATTTAAACCACTACTATTTTGTCTCCAAATTAAATTGTATTCTGCTTCTACGAATTCCTTTTTGAAAGTAACCGGCATATGTTTCTTTCAGCTCGCCATTTTTAGTTTCATAGAGTAGTAATAAATTTCCTTCTTTAGGCAAAGGTCTTTTATACACAACCTGAATAGAATCTTTTTCTTTTATTTCTGTAATAGTAGTCAATAAAATAGCATCTTCACTCAGAATTATTAGCTAAATCCATTCTCGTGTGAATATCATTGAAACCATGAGCTTCATGAGCAGAAGCCCATCTATCAGCCACAGCAGTACCATATCTATTAGTCATTAACATGTTCCAGTAGAAATGCTGCATCGCATTGCCATCTGATCCGTCCCAATCTGCAGTTTTGATTTTAAAGGTTTTACTTGCTGCATTACTTGCCATATCTGCATAAAAAAACAATTGACAGCTTGAGATGGATATTGTTTTGCTAATTCCTTTTCTTTTGAATTTAAAGAAATACCGAATACATTTGAAGCTCGTATTCTACTTTGTTCAATTAATAACTGAATCGTGAGTTTATCTAATTCTTCTGTTGTCATGTTTGATGTATCATAGTTTTCATTAATATTTTTTGCGACTTCCACCATGTGTTTATCTGTTAATGGAATATCAGTTAGTTCAGATGCTTCTGAATGAAAAGCAAATCCCAGAATAAATATCCCTAAAACTCCTAGCGACGCTACCAAATATACAACCTTTTTCTTTTTTATTGGATATAAAATATATCATTTCATTTAACTTTGGTGAAAGAATACCTAAAAAAGGTAGAGTAATAATAATCAAATTTTCACCTGATTATTACTCCACCTTTTCATTTTTATTGCATCAACCAATCAAAATCCGATGAAACAAAAACACTAATGCATACCCATACGTTCCAACAGACCAAAATTTAAAAATAAGCAAAATCTTCATATATTCTTTAAAAGGTAAATCTGCAAGACCAGCGACCAAACAGACTAAATCATCTGGTGCAAAAGGAACCAACAAAGTAACAATCATTAATTTTTTGATTCCTTTTTGAGGTCTATCCAACATTTTTTCAAATTTCAAGTATCGTTTTTTAGTTAAAATAAGCCGAGCAAAGGATTTTCCATAATGACGAGCTAACCAGTATACAATGATTTCACCGATAATCAAACCAACATAACTATAAAGTAACCCTTGTATATTACCGAACATCAACATGCCGACAACCGTGGAAATTCCCCCAGGAAGAATCGGCACAATGACTTGAAGCATTTGCAAAAAAATAAATATCAGTATGGCAAACTCGCCAAATTGTTTAATAAAATCCTGTAACGACTGAACAGAATGGAAAATACCTTTAGAATAACCATAAATCACTAAACCTGTAAAACAAATCACTCCTATAATTGGCAATACATAGATAATTCTTTTAAGAATAGTCCTCCCCATGGCTGTTATTTCCTCTCATTGTTGCTTTGATTTTCGTTTTATTAATTGATAAAATGATACGCCCAAAAGAACAGAAATGCTAATTAAACTACCTATAAAGAAATTTTTAGGCTGATAATTCATAGCAACTTGATGTTTTCCAATCGGCAGTTCAATGCCTATGAAATTGCCTAAAATACGTTTGGCGGCAATTTTCTTCCCATCAACTGTGATTTGCCAATTTTTATCATAGGGAATAGCTAAATACAGGAGAGTGTGGTTAGAATCTGTAACAGTGATTTCACCAGTTAAAGTTCTTGAACCTTGTTTATTTAGTTGAATAGCCTGTGACTTCTGTTTGGCAATGAAAGAATCAAATAGATCTTGTTGCAATGTTTTTACTTCCATATTCTTATCTTCTAACTCTTTTTCTGAATCAAACTGTAATTGGATGGTTTCATCTTTCTTGAAGTAACCAAGGTTAAATAATTGATTCGTAGCAATATAGACAGAAGGCTGAATTTTTTTTCCATTTACCGTAAAGGAAGTCATTTTTTGCCAATCAATTTCGGGAGCATAGAGATATAATTCACCGTCAGAAGTGGTTTTTGTGGTGACAGTATACTGATTTTCAGACAAAGCAGTCCATTTTAATTCCCGTGTTTCTTTAAAGTAACTTGTATCTTTTTGCTGGATAGTTTGCAAAATCATTTCTTGATTTTTTAACGGTTGCTCTTTTTCTAATTTGATTGCACGAAAACCTTGCGGGACGAGAAAGCCCATACCGATTGCTTCTGGATTTTTGTAGACATTTGTAGAAGGTTCGGTTGCTATGATTTGCTGTTTTTCCTTATGTTCTGGCGTGATTTGATAGGCCACGTTTAAAAGTAAATTAATGACTTTAAATTCATCTACATAAGCAATTCTACGATCATTTTTTTTGTATAACCCTAATGCTGTCAAGGTATCTTGCATTTTAGCATCTAAAGTAGAGGTATAGCTAGAAACCCCAGCATAGCCATATAAAAGTGCATTATTGTAGCCGTTATTTTGTTCGTTATAACCAGCAGTACGGGAATCAATGGTCTGTTTCAGTCGGAATAAATCAGATTGCTCTTCGTTTAATTCAGAAATAACCTTGTCTTGTGCTTGATAAGTCGCGGCAAATTTCTCTTGGTTGCCAAAAGGAATCTCTTTTAAGCTGATCCAAAAATTAAAAATCAACTCTGAGCAAACAAACAAAAACAATAATGAATACAGCACATGCCTTTTCAGCCCCAATGATTTTTGCCCTAAAACAATCAAACAATAGATGAGCCAAATGCCCAGTAAACTAATAAAAAGATAAATATTAGATAGCAGAAAGTCTTTCTCTTTTGAAAAACGCAAAGAAAGATAGCCTACCAGTAGCAACATAGAAAAAATAGTTGGAACAAACACTTTTAATGTGGCGCCTTGTTTTAACTTAATAAAAGCCTCATACGCGAATTTAATAACCAAAAAACTAAAAATAAAGCTATTTCTATAAGGAAAGCCTGCAGGACTTTGAAACATGTGCCAAACCGTATTAACCATTTCCAACCAGAAACTCAAGAAAATTAGACCAATTAAAACCAAGGTATTCCATTTTTCTTTTCTAGGAATAACTGACAATTGAAAATAAGTGATAAAAAGTAAGACCATTAACAAACCAGAAAAAATAATTGGCAGATGTTCCAGTCGTAGCTCAAAATTGACACTGCCAATTCCTAACTGAGAAAAAAAGTTTAAACCAAATTTAGGCAATGGTAAGAAAGTGTCTAGATCAAAGCTTGTTTTCTTTGTTGCCAACATCCCTTCGATTGCTGGGATTAGGATAAAACTAGTGCTAATTCCGGTTAAAAAAGAAGCAACGAAAAACAATCGTCCTTCTTTAATAAAGTGCCAGACTCCTTTTTTATCAGTAGACAGCGTTTGTTGATAATACCAATAAAAACTATAGAACACGGCAAAAATACAAAGCATATACCCCATATAGTAGTTAGTCACAATTGCGAAAAATAATACGAGGGAATAAAGCCCATATTTTTTATGATCCCATAAACGTTGAATCCCTAACACCAATAAAGGCAGTAAAATCAATGCATCCAGCCACATAAAATTCAACGCATAAATTGTAACAAAACCGCAAAAACTATACGAGGTGGAAAAAAGTAACGTATAAACAGTCGTTTCACGATAGGTTTTTTGAAGATAATAGTACATAGAAGTGCCCATAAAAGCAATTTTAAGTGTAATAATTAATAAGATAGCAATCGGAAGCTGCTCATAAGAAAAGAGCAACACGAGAAAATTAAACGGACTCAACAAGTAATACGCACTTAGCGGTAAAATAGTGCCGCCAAGAGCATCCGAGAAAGAATACAGTGAATGATTTCCAGTTTGAAAAAATTGTTTAAAAGCACTTAAAAAAGGCATATATTGTGATCCTAAATCACTCACTAAAAGTGTATTGTTTCCAAATGGGGCTAATCCCAAGATAGACCACAAGATGATCAATAACAGGAAAGGTAATAAAAAGCTCCCACCGGTTAAGAAGTTATTTTTTATTTTTGACATATGTTTTACTGCTCCTCTATTCTAATAATTTATAACTGCTTTAGGATAAAGGTTCAATCAATTGTGTAAAATCAAACGAACTACCTGCAACATTATTTATAAAGTAATTTATGATAAATGTATTCCCAAGGTTCTAGTCTATCACGAGACTTTGGATTGGTGCAAAAAAGATGCTAGGCTCTCCTAGTACATTTAGTCTTATTTATTTTAACATACTTGAAATGTATTCAAGTATTTCTGTTATTTCTTTACCACTTTTTTATAAAATCTAGCTTTCTATTATTTTAAGCCCTAAATTAGTGAAAAGAGTGTCGGCTTTCGATATAATTAAAGAAGCGAGGAGTTGAGAGCATGTCATTGACAATTGATGAAGCAATTGAATGGATTCATAGTCGGCTGCCTTTTGGTTCTAGACCAGGGCTGGATCGAGTAGAAGAATTATTAAAACGGGTGGATCATCCAGAAGATAAAGTTCCAACGATCCATGTTGCAGGAACCAATGGAAAAGGCTCTACGGTGACGTATCTAAGATGTATGTTAGAAGAGCTTGGCTTGAAAGTGGGCACATTTACCTCTCCGTACATCGAACATTTTAATGAACGGATAGCGATTAATGGACAAGGGATTTCAGATGATCACATTGTTCAATACGTTGAAAAATACCAAGAATTGGTCAAAAAAATGGATCAACAGCCAAAAAGTGCGGGAATTACTGAGTTTGAAACCCTAACGGTGATGGCTCTTGACTATTTGCTTGAAGAGCAAGTAGACATAGCGATTGTAGAAGTTGGCTTAGGTGGATTACTGGACAGTACAAATGTAGTGAAACCCATGTTGACAGCCATCACTACAATTGGTAAGGATCACACTGAGATATTAGGTGATACTCTTGAAAAGATTGCTTTTCAAAAGGCAGGCATTATTAAAGAGGGGGTGCCTGTTGTCACAGGAAATATTGAAGAAGTTGCCTTTGATGTAATTGCTGAAGTAGCTAGGAAAAAACACAGTAAAATCTACCGTTACGCTTACGACTATAAATCAGAATACCTACATCCAGATAAAAATTGGGGAGAAGTCTTCCATTTTTATGGAGAGGCAGGAAGAGTACCAAATGTAAAAGTTCCATTATTAGGCCGTCATCAAGTGGAAAATGCCGCGGTAGCGATTGAATTGTTTTATCGTTATTGTCAGTTGAATCAAATCAACTATTCAGATCGAGATATTTATCAAGGATTAACCAAAGCGAAGTGGCCAGCACGTATGGAAAGAATTAGTGAAGAACCATTGATTATTTTAGATGGCGCACATAATGATCATGCGATGTATCGATTAGCAGAAAATATAAAAAAAGAGTTTCCAAATAGAGAAATCAATATTCTATTTTCAGCATTGGCAACGAAAGATGTGGAGCAGATGGTTGGTATATTGAAACAACTGCCGAATGTCCATTTATACCTAAGTACATTTGATTATCCTGGTGCCCTGGACTTGACGAATTTGGAGCATTTTGAGGATGAAAAAACCGAAATCGTTTCATTGTGGCAATTTGGTTTAGGGGAAGTGTTGGAAAAAATGTCAACGGATGATCTTCTTTTGGTGACAGGCTCCCTTTACTTTGTTTCACAAGTAAGGGAATTATTATTAAAGTTATAACGTTGCTTTACGAGCGAACCTTTCAGAAAAAAGATAAACTGTAAATGCAGCCAAAAGCGCTGCTTTCAAATTTCCCTATTTTTCTTCAAGGTTAAACAATTAAATGAGGAGGAAATAATGAATACGATTAATGGAGTCATTTTTGATATGGATGGGTTATTATTTGATACTGAATTGATTTATTATCAGTCAGCACAAAAAATAGCAGATGCTATGGGGTTTCCGTATAGTAAAGAATTGTATTTACAATTTTTAGGTGTATCAGATGAAGAAGTGCAAGAAAATTATCATCGAATCTTTCAAGCGTTTGGTAAGGAAAAAGTGGAAGAATTTATTCAACGTTCTTATGAAGATACGTATCAAGTATTTGAATCTGGACAAGTCCCTTTAAAAGAAGGCGTTCTGGAATTATTAGATTTTCTTGATCAGCAAGAGATTCCAAGAATCGTTGCATCAAGTAACGTTCGACCAGCCATCGAACTTTTGCTAGATGGAGCAGGAATCAAAGACCGTTTTGCTGGGATTGTTTCAGCAGAAGATGTCACTCGAGCAAAACCTGATCCAGAAATTTTTAAAAAAGGTTTAGCGTTTCTTGGAACACAAGCGGAAAATACATTGATTTTTGAAGATTCTTTTCATGGGGTGACCGCTGCACAAGCTGCTGGTATTCCAGTGATTATGATACCAGACTTATTACCACCAACAAAAGAAATCAAAAACAAAACACTAGAAATTTTTGAAAGCCTAACACAAGTTCCAGCATATTTAGAAAAATAAAAAACTCACTTCTTTGCGTATCTTTTATTTAGAGAGCAAAGGAGTGAGTTTTTGAATAAAGAAGAAAAGTTATTTATTAGAGAGATGCCAGAAGATTGTTTGCCTCGTGAAAGGCTGGAAGAAGTGGGGGAGAAAGCATTATCTAATCAAGAATTATTAGCTATTTTACTACGAACAGGTTCAAAAGATAGTCATGTAATGGATGTTGCATCTAAATTTTTGAATTATTTTAATCATCTATATGAATTAAAAAATGCCACATTGAATGAAATGATGGAAATAAAGGGCATTGGTCGAATCAAAGCGATTGAGTTACGTGCAGCAATTGAGTTTGGGTATCGAATTCAACAAAGTACTCAAATGAAGTTTGGAAAAGTATCTTCCAGTTATCAAATTGCTCAAAATTTGATGTATGAATTACAAGATTTACAACAAGAACATTTAGTTTGTTTATACTTAAATACGAAAAATGAAGTCATTAAACAAGAAACTGTATTTAAAGGTAGTTTGAATCAAAGCGTTGCCCATCCTCGAGAGATTTTCCGTAGTGCGGTCAAATATTCTGCGGCACGTTTGATCCTCGCGCACAATCATCCATCAGGGAATCCAACCCCTTCGGAGAGTGATATCCATTTTACCCAGAGAATGCAGGAATGTGGGAAAATGATGGGTATTGATGTTCTAGATCATATCATTATCGGAGAACAAGTATACATCAGTATGAGAGAAGAAAATTTTTTAGTGTAGAGTAGCTAGAATTCTTGCAAAAATAAGGCTTCGCATGTACAATATATGTGTAATCTTGTTTGGGACAATATAGAAGTTTTAATTTTAAAACCCTCTATCGTACACGGGCAATGTTACAATATTTAGTGCTTAAGCACGAGGAGGAACAAGGAATGGAACAAGGAACAGTAAAATGGTTTAACGCAGAAAAAGGCTTCGGATTTATCTCTCGTGAAGACGGAAGTGACGTATTCGTACACTTTTCAGCTATCCAAGGAGACGGATTCAAAACTTTAGAAGAAGGTCAATCAGTAAGCTTCGATGTTGAAGATTCAGATCGTGGACCTCAAGCAGTAAACGTAGAAAAAAACTAATTCATCCATTCAAAAACATCTGACAATTGTGTCGGATGTTTTTTTTTGCTGCGAAGCATTGTGATTGCTATGCAGAGCAGATATTGAACAGTATTAGGCAAGCGAAAAGAATGGAACCACCTACTAGTGAAATAAATCGTTTAAAACAAAATATTTGGAGTAAAACATGTAGACAACAAAAAAGGCATCCGTGATTTATCATTCACCAGATGCCTTTAAATCGTATTAGAACTTGAATCGCTCATTTAGGTTGCTAACTCCTTAAATAGATTTTTTCAATTCTTTTACTGCTTGTGTAATCGTGATACCATAAGCGATATTTGCTTGGTTATTTGCATCGATAGCCATAAACAAATTTTTCTTTGTATCAAGTGCTACACGGTATTTTAATACGTTATTACCAAATGTCATAGTGATTCTCCTTTCTTGATTCATATGAAAGGCAACGATATTTGATAACGAAATTCCATGGTTACTATAACATGCTTTTGAAAAAGTGTAAAGAAGATTTTTTTAAACAGCAGTATTTTTGATGAAAGCCCTTTTTTGTAGTACAATCGAAGTAGCAAAGAAGGGGGTTTTTATCGTGGGAGAATCGTATAAAAATATTTTAGTTGCAGTTGATGGTTCTGATAAAGCAGAAAAAGCGTATCAAGAAGCTGTCAAGATCGCAAAAAGAAATGATGCTACCTTGCATATCCTTTATGTAATTGAGGAAACAGCCAATTATTATGGTGAATTGACCATCTCAATGGGAAGTGTGATGGAAGAATTACGAACAAGAGAAGAAGCTGAAATGAAAAGAAGAAAAGATGAAGCCCATGCTGGTGGATTAGACAATGTAGTAACGTATGTTATGTATGGTTACGCCAAGTCATTGATCGCTGATTTTACAGAATCAAAAGAACCGATCGATCTAATTGTGATGGGGAGAACGGGGTTAAATAGCTTTGAGCGTTTATTAGTTGGTTCAACAACCTCTTATGTTGTAAATCATGCTAAGGCAAATGTATTAGTTGTGAATAAGACGGCATAAAATTTTAATAAACAAGAGATGAACAGCTAGCAGGCATGCTTATTATGCCTGTTAGCTGTTTTTTTAGCTATTGACATTAAAGTAAAGTTTCATGTTATAGTTCTAGAAAAGAAGCTGGAGGAAAAAAATGGGAAAAACAGTAAAAGAGGTCGCGGAAATTCTGAATGTTCCAAAATCAACGCTAAGATATTATGATAAAGTCAATTTAGTAAATCCAAGTAGGGAAAGTAATGGTTATAGAATGTATCAAGAGGTCGATCTTAGAATAGTTAAATATATATTAGTTATGAAATATGGAGAATTTAATCTGGAAGAAATTCAGACAATTTTAAAAGTTATGGACACAAATACTACGGCTGGATGTAGAGAAAGAACAGAGTTATTAATAGAAAAAAAGAAAAAATTTTTTCAAGATAAAATAAACTATTATGAGCAAATGCTAGCATTATTTGAGCAGGTTCCAGAAATAAAGGATTTCACTCGTGAAGAGGAAAGTGAAATTGATTCTTACATTGAAAAAATCTACGATCTAATCGTAAAAAATGGAGAAATTAGTCGATGAGAACATTACTATTTGCCCCAGAAACCTTTAATTTAGCAGAGACAACTAGAATGATTGAGGTAGCTAAAAAATGCCAATCTCAAGCGAATTGTATTTTCATGGGATATAGTCGGGAATTTGCTTCTTTCATTGAAAAAGAAGGATTTGAATTTAGGTTTTTAACACCCCATTTAACCGATGCTGATATTAGAAATATTATGAAATTTGACCAGTTGAAGACATATAAAATCCCTTTTACATATGATAGGTTAAAGATGAGAGTCAACAATGAACTTCAGCTGATCGAAGAACTTCATCCAGATGGGATAATCATCGGTTCCACAATCAGCTTATTACTAAGTGCTCGTGTAAAAAAAGTTCCACTAATGTATGTTAAACCCTACGCATATAGTAGAGCCCATATAGAAGGCCCAGAGTTTATGAAAAATTCAAATCGCTACCTAAAAAAAATAGTAAAATACCTCATTTTAAACTTAAAATGGCTGCCAAAAGATATAAAAAGACTTATAAAAGAATTGGGAATAGAAGATCAATTCACCTATACAATCGATGCTATGTCTGGTGACTTAAATTGCATCACCACACCAGAATTATTAACAAAAAATCCTGATTTACCAAATAATAGTGTATATGTAGGTCCTATTTTTGCAAAATTAAAAGAAGAAGTCCCATTTTCCTTACAACAATTGCTGGAAAAGGCCACAAAACCGCTTATTTATTGCAGCATGGGAAGTTCTGGGAATCGTCAACTGATTTTTGAGTTATTACAAAATTTTGATGAGTTGCCAGTTGAAGTAATCAGTCCGATGAAAAACTATTTAACAGAAGAACAGATGAATCAGCTTCCAAGAAATGTTCACATTTATGATTGGTTACCAGCCAAAGAAGTTCAAGAAAAAGTAACTGCCTGTGTTTTGCATGGTGGGGAAGGAACCATTCAAACTGCTTGCTTATCAGGCAAACCATTCATTGGGGTTGGTTTGCAAAAAGAGCAGGAATATAATATTAGTTGTTGCGTGGAATATGGCAGTGCAATTCAGATTAAAAAGCATAAATTAACTGATCAACGATTATTTAAAAAAAAGTTGCAAGAACTTTTGAGTAATCAACTATTTGAGCAACAAGCAAAGAAATTACAACAACAGCTACAACCAATCGAAGGTAGTTTTTTAGCTGCTAAAGAGTTGATGAAATTTTTGGATATACACGAAAAATAAAAAAGCAACAACAAGAATCTCACAATTCCTGCTGTTGCAACACTGTATTCAAACTCACGAAGTCATAATCATCGGTAAAATCATTGGATGACGTTCTGTTTTTTCAAACAAGAAGGGCTGTAATGCAGCGGAAATCGCATCACATAATTTAGCTTCTGTACAATTTTCATCTCGTAAAGCTTCACGGATAGCATTAAACAGCAAGCGTTGTCCTTCATGAATCATTTCTCCAGATTCTCTCATGTAAACAAAACCACGAGATAAAATATCTGGACCAGCTAAAATTTCTTTATTTTTAATATCGACTGTAGCAACAGCAAGAACCAATCCTTCTTCTGAAAGAATTCTACGGTCTCGCAAGACTACATTACCGATATCCCCGACACCATTCCCATCAACATAGACGTCATTGGCATTAAAGTGTCCAGCCATACGAGCACTATCTGCTGTTAAAGCTAAGACATCGCCATTTTCCATAATAAAACTATTTTCATTAGGAACACCAACGTCATGTGCAAGTGATGCGTGAATTTTCAACATTCTAAATTCACCATGGACAGGTACGAAATATTTAGGTTTCATTAAGCGTAACATTAATTTTTGTTCTTCTTGTCCGCCATGTCCAGATGTATGAATATTGTTGATTTTGCCATGAATAACCTCAGCGCCTGCTTCTGAAAGCAGATTGATTAAACGATTAACACTTGTTGTGTTTCCTGGAATTGGAGAACTTGAAAAAATAACTGTATCGCCAGGCTGAATAGAAATTTGGCGGTGTGTCCCGTTTGCGATTCGGCTTAAAGCAGCCATGGGTTCACCTTGAGAACCAGTACATAAAATCATTGTCTCGTTTGCAGGCAATTGATTTAACTCTGCTGCATCTACGAATGTCCCTTTAGGAACATTAATATAGCCAAGTTGCTCACCATTGACGATGGCATTTTCCATACTACGTCCAAATACAGCAATCTTACGTCCTGTCTTAACAGCTGCATCTGCTGCTTGTTGTAGACGGAAAATATTTGAAGCGAAACTAGCAAAGATGATTCGCCCATCAATTTTTTCAAAAATCTTCAATATAGAAGAGCCGATTGTTTTTTCCGATTTTGTAAATGTTGGAATTTCAGCATTAGTACTATCAGAAAGCAAACATAGCACGCCTTCTTCACCTAATTTTGCCATACGGTGCAAGTTTGCCGGTTCACCCACTGGCGTAAAGTCAAACTTGAAATCTCCTGTAGCAACAATATTACCAGAAGGTGTTTTGACAACAACACCTAAAGCATCTGGAATACTATGAGTCGTTCTAAAGAAACTGATCGCTGTTTTACGGAAACGAATAACGGTATCTTCATTGATTTCATGAAGTGTTGCATCACGTAATAATCCATGTTCATCTAACTTGTTTGTGATCAAAGCTAGCGCTAATGGTCCTGCATAAATAGGGATATTTGCTTGACGCAATAAGTAAGGGACACCACCAATATGATCTTCATGTCCATGAGTGATAATTAGCGCTTTGACTTTATGCAGATTTTGAACGATATAGCTGTAATCTGGAATAACATAGTCAATCCCAAGCAAATCATCTTCTGGAAATTTGATTCCAGCATCAATGATGATGATTTCATCTTGAAATTGAACCCCATAAGTATTTTTCCCGATCTCGCCCAAACCGCCTATCGCAAAAACGCCAGTTTCGTTGTTTTTTATGTTTACTTTCATATTTAAAACTCCGTTAAAGAGAATTCCGCATGTTCTTGCTCGTAAGCAAGATGATTTTCATCAAGTGCTTGAATATATTCAATATTGTATGGGGTATTTTCTTCTACTTGTTGGCGAACGATTACATCGTTTTCAGCTTCAACATAAAGCGATTTTGTATCTTCTCTTTTTGGGTTTCTTGTTTTTGTTTCTTGGTAGTAAACTTTATAAATCATAGTCTTTTCTCCTTTATCTGCCAATGCAGTTGGTTATTTATTTTCAATAATTTCTTACTGTAATTTTGAACACAACAAAATGAGGTGGTTGCCCACCTGAAAAACAATTGTCATCAAAAACAGCTGTTGATGATGAAATGAAGCCTCGACTTTGCTTCACTTTACTTGTTTTAAGGAAATCTTACTTTCTTTCAACCGTCCGTTGTGTTGTACAACAATTACCCGTATTTTATCATAAAATAATGAATAAGTATAGAAACAGACTTAGGACTTTAAAGAATCGTTTATTATTCAGTCGGCTTTTGCGAAGAGGTCTGTTTCTTTTTGTTGAAATACCAATTTAGACCGATGAAGTGTATTAAATAGACGGTAGCTAAAGTAGCTGTCATAAATGGATTACGCACGATCAAGCAAGGAATAGCAAAGACAATAAGTAATGTTGAAAATAGTTTTACACGCCCGAGAGGAGTGATTTTATTTTCGACAATCGATTCTTTAATATATTTTTGATAATAGACAGAGCTCGTAAATTTTGTGTACAAATAGTCAGAGCTGCGCATCCAAAAAAAAGCAGTTAAAATATAGAAAATTGCTGTTGGCAATATAGGTAGAAAAATGCCTAACGTTCCCAAGCCAAATGTGAGACAACCTAGAGCTATATAAAGTATTTTTTTCATCAATATAATCCCATCGCTTTCATTTATTCTATAAAAAAATAAAGTAAACTTCATTATACCATAATAAACTGGTACAGCTTATTTTTAAGGTAAAAAGAGTGGCGGGTTCATCTAAATATAATTTACCTGACCCTTGTTTTTGTGCTATAGTGAAAGCACTGGATTAAAAAGTAGAATAGGAGATGATTGATTGAAATTGATGTGGCGTTACACAATGAGATATAAGAAATTATTGCTTTTAGATTTCATTTGTGTTTTCGGGTTTATTTTAATAGAGCTTGGATTACCTACGATTCTAGCACGAATGATCGATGTTGGGATTAAAAACAACGACTATGAGTATGTAAAACAGCAAGGATTGTTAATGATTGTGATCACAGTCATTGGCGTAGTGATGAATATTATGTTGGGGTATTTTGGCGCGCGTATGACAACGAATATTGTACGAGATATTCGAGATGATTTATTTGAAAAGGTACAGACTTTTTCTCATCGTGAATATGAAACAATTGGTGTTTCTTCATTGATTACCAGAACAACAAATGATGCATATCAAATCATGTTGTTCATGGGAAATATTTTACGAATCGGGTTTATGACACCAATGATGTTTTTTGTCAGTTTATTCATGGTTATGCGGACGAGTCCTTCGTTGGGCTGGTTTGTTCTAGGAGCATTACCATTTTTATTAGTGGCAGTCATATTGATAGCTAAAATTTCAGAACCATTATCGAATAAGCAACAAAAAAATCTAGATGGGATCAACGGGATTTTAAGAGAAAATCTTTCTGGTCTAAGAGTAATCAGAGCTTTTGTAAACGAAAAGTTCGAAGAAAGTCGTTTTAGTAAAGTAAATGAAGACTATACGAAAAGTTCTAAAAGCCTTTTTCGTCTGATGGCAGCAGCACAACCAGGATTTTTCTTTCTATTTAATATAGTGATGGTGCTGATTATTTGGAATGGTGCCCTTCAAATTGATCAGGGAAGTTTACTCGTAGGTGATTTGATTGCCTTTATCGAATATATATTTCACGCCCTGTTTTCTTTCATGTTATTTGCTAGTGTCTTTATGATGTATCCTCGTGCCGCAGTATCAGCTCGACGGATTCAAGAAGCTTTTGATATGGAACCTGTGATTCGTGAAAATGAAGCCGGCATAACAGAGACACAAACAAAAGGATATTTAGAGTTTAAAAATGTAACATTTGCTTACCCAGGACATTCTGAAAGCCCAGTTATCCGTAATGTTAGTTTTAAAGCTTCACCGGGAGAAACGGTAGCATTTATTGGAAGCACAGGAAGTGGGAAATCAACATTGATTCAATTAATCCCTCGCTTTTATGATGTGTCAGAAGGTGAAGTTTTACTAGATGGGGTCAATGTTCAGGAATACAAATTAAGCGCATTACGCAACAAAATCGGCTATATTCCACAAAAGGCATTATTGTTTACAGGGACGATTGCGGACAATCTTCGCTACGGTAAGGAAGACGCTACGATGGAAGAAATGGAGATGGCAGCAGATATTGCTCAAGCTTCAGAATTCATCTCACAAAAACCAGATGGCTACGATGAACTTCTTTCAGAAGGTGGAACGAACTTTTCAGGTGGTCAAAAGCAACGTTTGGCAATTGCTAGAGCTGTAATTCGCCGCCCAGAAGTGTATATTTTTGATGATAGTTTTTCTGCATTAGATTATCAAACGGATGCTAAATTAAGAGCACGATTGAAAAAAGAAACGACAGAATCAACGGTTTTGATCGTAGCTCAACGAGTTGGAACTATTATGCATGCAGATAAAATTATTGTTTTGAACGAAGGAAATGTTGTTGGTATTGGAACCCATCGTGAATTACTTGAGAATTGCCCTATCTATTATGATATTGCTGCTTCTCAATTGTCAGAGGAGGAATTAGCATGAAAAAAGCCCTCTCTTCTATTCGACGCTTAAGTAGATATATCAGTCCATACAAAGGAACATTTATTTTGGTCATTATTTTTACGATTTTGACTGTAGCCTTTAATGCAGCATTGCCCTATGTTTCAGGTTTACCGATTACTGAAATTAGTAATAATGTCGCAGCAGGAGATGGATTGAATTACGCCTATATTATCAAATGTTTGATCTGGATATTACTTGTTGGCCTAGGCTATTGCGGTGCTCAATTTCTATCAGGATTTTTGATGGCGACTGTTGTTCAGCATTCTATGCGCGATTTACGTCGAGATATTGATGAAAAAATCAATCGTTTACCAGTTTCTTATTTTGATAAAAATCAGCAAGGAAATATCTTGTCTCGTGTGACGAATGATGTTGACGCTGTTAGTAACGCGATGCAACAAAGTTTCATCAATATCGTTTCGGCGATTCTTGGAATTGTCATGGCTGTTGTAATGATGTTTTATATCAACTGGTTGATGGCGTTGATTTCGATTGTGATGATTCCGCTATCGTTGTTAATTTCAAAAACAATTGTTGGAATCTCTCAAAAGTATTTCCAAGGCATGCAAAATGCTCTTGGTGATTTAAATGGATACGTCCAAGAAAACATGACTGGTTTTAGCGTGTTAAAACTCTATGGACGAGAAAAAGAAACATTAGAAGGATTTAAAAATGTAAATCATAACCTCAATAGCTTTGGGTTTAAAGCAGCGTTTATCTCTGGTTTGATGTTACCACTTGTACAAATGACTGCGTATGGTGCGTATATTGGAATGGCCGTTTTAGGTAGTTATTATGTGATTACAGGTGTAATTGTGGTTGGGCAGTTGCAAGCATTCATTCAATATATTTGGCAAATCAGTCAGCCGATGGGGAATATTACCCAATTGTCGGCAGCTTTACAAAGTGCTTCTGCTGCAACGACAAGGGTTTTTGAAATCTTGGATGAACCAGAAGAAGAAGTCAATCAATCTGATATCGCCTTACCAGAAACCATTCATGGTTCTGTTCAGTTTGAAAATGTTCGCTTTAGCTACGATCCTGCGAAGCCTTTAATTAAAAATTTGAACTTTAAGGTGGAAGCGGGACAAACCGTTGCTATCGTTGGACCGACTGGTGCGGGGAAAACAACCTTAATCAACTTGCTGATGCGCTTTTATGATGTAACTGAAGGTGCCATCAAAATTGACGGTATTGATACGAAAAAAATGGATCGAAGTGATGTGCGTTCAGTCTTTGGTATGGTTTTACAAGATGCTTGGCTATACGAAGGAACAATTGCAGATAACATCCGTTTTGGGAAATTAGATGCAACAGATTATGAAATTGTTGATGCAGCGAAGACAGCCAATGTTGACCATTTTATCCGTACGATGCCAGATGGTTATGAGATGGAAATCAATTCTGAAGGAGACAATGTTTCCTTGGGGCAAAAACAATTGTTAACAATTGCTAGAGCGGTGATTTCTGATCCGCGTATTTTGATCTTAGATGAAGCAACAAGTTCTGTAGATACTCGTTTAGAGGCGTTGATTCAAAAAGCGATGGATCGTGTGATGGAGGGGCGCACAAGTTTTGTGATTGCTCATCGATTGTCAACGATTCGTGAAGCGGACTTAATTCTTGTAATGAACCAAGGAGAAATCATTGAAAAAGGAACACATAATGAGCTATTAGAACAAGGTGGCTTTTATGAAAAATTATATAACAGCCAATTTGCCGAAGATGGCGATTATGATTAAATGCTGAGGCCATAGTATTTGATCTTACTTTAGAGCTCAAAGCAAAACGCAGGTTTTGTTTTGGGTTCTTTTTTCTATAGATCTGATATACTAAATGTAGTAAAAGAGGTGAACTGTATGACGAAAGAAAACTTTATTGCAGCGAGTGCGGATGTTTATGGAGATGTGACACTTGCTAAAGATAGCAGTGTATGGTTTCAATGCGTATTAAGAGCGGATAATAATTCAATTACGATTAATGCAGGAAGTAATATTCAAGATGGAACGGTGATTCATGTTGATGAAGAAGCACCCGTTTTTATTGGTGAAAATGTAACCGTGGGACATCTTTGTATGCTACATGGTTGTACTATAGAAGATGGTGCATTGATAGGAATGAATTCCACTATTTTAAACCACGCGAAAATCGGGAAAAATAGCTTAATTGGGGCAGGATCATTAATTACTGAGGGGACGGAGATTCCGTCTAATGTATTAGCATTTGGACGTCCGGCTAAAGTAATTCGTCCGCTAACAAGAGAAGAAATACGCAAGAACAAGGAAAATGCTCAGCATTATGTGGAATTAGCAAAGAGATTCATGGACGAGAAGTTTCCTAGAATGACTTAGTGGAACGAAATTATTGTATATAAAGTTAGCTCTAAAAGGTATACCTTACACTCCTATAAAATGGACAAACAGCAGGAGCAGAAGCAACCCTTTCGGAAATAAGAATACATTCACAAAAATTTGAAGAACAATTTTCGTGAATGTATTCTTATTTCTTGGGTCTAAACGCATTCAGTCCCAGTTTTTTATTCAATCTGGTCTATTTACATCAAATAATGTATCGATATGGGCATAAGTATTTCCCGCTAAGCGTGCAATTGGGTTGAACTTTTCAGGCAAAATATATTCATGCTCTCGATCAAAAACAGTTTCATCAAAATAAAAGTCGGTGACTTCTACAATAAATAAGTCAGTAATAATATGACCATCATGATTTTTAATTGGAACATATTGATGTAAACGGGCCTCCATACGAATGGGGGCTTTTTTGATTGCAGGAACTGAAACCGTTTTGCTAGTAACTGTTTCTATTTGGTTTAGCGTGATTTCGCTTTGACCAAAAGGGAGTGATGCTGCGGTCTGATTCATTGATTCAACGACTTGATCATCGACTAAGTGGATGACTAACTCATTGCGTTCAATGATATTTTTAGCAGTATCTTTTATCTGCCCGTTTCGCCTTAGAATAGATAAGGTTGCTAACGGAATGTCAGATGCGGCAGCATTGAAAAAACTGAATGGTGCCGCATTTACTGTCTTGTTATCTGCATTTAACGTTGTTACCCATGCGATTGGACGAGGAATAATACTGCCGGATAAAAACTTATACGCTTGTTTTTGGGATAGAGATTTTGCTGAATAATGTAACATTTGGCTTCTCCAATTCTTTGTTATCCACGCATCTTATTAGCATCAGAAGTATCAAAAGGTCGAACAAATTCTTCGATTTCTTTTCTCTTTTCTTCTAAAAACGGTGGTAAAGATAGTTTTTCACCTGCTGCTTCATATGTTTCATCTTCTAAGAAACCAGGACCATCAGTTGCTAACTCAAATAAAATATGTGGGGCTGCTCTGAAATACTCAGATTCAAAGTAAAAACGTTCCACAAAACCGGAATGAGGAAATTGAAGTTGGCTGATTTTATTAATCCAAAAGCGTAATGCTTCTTGATCATCAACACGAAGTGCTAAGTGATGCACATTTCCAAAACCTTCTTGTGCTACTGGAAGATCGTCACGATGCTCAACAATAATACTACCACCATTACCGCCTTCGCCAACTTCAAATAAATGAAAACTTCCCTGTGCATCCACTAGTTTAAATCCTAAAACCTCAACTAACACACGTTGCATATGTTCAAAATCTGAAACAGTGACAAAAACAGGACCTAATCCAATCAAAGCATGTTCAGCTGGAACGTCTGTTTTTTTCCAAGGGACACCAGCAGAAACACCGTGATTATTTTCATCTGAAATCAATTGGTAGCGTTGATTATCAAAGTCTTCGAATGCCACATATTTTTTCCCAAACCGTTCTTGTATTTCACCATGTTCAATATTCTTTTCATTAAAACGATTGATCCAATAAGTTAAAGAAGCATCGTTTTTAACACGAAATGATGTACGAGAAATGGCATTTGTTCCTTTAGTACCTTTTGGAATTCCTGGAAAATCAAAAAAGGTCATATCTGTGCCAGCAGAGCCAAGATCATCAGTAAAATAAAGATGATAGGTTTCAATGTCATCTTGATTAACTGTTTTTTTTATTAAGCGCAATCCTAAAACATCTGTAAAGAGACGATAGATTTTCTTTGCACTTGATGTGATTGCTGTTACGTGATGAATGCCGCGAATTTGTGTATCCATATGTTAAATCCTCCAAATTGAAATTATTTTGATTTTTCACTTACTAAAAGTAAGTATAATGGTGATTGGAAAATAAAGCAACTTTATTGCCCACTCTAATCGTTGATAGAAAGAATAAAGAAGAGTAATATGAGGATATCAATCTAGCAAAGAAAGTAGGAGAGTATCATGAAAGATAAAAAACATTTCACGTCAATGGATATATTGCTTTAGTCGTGTTGGTCATTTTAATTATTATTGGTGGGTATTGTTTTTATTTAGGCATGACTGATGAACGTTTTGGAATGATTACGCTTAGTTTGATTTTGTGGATGATTTCCGCTTTATTTTTAAGTTCCTTGACCATTGTTAGCCCAAATCAAGCCAAAGCAATCTTGTTTTTTGGACAATATTTAGGCACTATTAAAGAAAACGGCCTATTTATAACAACACCATTAACTCAAAAAATAAATGTATCATTAAAAGTGCGCAACTTTAATAGCTCGCTACTAAAAGTGAATGATTCGGATGGAAACCCTGTTGAGATTTCCGCTGTTGTGGTGTTTAAAGTAGTTGATACGGCCAAAGCTCTGTTCGATGTTGATCGCTACCAAGAGTTTATTGAGATCCAAAGCGAGACAGCGATTCGTCATATTGCGACCCAGTACCCATACGATACATTTAATGACGATGACGTAACATTACGTGGAAATACAACTGAAGTTTCAGAAGAAATGGCCAAAGAATTACAAGAACGCTTATCTGTCGCAGGGGTTGAAGTCATAGAGACACGGTTAAATCATCTAGCCTATGCCACTGAAATTGCCAGCGCAATGTTACAAAGACAACAAGCAAAAGCAATCCTATCAGCTCGTCAAACGATAGTTGAAGGTGCTGTCTCTATGACACAGATGGCGCTAGAACAAATAGAAAATGGGCAAGAGATTAACTTTACAGATGATCGTAAAGTACAATTGATCAATAATCTTTTAGTATCGATCATAACAGATAAAGGGACTCAGCCTGTGATTAATACAGGAGATGTTCATGAACGCTAGGAGGAGACCATAAAAAGAGATAAATGATATCCAAGTAGAATGGAAAAAAATAGAAAGTGAGTTTTTTATGCTGTATAAAACAATTTTATTCGATTTAGATGGAACGGTCACAGATTCTGCTGAAGGGATCATCAACTCGGTGAGCTATGCTTTAGAAAAAATGAACATACAAGTGCCAGAACGAACGCAATTGTATTCTTTTATCGGTCCCCCTTTAAATGACTCATTTAAGCAATTCTACCAGTTAAATGATGCATCCGCGAAACAGGCTGTAAATTATTATCGTGATTACTATCAAGAAAAAGGAATGTATGAAAACAAAGTATATCAAAATATTCCAGAAGTGCTAGGGATGTTGAAAAAAGCAGGATGCAAGCTTTATATCGCAACATCTAAACCTGAAATGTATGCGATAAAAATCTTAACGCATTTTGCTTTAGCAAACTATTTTGACGGTATTTATGGTGCTAGTTTGGATGGAAATCGTTCAAAAAAAGGAGAGATCATCTGTTACGCGTTAGAAAAAGCAAAAATTACAAACCGACAGGAAACAATAATGATAGGAGATCGCCGTCATGACATACTAGGTGCCAAGGAAAATGGCTTAGCTAGCATGGGTGTATTGTATGGATTTGGGGCTATTTCTGAGCTGAAGGATGCAGGTGCAACGTATATCGTTGAAAAACCAGCAGATATAGTAGCGACAATTATCAAAAGAAAAGAGGACGAAACAAAAGTGTTTAACTCCGAGAGAAACCTTCAACTCTAAGTGCTTTAGCCTTAGAAGTTGATGTGATCGAAGGGAAGCGTAGTAGCTGCTTTTTTCTCGCCGTTTATTTGGATTTTGGGTGTCTGAGATATAACTTGCAGAGTTATGTCTCAGACACTTTTTATTCTTGAAGTTGGTCGTAAGCCAAATGCTCAATAATTTCTTGATGCTCTGGATAAATAGAAATTAACTGATCTTTTGTAAAGAGTTCAAAATCTTGATAATCAAATCCAGGGGAAACCATGCAGCTTACTAAAGAAAATTGACGATCGCCTTCAACCGTAGAACCAAAAATCACGTTGCTCGGCACGACTGCTTGTAATACGTCCCCTTTTTCCAAATTATTCCCTAGTTGAACAATTTCGTACCGACCATCAGGATGTATCATGTGGATACTTAATGGTGAACCATAATGATAATACCAAACTTCATCAGAGTTTAATCGATGAAAGTGTGAAGGGTTTTCCTGTGTGAGTAGAAAATAAATACTAGTATAGTACGGACGTGTTTTATCAGGAGCAACATGTAGTGATTGTTTGGAACATAGAAGTTGTTTGAAATAACCACCTTCTGGATGAGGCTCCAGTTCAAGTTGTGAAATCCAATATGCTTGATTTTTTTCCATGATGATTCCTCCAATATAATCTCAGCAATTCAATGGGAACAATGTCCTTTCACGAATCACCGTTTAGTAATATATCTATTGTACCTGTTACTATAAAGAAAATGAATCTTTATAAGGTGAAAATACAAAAAAATGATAATAAATGAAAAAATGAATAATTCTCAAATATTTTAAAACAATGCTTATAAATTGAGAAAAGAAAGCCCTTTCTTCTGGTATGATTAAGCTCAATACATCACATGGAGGGGAATCTTATGGGCAAAACAAAAACAGTTATTGTAGGGGCAAATCATGCAGGAATTGCGGCAGCGAATACATTATTAGACACGTATCCAGATCAAGAAGTAGTGATGATCGATCGAAATACAAACCTCAGCTACTTAGGTTGCGGAACTGCATTATGGGTAGGACGTCAAATCGATTCATACGAGAACCTATTTTATACGAATAAAGAAGCCTTCGAAACAAAAGGAGCCAAAATCTATATGGAAACAACGGTAGAAGGCGTTGATTTTGAACAAAAAACCGTTCACTGCAAAAAACATAATGGAGAAGAATTTACAGAAAGCTACGATAAATTGATTTTGGCGACAGGTTCAGCACCGATTAATCCTGAGATACCGGGGCGTAGTTTAAAAAATGTTGAGTTTCTAAAACTTTTCCAAGATGGACAAATCGTAGATGCTGCTATGGCCAAAGAAGAGGTTAAAACAGTTGCTGTGATTGGAGCCGGTTATATTGGTGTTGAAATTGCAGAAGCAGCGAAGCGTCGTGGCAAAAAAGTGTTATTATTTGATGCAGCGCAAAGATGTTTACCCAATTATTATGATAAATGGTTTACAGATGATATGGACAAAGTATTAGCAGATAATGGCATTGAGTTGCATTATAATGAGTTAGCCAAAGAATACAAAGGGCAGGAAAAAGTAGAAGCGATTGTAACGGATAAAGGAGAGTATTCTGTAGACTTGGTAATCAATGCTATTGGTTTTAGACCAAATAATGAATTAGGTAAAGATCATTTAGAATTATTTACTAATGGTGCATACCTTGTCGATTTACATCAACAAACTAGCGATCCGAATGTCTATGCTGTAGGAGATTGTTCAACCATTTTTTCAAATGCTGTCCAACAAACAACATACATTGCCTTAGCGACAAATGCGGTTCGATCAGGTATTGTTGCAGCCCATAATATAGGTGGGACGTCATTAGAATCTATCGGTGTACAAGGATCAAATGGGATTTCTATTTTTGGCTATCACATGGTTTCTACAGGTTTAACCGTTCAAGAAGCGGAAAAATTAGGCTTTAAAGTAAAATACACTGAGTTTGAAGATTTACAAAAACCTGGATTTATGAAGGAAAATAATAAAGTAAAAATTAGAATTGTATATGAAGAAGCCTCACGTCGCATCGTCGGTGCGCAAATGGCTTCATATGAGGATATTTCGATGGGGATTCATATGTTCTCGTTAGCTATTGAAGAAAAAGTAACCATTGATAAGTTGAAATTATTAGATATTTTCTTCTTACCTCACTTTAATCAACCTTACAATTATATTACAATGGCTGCTCTTAGTGCAGAATAATCTTTATAGAAAGATGAATGAATGAACTAAACGCGACATAGTCCAGTTCTGGTTTCCACATAAAAACATGACTAAAGGTCTAAACAAGCAGGTTAAAAGCCGTACAATGCGTTTTTGCATTGTACGGCTTTTAGACACAATTTAATGATGGGAAAATACGGTATTGATATTATTCACTTTCATTAAATCAACTAATTAAAACAATTCTTACAAGTTAGTGACTTTTTTTTAAAAAAGTTTAAATTTAAAAAGCTTTCATGTATAATGGTAAAAGTTAAAGAAGATCCATAGAAAGTTAGGAGGATTTGTTTTGGCAGATGATAACCAAAATAATCAAGATCATTCCACGTCTTCATTTAAAGACCAAGTCTTGCGTTCATTGCGAGGAGAAGATATTGGTAATGATGATTCAGCTTCCTCTGAACATAACGCTCAGAATTTATCGCAGCATAACGAAGCAGAATATAATAGAGAAAATGCACATTACAATAAGCAGGAAGAGCCGGTGACTCTAGAAAACATGGAATCTGTTGGTTCCAGAAGTGCAGAGCATCATTCAACAATTAACAATGAACCATTAGAAAGCAATAGGCAAGCGCCTAAAAAAGAACCTGAGAATAAACGAACTAGAAAACGAGAAGATCGAATTGTGAGTCGAATCGTATTGATTGTAGCCTCTGTTTTATTATTGGTAATTGCTATTTTCGGTTTTACCTTTTATAAATATGTAGATGCAGGATTACAACCATTAAACAAAAAAGATAATAAATTAGTTCAAGTTCATATTCCAGAAGACTCATCTAATAAAAAAATTGCAAGTATCTTGGAAGAAAGTAAAGTAATCAAAAGCGGTATGGTTTTTAATTACTATGCAAAATTTAAAAATTTAACCAATTTTCAAGCTGGTTATTATCAAATGTCACCTGACATGTCGCTAGATGAGATTGGTACTTTATTGCGAGAAGGCGGTACAGCAGAACCTACGCAACTTGCGGATGGAAAAGTAACGATACCAGAAGGATTTGATATTGATAAAATTGGGGATGCAATCGAAAAAAATACAAAATTTAAGAAAAACCAATTTATTGAATTAATGGAAAATCAAGAATTTTTCAACACGATGAATCAAAAATACCCTGAACTATTAGGTAGTGTGGCGCAAGCGACAGATGTTCGTTATCGCTTTGAAGGGTACCTATTCCCCGCTACGTATGATTACTACAAAGAGATAACACTAGAAGAGTTTGTCGAAAAAATGATTGATAAATCGAACAATGTAATGGAACCATTTATTCCGATGGTTCATGCAAAAGGAATGACCATTCATCAAGTTTTGACATTGGCATCACTTGTTGAAAAAGAAGGGGTAAAAGAAGAGGATCGCAAAAAAATTGCCCAAGTTTTCTTCAACCGCATTGCTGCAAATATGCCGTTACAATCAGATATTTCCATTTTATATGCGTTAGGTGAGCATAAAGAATTGGTTTCTTATACTGACCTAGAAGTAGATTCACCTTATAACCTCTATAAAAATACTGGTTATGGGCCAGGACCAATGGATAGTCCTAGTGAGCAAGCGATTAACGCAGTGTTGAATCCAACACCGAATAATTATCTTTATTTCGTTGCTGATATTTCAACAGGAAATGTTTATTTTGCTGAAACCTATGAAGAGCATCAAGAATTTGTTGCTAAATATGTAAATAAAGAAACTCAAAAAAGTGAATAGTCTTTAAATTTGCGTACTATTATTACGAGCCAACCTATAAGATAGGCGGCTCGTTTCGCTTTAACCAGAATAGATGACCAATGAAGGAAAATAGTTCTGATAATTGACTAAATTTTCTATCAGAATTATAAAAATTAAGTGAATATTATTTACAATTTGCTTAAAGCGTGGTACTCTTTTCTGGATTGAAAGCGGAATTTTTCAATGAAAACAAAATCAGACAATGTAGTAAGTTAAGAAGGAGAAATTAGTATGGTAGAAAAAGTATTTCCTATGACCCTTGAAGGGAAAGAAAAATTAGAACAAGAATTAGAAGAACTAAAAACAGTTAAACGAAAAGAAATCGTTGAACGTATAAAAATTGCTAGAAGCTTTGGTGATCTATCAGAAAACTCAGAATACGAATCAGCAAAAGATGAGCAAGCTTTTGTAGAAGGTAAAATCACGACCTTAGAGAATATGATTCGCTTTGCGCAAATCATTGACAATGATGGCGTTGATTCAGATGAAGTGTCAATCGGAAAGACAGTGACCTTTATCGAATTACCTGATGGGGAAGAAGAAGAGTATACCATTGTAGGAAGTGCTGAAGCAGATCCTTTTTCTGGTAAAATCTCAAATGATTCACCAATTGCTCAAGCGTTGATAGGTAAACGCTTGGATGATCAAGTTGCAATTGCAACACCAGGCGGAGATATGCAAGTTAAAATTACAAAAGTGAGCTAAAGATAACAGCAAAATATTTACTAAATCGAATCATCATGAGCCCGGGACAAAACTAAAAATCAGTTTTGTTTTGGGCTCTAAGTACGAATAAATGCTAAAAGCACAAGTAACTACTATGTTCTGCTTCGATTACATTAACTTCTAAGTATTAATGTACTAAGGAGTGAAGGTTTTGGAAATAAGATTCGATGGTTGTAGAATACAGTGGATGTAGTGAGCTGATGGTGCAAAGTTCCTACTCAATTCTTGGCGTTAAACATTTTCTGTTTCAGCCTGATTGGTGAAAATTAGGGCTAAAGTCCTATAGTAAAATGCGACTGCAGCAACTAACATTAGTATGGGAATTAAGGTATACTTATTTCATAGAAAGGGGGATTATAATGAATAACCCATGGCGTTTTTTTATTGTAGTAGAAGCGTTACTTTTTATTTTAACTTTATGGCAAATTTTACATAACCCAGGTTTGGTCGTGTTATTAGTCCTGGGAATTTTAAGTGTTATTTATGCAATGAAAAAAGTTCATCGCAGTAATTTTAATAATTTTCAATTAGTATTAGGCGTTATTTTGATCTTAATTGGCGTGATGAACAGTCCCGCTTTTTGGTTGATGTTAGTATTTGGTGTCTTATTTGTTGGATTAAAAGGGGTAGAAATTGCTGGTGTAGATATCACTCAGCGGGCACCTTGGAGAAAAAAACAAATGATTATGGTAGAAACGACCAATGTTGAACCTAAAAGTGGTCGTCGTTTCAAGCGACCGTGGTTTGCCAATGAGCGAATAGGCAGCAATGTTTATGAATGGGATGATATTAATATTGATATTCTCTCAGGAGATACGATTGTTGATCTAGGAAATACATTACTGCCTAAAGAAGATAACATTATCATTATTCGTAAAGGATTTGGACGTACCAGAATTTTAGTTCCTCTTGGTGTTGCGGTCACTTTAGAGCATTCAACTTTCTATGGGAATGTGAATTTTGAAGAAGAAAAATATCACTTAAAAAATGAATCCTTAAAAGTTTATAGCAGTGATTTTGATACGAACAATCGCCGTTTGAAAATTCTTACTAATACATTGGTAGGAGATATAGAGGTGATTCGGGTATGACGGGTAAAATATCACGACAGATGCTTTCTTTGTATGCTGCATGTAGCACGTTTATTGTGGTATTGATTACTCTGTTTTCTTATTTTCATTCAATTAAGCAAAAAAATTGGATGTTGGAGCTAATTCAGCGAAAAATATTTTATATTCCGCTGATTTTCCATATGATTTTAATCTCTCTTTTAGTAGGACTTTCAACCTTTTTACTCGTATCTATTGTACAGAAAGCACAATATGGTAGAATTGAAGAAAAACTTCGTTTATTAGCTAGAGGAAGTTACGAAAATCCGGTGATCACCAAGAGTGTTCCTCACGCTAGTAATGATCAATACATTGGGGAAGTAGATCAGGATATTTTAAAAATCAGAACCAAGCTATTAGAGATGTCAAAGGAGTTACAACTGCTTAATAGCCGTCCGCAAATTATGGATGGAGAAACCAAAGAAGAAATTTTAGAAGCTGAGCGTCACCGCTTAGCAAGAGAACTACATGATTCTGTTAGCCAGCAATTATTTGCTGCTATGATGATGATGTCTGCTTTAAATGAGCAGGCCCAGAAAACAGAGACACAAGAGATGTTTCGTAAGCAATTAGTGATGGTAACAGATATTATCAATGCTTCCCAGTCTGAAATGCGGGCATTGTTACTTCATTTACGTCCTGTAAGTTTGGAAGGAAAAAGTTTACGAAAAGGGATTGAACAATTATTAAAAGAATTGCAAACCAAAATTAAAATTGAGTTGACTTGGGATGTTGAAGATGTTCATTTGAACAGCAGTATTGAAGACCATCTTTTTAGAATCGTCCAAGAGTTGCTTTCTAATACATTACGGCATGCCAAAGCAAAAGAACTTGAAGTTTATTTGCACCAAGTAGATAAAAATGTTTTATTACGTTTGGTTGATGACGGTGTTGGTTTTGATATGAATGAAAATGAGAATAAAGCTGGAAGCTATGGGTTAAAAAATATTCGAGAGCGTGTAGCTGGTATGGGTGGTATCGTTAAGATTATCAGTTTTAAGGGACAGGGAACTAGCGTAGAAATCAAAGTTCCTGTTGTAGATTAATCTGTTTAATGTGTATGCATATCTAATGCAAATCTTTTATACTGAACGAGCCATTACGTTTTTAATTTAAGGAGGAAATATCAAGTGATCAAAGTGATGTTAGTGGATGACCATGAAATGGTACGATTAGGCGTATCCTCTTATTTGTCAATACAAGAAGATATTGAAGTTGTTGGAGAAGCTGAAAATGGTCGTATTGGTTATGAAAAAGCATTAGAATTACGTCCAGACGTGATTTTGATGGACTTAGTTATGGATGAAATGGATGGTATTGAATCAACCAAAGCAATTTTAAAGGATTGGCCGCAAGCTCGAATTATTATCGTTACAAGTTTTATTGATGATGAAAAAGTTTATCCTGCCATTGAAGCCGGCGCTGCGGGCTATCTTTTGAAAACGTCCACAGCACACGAAATTGCGAATGCAATCCGAGCGATTTCAAGGGGAGAGCGTGTATTAGAGCCAGAAGTCACGACCAAAATGATGGAGCGTTTGACTAAAAAACAAGAGCCTGTTCTGCATGAAGACTTAACGAACCGAGAACACGAAATTTTAATGTTGATCGCAAAAGGGCGTAGTAATCAAGAAATTGCTGATGAGCTATTTATTACACTTAAAACAGTTAAGACCCATGTATCAAATATTTTAGCTAAGCTAGATGTAGAAGATCGTACACAAGCGGCTATTTATGCCTTTCAGCATGGTTTAGCAAAATAACTTAAGGAAGTTGAAACGAAAATGGATCGTTTCGAGAAATGAAAAAATTCACTAAACTCCATTTTCCGACTTCTGAAAGTATGATTCGATAGGGATATTCCCTAGCAATTTTTGGCGAAAAAAGCATAAAGATATACATATAAAGTAAAACGAACTTGTTGATTCTGTTCAATTATACTAGTGTTTGATATACTGGAATTAAATATAAATCTAGGAGAAATAAAAATGAAGCAAAATTTTGCAATTATCGGTCTCGGAAGATTTGGTGGAAGTATTTGCCAAACATTGATTGAATCAGGTCAAGAAGTTTTAGCAATAGATAGTAATGAAGATCGTGTAAATGAATACATGAATATAGCGACACATGCTGTCGTAGCGAATGCTCAGGATGAAACAACATTACGTTCTTTAGGCATCCGTAATTTTGATCACGTAGTTGTCGCTATTGGTGAGGATATTCAAGCAAGCATCCTAGTAACTTTAATGGTAAAAGAAATGGGTGTGCCAAATGTCTTAGCTAAAGCTGTTAATGAATATCATGCAAGAGTTTTGGATAAAATAGGCGCAGATTTGGTCGTCCACCCAGAACGAGATATGGGAATTAGAGTCGCACATAAATTAGTTTCTAGAAATATTTTAGATTATATTGAGTTGTCGAATGAGGTTTCTCTGGCAGAGGTACGGGTTACTAATCCAAAGTTTTATGGGAAAACATTGGGTGAGCTGAATTTTCGTCAACGTTTTGGTCTAACGGTTGTCGCAATCCGACGGTCAAAGTCAGAAGTTATTGCCTCACCAGCAGCGGAAGAAATTGTTAGAGAAAATGACAATTTATTAGTAGTCGGTGAGACAGACGATGTGGACTTATTAGACGAAAAGATGAATGATTAAAGGCACTTTATTCTCTGAAAATCAGACTTTGTGCTACAATGACAAGTGTGAATAGGGAGGGATTTTGACAATGAAATTAACGATTACGCCTCGTGCGCAGCAATGGTTTAAAGAAGAAGTGGGAGTTACATCAAAGAGCGGTATTCGTTTTTATGGGAAAATTTATGGCAAGACAGATGTCCATGAGGGATTTTCCATCGCCATGTCTGTAGAAACACCAGATCAACCATTAATTACAGAAGTAATAGATGGTATTACTTATTTTATTGAGGAAACCGACGATTGGTTTTTTAAAGGGTATGATCTACTAGTGGATTATGATGAAGAAAAAGATGAGCCAAAATACGTATTTGATGGAAATAAAGAAGATTTAAAACAATAATGTTATAGATTGATTGTCAGGATCTAAAATGAAGTACAGTGAAACGACTGTGTTTAATACCAATAAATAAACTAAGATTCATGAAAATTGTTCTTCACATTTTCGCGAATCTTAGTTTATTTTTTTAGATATTCAAATGTTAATTGCTCTGAGCGATTAACATTTGGTTACAGTGTTTTTTAGCTTCTGTTCATTTAAACAGCAAAAGAAGATAATTTTTCAGTATACCTTTTATGTAGCGTATCGATAAGATGGACTTGATAGTCTAGAGCAGGCGACAAAGGAATGATCTGAAAATTGTTATCTTGTTTAATTTTATTGGATAATAAAAGTTTAGATGTTGCTATGTAAAAGTCGCATGTTTCATCCGAGGTTGAAGCAACAAAAGAGACAGAAATAAAAGAAATTTGTTCTAGAAAATCAAAAAGAGACTGTAAAAAAATGGCATTGGGAGACAAAATAATCCCCACACGTAACTGATATTTTTTGTTACTTCTTTCATAATAGGGAAGAAGTAACAACGTACAAATATGAACAAGATCCTCTAAACATTTTTTTATCCAAACAAACTCTTGAATAGTCGTTACTTCATTTAAAAATGTTCTAACTTTACAAGATAAGGGTTCGTACAAAGGTTTTTGTTCTTTCATGTAAGATTCCATAAAGTTGATGGCTAAAGGCAAAGAGTTTTCCACAACAGAATGATTCAAACAGGTCGTAAAAATATTAATATTCAGCAATTTTCTTTCATCAGAAGTTAGTTTTTTTTCTGAAAATAATGGTGTATAAAACTGTTCGAAATGCTTAATCAGTTCTCCCAAGGGTTGGTATTGGCTGTCCATATACTCTTTTACATAAGGGATTCTAGGATCATTGGCATAAAAGTAAAGACTCCAATAAAACATCATATACGATAAAAAGGTAGATTCTCGTTCGACGATTGGTTTAGGTAATCTTAGTTGTTTCAACTGTTCAACGAAAGAACTATTTGTTTTAGGAAAAATTAGCTGTTTAAATGGCGGTTCGATCATAAAATGTTTTTTTCTAATTCTTAAGTGAGAAATTGTTTTTAGAAGATACCATTCTCGAGGTTCGGTGTAGGTCATCCATTGACGATCTTCTTGGTCAAATAAGTCAAAGCCTCTTTTGGTTTCGTCTAAAGCTATAAAAATATCTTCTCCATAGGATGCAAGCCAAAAAAAATTCAAATAGGCAATTCGGATGATATTTTCATCTCCATTAAGCTGAAGTTTTGAGCAATTCAATTGAATACCAAAATTTTTCAAGTAGTTGATTAAAGGTTGAAGTCTTCGGATAATAGATGCTCTACTGATAAAATGATCTCTGCAAAAATCTTCTATTGTATAGTTTTTTTCTAAAATTGTCGCAAGTAGAAATTTGTAAGGCAAACTTTTTCGAAATAAAAAATGTGAATAAGGAATATCACGTAATATGGACGTGTTAATCTGTACTTTTCCCTGAGAATTTAGAAGCTCAAGCCCTTGTTTTTCCAAAAGATCTTCATGTATATCAGAGAACAATGAATTTAATCTTGCATATGAAAAATCTGTAAACTGTTCAAAATAATGAATGCTATACGTACCATCAGCAGTCATTAGTAAATGCTTAAAAACACTGATTTTGCGTTGCGCAACATCATCTAGTAAAAGGTCTTCCAGCATATTTAGTCTCCCAACTATAATTAATCAATTTTTTTATATAAGTTATCTTTATCACAAAAAAGCGTAATATAAACAAAATATTTATTCCTTAAACTTATAATAACGATAAAATTAATGGAATTCAATTATAATTTAAAATAAAATATAAAATGTAATTATTATTTAAAGTTTTGGTAATAAAGATTAAAGGTTGATTAATCATGGGTGTATCTATCTGTTGTTGGACTTTTATTGAAAACAAATGTTATTTTTACTAGAGAGATTTTTTTGTTGAGAGATCTATTTTTTGTAGAAAATAAAAAAAATAGTGTATGATTTATGCACTATTTTTTTATTATTCTGTAACGGAAGTATGCTATAATCAAATAAGACTATTTTTGGAGGAAGTTTTTATGTTGTCGATTATTGTCCCTTGTTATAATGAGGAAGAATCAATTCCATTATTTTTTGAAGCGGTTGAAAAAGTAAGTGCTCAGTTTCAACATCCTGTTGAATACATTTTTATTAATGATGGATCAAAAGATTTTACGCTAGGCGCGTTACGAAAACTCTACAAAGAACATCCTGACAAAGTTCGCTACCTTTCATTTTCAAGAAATTTTGGAAAAGAAGCAGGCTTGTATGCAGGTCTCAAAGAAGCAAGAGGAGATTTAATTACGGTAATGGATGTTGATTTACAAGATCCACCTGAATTATTACCCCAAATGATTCAAATGCTTGAAGAAAATAAAGAACTAGATTGTATCGGTACAAGACGTGGTGATCGTGAAGGAGAACCTGCAATCCGTAGCTTTTTTGCACGAATGTTTTATCGACTAGTGAACAAAATAGGTGAAACAGAAATGGTTGATGGGGCGAGAGATTTTCGCTTAATGACTCGTCAAATGGTCGATGGCATTTTAGAATTAACAGAGTACAACCGTTTTTCAAAGGGAATTTTTAGCTGGGTTGGTTTTAATACTGAATACATTTCCTATGAGAATCGTGAACGTGTTGCAGGTGCAACATCATGGTCTTTTTGGAGTCTATTGAGTTATTCTATTGATGGTATTGTCAATTTTTCTGAAGTACCATTAAACCTTGCTTCTTATGTAGGAGCATTTTCATGTTTTGGTTCGGTAATAGCGATGATGATTATTTTCTTTAGAACAATCATTATAGGTGATCCAACAAGCGGTTGGCCATCAATGGTTTGTATTGTCTTATTTGTTGGCGGCTTACAGTTGCTTTGTCTAGGAATTATTGGGAAATACATAGGAAAAATTTTCCTAGAAACCAAAAAGAGACCAATTTATCTTGTAAAAGAAACTGAAAAAGATCATAAAGACTAGTGTGTATTTAATAAGATAGAAGCTAAGATTGGGGTTTGGAAAAAATGTTTACTCGTTTTCCAAACCCTAATCTTTTTAATATCCTTTTTTTAATGTGATTTCATTTTTTATTAAAGTACTATCTTTGATAAACTGTTGGAGATTTTGTAAGAATATAGTCAGTAATTTTGTTTTGAAATCTGATGTTAACCCAGAAATATGAGGTGTTATCAAGACGTTGTCCATTGTCCATAATGGACTATTATCAGGCAACGGTTCCTCTTCAAAAACATCTAAAGCAGCAAAGCTGATTTGTCCATTAGACAATGCTCCAATTAAGTCTTCTGTATTGACAGAAGAGCCACGTCCGACATTGATAAACACTGTTCCTGGTTTCATGGATAAAAACATTTGTGTATTATAAAGATGATAGGTTTTGTCTGTCAATGGCAAAATATTCACAACGATATCCATTTCTTTGACGATTCTGCTCATATTTTGTTGCGAATAGCATTCAATGAATCCGTTAGTAACATGTCCGCTTGTGTTCACACCATAAGCTTGAATCCCTAACCCGTGAGCAAAACTAGCTAATTGCTGGCCAATTTGTCCAGTTCCTACAATCAGCATTTTTTTAGTAGCTAATTGCTGATAGGAAATGTTTTCCCTTGTCCAGTGTTTGTTTGTCTGATTAGTGATACTTGTCCGAATTCCTCGAAACTCGGCGAATAACACACCTAGAACATGTTCTGAGATTGATATGCTATGGATACCGCTAGCATTCGATAATAAAATCTTTTTTTCGGCAAAACCCTTTAAATCAAATGTGTCCACACCTGCAGAAATTGATTGAACCCACTTTAAACGACTAGTATTAGAGCTTAGTAATTGTTGACCTAAAGTCGAATCCCAACCTAACATAATTTCGATAGCATCTTTTTCAATAGGTGAGTGATCTCTTGTAGAATCAAAAACAGTGTAACCTGATGCTGTTTGCTTGATAATTTCGATCTGTTCTTTTTTCATGTGTTCTTGAAGATAGATAATCGGTTTGTTCATGTTGATTCCTCCTTCGCCTGTTCATTGTAACAAAAAAACACTGCAAACTAAAAAAGATTGAACTTGTTGTTCGTTCAATCTTTTTTATGATTACAGTTATTTTTAAAGATAGTGACTATATTTCTTCTCCGCGCGCATAAGCTGCAGCAAGTAAGTCAACTTCTTTTTTCAATTCTTCGACCATAATTTCTTCTGGAACAGTTCGAATGATTTTTCCTTTTTTGAAAAGCATTCCTTTTCCGTTACCACCTGCGATACCGATGTCAGCTTCTCTTGCTTCACCAGGACCGTTTACTGCACACCCCAAAACAGCTACTTTGATGGGTGCTTTGATTTTTTCGATATATTCTTCGATTTCATTTGCGATAGGGATTAAATCAATTTCAATTCGTCCGCAAGTTGGGCAAGAAATCAAGGTTGCCGCATTACTGGCAAGACCAAAGGCTTTTAACACTTCTTTTGCTACCTTGATTTCTTCTACTGGATCAGCTGAAAGTGAGACACGACAAGTGTTTCCGATTCCGCGGGAAAGTAACGCACCAAGGCCTGCAGCAGATTTCATCCCACCAGAAAATTTAGTTCCCGCTTCTGTGATTCCTAAGTGTAGAGGATAATCAAATGTTTGTGCGGCTAAAGTATAAGCCTCAATCGCTAAATTGACATCACTAGCCTTTAAAGAAACAATGATATCGTAAAATTCTAAATCTTCGAGAATTTTGATATGCTCAACAGCACTTGCAACCATTGCTTCAGCTGTTGGGTAGCCGTATTGTTGTAGGAATTTTTTCTCCAATGAACCAGCATTCACGCCGATTCTAATAGGGATACCTTTCGCCTTGCAAGCTGTAACAACTTTTTCAACACGATCTTTGCGTCCGATGTTTCCAGGATTGATTCGAATTTTATCAACGCCTTGTTCAATGGCTTTAAGTGCTAATCGATAATCAAAATGAATATCAGCAACTAAAGGAATTGAAATTTGACGTTTAATATCACTTAATGCATTAGCAGCCGCTTCATCTGGGACTGCAACACGAACGATTTGACAACCTGCTTCTTCTAAACGTTTGATTTGAGCAACTGTTTCTTCAACATCATGTGTTTTGGTTGTACACATACTTTGTATAAACAATTCGTCGCTTCCGCCAATGGTTAAATCACCAATCTTAACTTGGCGTGTATTTTTACGATGGGTCAATTCTCCCATAATGAATTCTCTCCTTATTGCTGTGCTAGTTATTTTGTTGATAGTTACTCAACAAGTATAATTCATGCTCTATCTTAACACATAATTATAAAACTGAGAATGTAAGAAACTCTTAAGATTCTACCAAATATCTAAAGAAATCATTCTCACGTCTTGGGTTATACTAAGGGTGGTTCGTGACGTTCTTCTTTACTAGTTGTGAAGAAAAAGATCAATAAAGAAATGAAAACAATCAAAAAGCTGTCATCGAAAGACCAGTTGAAAAAATGGAGTAGGCTACTTAGGATAACGGGTAACGTTGCGCAATAGGTCACAACTTTCAAACAATCAATGAAGCGTAAGTTATATAAGCGAATCTTGCTATAAAGATTTGCTCCGACCGCAATTAAAAGTAAGTTAATAATCAAATTAATCAATGTTGGGTACAACGTAAAAATAAAAATAAGCAGTTTTATCCAAAAGGGAATACTCGCTGTATCTAAGCTCTTTTTGATAGTTTGACTACTTAATCCATCTAAAGAACCTTTGGTGTATGGAACTTCAAATTGATTGGCACCAAATAATGATTCTGCCATCCCAGAGTCTGGCAATCCGATGACGAATGAATCTTTCAATAACCCCAAACTTACTGCATTTCCAATCGAATCAGTAGAAATATCACTAACTGTTCGTTTTCCTTCAGGATCAAAAGTAAAGATAATTGAATTTGTCTGATAAATAAATCCTTCTGCATCTTTGCTTGTGTGTAAGTTCCCCTTATCAATTTTGAAATCTGGCAGTTTTTCGGCTATTTTTTGCCCATCATTCTTAATTTCCCTCATAACAGAAAACATTTGTTTGGTAATCGGAAGGGCTAAAATAACACTCAAAAAAACAAGATAAAAAATAACTTTCCAAAAAGGCATGTTTTTAGCTGCACGAAGATCAGAAAATCGAAAAAGAGACGATTTAAAAAGCGTAAATGAATTCATAGATGTTCTCCTAACTCGAAATAAGTATACAGGTCATTTTAAATGAGTTAACGAGTAAAAACAAGTTTTACTGAACTTTTGTAAGCAATTACTTTGAAGCTTGCCATAAAATCTGTTATGCTATGAACGTATGAAAATTTATACTTAATTAATGGAGGGATTTTTTATGACTTACACTTTACCAGATTTACCTTATGCTTATGACGCATTAGCACCTTATATTGATGTAGAAACTATGCACTTACACCATGATAAACACCACAACACATATGTGACGAACTTAAATGCAGCGATTGAAAAACATCCTGAACTAGGAACAAAATCAGTAGAAGAATTAATTTCTGATATGGACGCAATTCCTGAAGATATTCGTACAGCTGTGCGCAACAATGGTGGCGGACATGCAAACCATGCTTTCTTCTGGGAAATTATGGCGCCTAATGCTGGCGGCGCACCAACTGGTGAAATCAAAGAGGCAATTGATGCAACTTTTGGTAGCTTTGATAAACTAAAAGAAGAATTTAAAACAGCTGCTACTGGACGCTTTGGTTCAGGTTGGGCATGGTTAGTTTTAAATAATGGCAAATTGGAAGTTACTTCAACTGCCAACCAAGATTCACCTCTAATGGAAGGCAAAACACCTGTTTTAGGTTTAGACGTTTGGGAACATGCGTATTACTTAAACTACAAAAATGTACGTCCTGAATATATTGATGCATTTTGGAATGTTGTTAACTGGAATGAAGTAAATAAGCGTTTTTCAGCAGCTAAATAACCCGTAAAATAAAATTTTTATAAATTTTTTTGAGGAAAACAGTAAAATACACTGTTTTCCTCTTTTTGTTTGTGGCATACTAATAGTGAGGGAAGAAAAACAAGTGATATGGTAAAGGAGTTGTTACAATGAATATACACATGCAAAAAGTTCATGGCTCAGAAAATGATTTCTTTTTGATTGACGAGATGAATTTAGAACACACCTTTACGGAGCAAGAGATTGACCGTTTACGTATGTCATTGTGTAATCGTGAGACTGGTTTACTTGGTGGTGCTGACGGATTGTTACTTGTTGAAGGATCAGCAAAGAGTGATTCATTGGCTAAGATGCGTGTGATAAACAGTGATGGAAGCGAAGCGAGTATGTGCGGCAATGGTTTACGGACAGTTGCTCGTTACCTTGCTGAAAAATATAGTAAAGAATCTTTTTCAGTGGAGACGATGTTTGCGGATTTAAAAGTACGAAAAGCACCTAATCTGGCTGAAGGTGTAACGACCTATCAGGTAGAAATTTCACCAGTCCGCTTTGAAACAAAAGCAATTCCGATGAAGACGAAAAGAGAAACAATTATTGACGAAGTGATTCCTGAATTGTCTTCTACATTGAGGTTTTCAGTAGTGGCTGTTCCAAATCCCCATCTGATTACATTTGTTGATCATCAAACAATGTTTGGCAGTGAATTTGAACGCATTGCAAGGTATGTCAATGGTGAAAATCCAATTTTTCCAGATGGAATCAACGTAAGTTTTGTTGAAGTTTTAGAAAAAAACGAACTATTTGTACGTACATTTGAACGTGGCGTTGGTTTTACGAATGCTTGTGGTACAGCAATGTGTGCAAGTAGCTTAATGCATGTCTTGTTACATGACGGTGATTTTGGAGAACCTATCATTGTGAAAAATACTGGAGGTATGGTCAAAACGTTGGTACATGAAGAGGATGCAGAGGGGTATTGGATGGAATTAATCGGCAATGCGGCGATTACCTACATAATTTCAGGGGACTTATCTGATTTATCTGAAGGTCGATTTGATCAATTGAATATTAAAGAGACAACTGAACAAGAAGACTATCTTGCTTTTTTAAAGTTGATTTAAATAAATGGAAATCTAAAAAAAATCTGTGAAAAATGATAGAACGCAATAAATTGTTTGGAAAATGTTGGTATGTTCAAAAGGAGTGTAGTAGTGATAAAAAGTGGTTTGGTAGATCGTGGAAGTCTAAAAATAGTCATTTATTTGATTGTGATTATTTGTTCAATTACTGTATGTTTTTTAGGAATCAAAATAAATGCAAAACAAAAACACCAAAGAAAAATAGAGTATGCTGAAGCAACAATAAAAAACGAAACGGGTAAAATCAAGCAGCTAAACGAACAAGTACGTAATTTATATCAAGATCAGCAGGAAGAGTTTTTAATACAACCATTGGAAGACTCTTTAATCATAGAAATTGAAAGAAGTGTAATAGCATTAAAATCTAAGGCAGAAGATTTTGGTTTAAAAAAGAAAGAATTTTCTGTTGATACCTCTGAAACGGCTCAGAATAAAGATAAGCTCATTCTTAAGCTGAAAGATGTGAAGGTGAAAAAGAAGATTCAAAATCAAGTGACTGATTTACTTGTTCAAGAACCAGCAGACTGGAAAGTGAACGCAGATGCTGTTGTGATGAATGAACATGCAACGGATGAAAAAGTTCTAAAGATACGTAACAAAATTTCTGGACACACCAGTGTGTGGCATGATGCAATTATAGCTTTTTTGAATGAAATTGATGCTCAAATCAAGCAATATAGTGAGTCAAAACAATCCATTGATGCGATGATTGATGGAGAAAAATTAACAAGTAACGCCAATGCCGAAAACTTTATACTTACGTTTAATCAAGTTGCTCTGATTAAAAATGAAGGGTTGAGAAAAAGTTTGGTTGATAAGTTGGATTTTATTGATAAACAGCTAGAAAATCCAGCAAACATTGCAGTGCCAACGGATGGAGACGGCGGAACCCTACCTCCACCAAGTGAATAATGAGAGGCATTACAATAGATAGTTTTTACAATGTTTTATATCAGTTTGTCATTATAAACTTAAATTGCACTTGCGATTTTATAAAAAGACTTACGTTGATTTATCATAAATTCATACTTATTTACATGTAATTAATTGGAGGAAAAAATGGAAGAGACAATCAGTTTACAAGAATTAGTCGGAGTATTAAAAAAACGCATTGGGTTGATTATTGTTAGCATGTTTCTAGGCTTAGGAATAGCAGGAATATTGACTTACTTTGTGATCACACCTAAATATAGTTCACAAGCACAATTAATTGTCCGATTACCGCAAAACGAAACAACCAACGTAAATGACATCAATGGGAATTTACAAATGATTAATACGTACAAAGATTTAATCAAAAGTGACACTGTAATGGCAGAAGTGCAACAAAGAATGAAGACAGAGCATCAAAATGATTTATCTATAGAAGAGCTAGGAGCAAGCGTCTCTGTCAATCAATCGCAAAACTCACAGATGTTTTCAATTGTGTCTAAGGTTACAGATCCAGTTGTTGCTCAAAATATAGCAAACCAAACGGCTTTAGTCTTTCAAGAACAAGCAAAAGATATGTTGAACGTGGATAAAATTACAATTATTTCATCGGCGACAGCTAATGTTAATCCAGTTTCTCCGAATGATAAATTGAATTTGTTGATTGGTCTGGCCTTGGGAATAATGGCTGGAATTGCTTTGGCATTCATCTTAGAGTTATTCGATAAAACAATTAAAGATGATCGCTTTGTAGAAGAAGAACTTGGCTTTACCATCTTGGGAGTTGTTCCTAACATGACAGCGAAAGAACTTAGTGCAAAAGTTATTCGAACACCTTCTGCACCAAACGTTTCTGAGCCAAGACCGCAAATGACAGAGGCACCTAAGCCTCTACCAAAAGAAAATGTTAAATCTGATGAATCTATGCCGGCGCGTAGAAGTCGTCCACGAGTTTAAAGGAGTAAAAAATGACAAATAAAATAAGACAACAAAAGAAACAAAAAACAAGAGCGGTCAGTTTAATCACGCTGGCCGATAAATCATCACCGATTTCAGAGCAATATCGAACCATCCGAACAAATATTCAATATGCCATGGTTGATAGAGATTTAAAAACCTTAGTGATTACTTCCTCTGGTCCTAGTGAGGGGAAATCGACCACTTCGGCAAATCTAGCTGTTGTCTTTGCTAATTCAGGTAAACGTGTATTGTTGGTAGATGCAGATATGCGAAAACCGACTGTAGCAAAAACCTTTTCGTTGGATAATAGTCGTGGTCTTAGTACATTGTTGGGGAGTAGAGAGACTGTGCTTCATCAAGTGGTTCAGCCTTCAGGAATTGATAATTTATCTTTAATGACAAGTGGACCAAAACCGCCAAACCCGTCAGAATTACTTGATTCTAGACGAATGGGAGAACTTTTACGTGAATTAAAGCAGCAATATGATTTAGTTATTTTTGATATGCCGCCTGTTGTAGCGGTAACTGATGCCCAAATCGTGTCTTCAAAAACAGATGGAACGATTATGGTTGTTCGTGAAAATGTGTCTAAAAGAGACTCTCTTTTAAAGGCAAAAAATTTATTAGAAATGGTGGATGCTAATATTCTTGGTGTTGTGTACAATGGATCAAAAAACATAACAGATCAAGGATATTACTATGGTTCATAAAATTAGAAAGGAAAATACTAATGATTGATTTACATTGTCATATTTTGCCTGGGATTGATGATGGCGCACAATCAATCGAGCATTCACTTGAGTTGGCTAGGATGGCTGTTAAACAAGGAATCACTCATATCTTATGTACGCCGCATCATAATAATGGAAAGTACGATAATCCGGCTGCCAAAGTGATTTCTTGTGTTGCTGCTCTTCAAAGAGAGTTAGATTCTAGGCAGATTCCACTTACGTTATTTGAAGGGCAAGAAGTACGTATTGGAGGTGATCTGCTAACACAAATTCAAAATAATGACATCTTGTTTGCAGATCTTAATAATCGTTATATCTTGATAGAATTTCCTACTAATGAAATTCCATCATACGCAGAAACGATGTTTTTTGAATTATTGAAGACGAATCATATTCCGATTATTGTTCATCCGGAAAGAAATACGAAATTTATTGAAGACCCCAATATTCTATTGCCGTTTTTGGAAATGGGCGTCTTAACTCAATTAACGGCTCCAAGCTATGTTGGTGTGTTTGGAAATAAAATTGAGAAAACTGCAAAGCAAATGGTGGCTCATAACATGGTATATATGATGGCATCAGATGCTCACAATGTGGAAAAACGTGGTTTTTTTATGAAAAAAGCATATGATGCTATTGCTAAAGACCTGGGATCTGACCATGTTGAGGCGATGCAACAAATGGCTAAGGATATCTTAAATGGCGATGATGTCCGAAGACCAGAATTTGAGGAGATTAAAAAGAAAAAATTCGGCTTGTTTTAGAAAGAGTGGGTTAAAGGGATGACAAGAAGAACAAAGGTGTTGGTGTTACTGTTGGTAGATTCGTTAATTATACTATTAGCGAACATATTTTCATATTTTTACTTATTGCCATATGTGAAAATTACATACAGTTTTTTAATTAAGGCGACGATTGCACAGTTTTGCTTATATATAGTTTTTGGTTTTATTTTGAATGTTTTTACACGGATTAATCGATACACAAATGTTAGTGAAATGAGTGCTATTTTTGGTGCTACTAGTATGACGACTCTGATTAGCTATCTATTTTTAACGATCACAGACGATGTCTATAGTCGACGTTTTATCTTATTGACTTATTTAGTTGTTACTTTTTTCATCATTTCAAGTCGCTTGGCTTGGCGCTTGCTTATTGAACATCAAAATAAAAAATGTTCACCAAACAGTAATACAAAAAAAACGTTAATTATTGGTGCTGGTGAAGCTGGTAGAATATTATTGAATAGTTTGGTTAATTCAACAACGAATGGAGACATTGATGTTGTTGGTTTTATTGATGATGCAAAAGATAAATTGAATACATATCTTTCTGGCGTTCGAGTTCTTGGAACCACAAATCAAATTCCTGATATTGTGGAAAAATATAAAATACAAATGATTACTATAGCTATTCCTTCTTTGAAGCCAGAGGAGTTACAAAAAATTTTAGAAGTAATTACACCGTTGGGACTACCAATAAATTCTATGCCTGCTTTAGAAGAAGTTGCATCTGGAAATATTACCATTTCCAGATTGAAAAAAATTGATGTTGTTGATTTATTAGGTCGGGAAGAAGTTAAGTTAGATATGATTCAGTTGGCGGATCAGTTAACAGATAAAGTTATACTTGTTACAGGTGCTGGTGGGTCTATAGGATCTGAAATCTGTCGTCAATTAATGAAGTTTGCTCCCAAAAGATTGTTACTCTTAGGACATGGAGAAAATTCTATTTATCTTATTGAAAAAGAATTAAAACGTCTTTTTTGTGCGCAAAATACCGAAATTGTTCCTATTATTGCAGATATTCAAGATAGAAAAAGAATTTTTAAAATTATTGAACAATATCAACCGGATAATGTTTATCATGCAGCAGCGCATAAGCATGTTCCCTTAATGGAAACAAATCCGACAGAAGCTGTTAAAAATAATATTTTTGGGACAAAAAATGTTGCTGAAGCAGCCAAAAAATACGGTGTGGAAAATTTTGTGATGATTTCTACGGATAAGGCTGTGAATCCACCAAATGTTATGGGGGCAACCAAACGTATAGCCGAAATGATTGTTACTGGATTAAATGAAGTTGGAAAAACAAAGTTTTGTGCTGTTCGATTTGGTAATGTATTAGGCAGTCGTGGCAGCGTGATTCCTGTCTTTGAAGAACAAATCGAAGCAGGGGGTCCCCTTACCGTAACTGATTTTCGGATGACCCGCTATTTTATGACGATTCCTGAAGCGAGCCGTTTGGTTATACAAGCTGGTGCATTGGCAAATGGTGGAGAAATTTTTATTTTAGATATGGGTGAACCAGTAAAAATTTATGATTTGGCTAGGAATATGATTCGGTTAAGTGGATATCAAGATGGTCAGATTGACATTGTAGAAACTGGCATTAGGCCTGGTGAGAAGTTGTATGAAGAGTTGTTGGTGACTAAAGAAAAAAGTTCTGAACAGGTATTTGATAAGATATTTATAGGCAGTGTGAATGGTTTTAGTTTTTCTGAAGTGTTAAACTTTGTTTCTAATTTACCTGATGATAAAGAGAAACTTGTTGGAAATCTTATCGCATTTGCAAATAACTCAAGCAAATGAGGAGTTAAGAATGGAAAATATTGTAATTATAGGTGCCGGAGGACATGGGAAAGAGATTGCTTTTTTAATTAAAAGACTCTCTCAATATAACCTAGTTGGTTTTTATGATGATAGTAAAATTGGTCAAGTTGTTTGCAATGTTCCTGTTATTTCGAATATTGATCAACTTGAATTGGCTAACTCCCCAGTAAATGCTGTTTTAGGGATTGCAGAACCTAAAATTAAAGAGCAAATTATAAAAAGGTTAAGTCGAAATAGTAATATTCGTTTCCCAAATTTAATAGATCCAAAAGCAGAATTAGGAATAAATATAGAGCTTGGTATCGGCAATGTGGTAATGACTAATGCAACGTTTACGGCCGATATCAAAGTGGGAAATTTCAATATGTTCAATATTGGAAGCACTGTCGGTCACGATGTTGAAATAGGGTCGTATAATTCTATCTACCCATCCGTTAATTTATCTGGTGGCACTATTCTTTCTAATAAAGCAGAACTAGGGGTGGGGACTAAAGTTATTCAAGGAATTACTATAGGAGAAGGAGCGATAATTGGAGCAGGCAGCGTGGTTATAAATAATATTGACAAACATGAAAAAGTTGTTGGAGTGCCTGCTAAAAGAATAGGAGAAGTAAAAAATGAATCATAGGATTTTGTTGTCTTCCCCTCATATGAGTGAGGAAGGGTATGAAGAAAAATATGTAAAAGAAGCTTTTGATACTAACTGGATTGCTCCGTTGGGGAAGAATGTGGATAAATTTGAACAAGAATTGGCTGAGTATGTTAGCATCAAAAATGCTGCTGCTCTTTCTTCTGGAACTGCAGCAATACATTTAGCTTTAAAAGCCGCTGGTGTTGGTGAAGGTGATATTGTTATATGTCAATCATTAACATTTTCTGCAAGTGCTAACCCAATTATTTATCAAGGGGCTATTCCAGTATTTGTAGATAGTGATTATGATAGCTGGAATATGAACCCAGAAAATTTAAGAAGTGCTTTGGAAAAATATCCTCATGCAAAAGCTGTTATACTAGTTCATTTGTATGGTTTAGCTGCTCGCCTTGATGAAATAATTTCAATTTGTGAAGAATATAATGTTATTTTAATAGAAGATGCGGCAGAGTCTTTGGGAACAACATACAAAGGGAAAGCTACAGGAACTTTTGGGAAATATGGTATTTATTCATTTAATGGTAATAAAATCATAACTACTTCAAGTGGTGGGATGTTAGTGTCTAATGATGAGGAACGAATAAGAAAGGCTAGATTTTGGGCCACTCAATCTAGAGACGAAGCTATACATTATCAACATAGTGAACTAGGATTTAATTATCGCATGAGTAATGTTCTGGCTGGAATTGGTAGAGGTCAGCTGAAAGTATTGGATGACAGGATTCAGAAAAAGAGATATATCAATGCTTTCTATCGGAAAGAATTGTCGGAGTGTAGCGAAATTTCTTTTATGCCAGAAAATAATTGGAATCAGCCTAATTTTTGGTTGAGTGTAATTACATTAAAAGACTTTAGCTCTGGATATTTAATAAAAGAACTAGAAAAAAACAATATTGAGACCAGACCTATTTGGAAACCTATGCACTTACAACCATTTTTCAAAAAATATGATTACATCGGTGGAAAAGTTTCGGAAGAGCTTTTTAATACAGGGGTATGTTTACCTTCTGATTCAAAAATGACTGATGAAGATCTTTTTAAAGTAGTTAGAATCATAAAAAAGGTGATGACAGGTTGTGAGTAGGAAAATAAAATTATATGAGCGTTTTTTTAAAAGATTATTAGACATAGTTCTTTCTTTATTAAGTTTGATTGCGCTAGCACCTGTAATAGTTGTAGTAGCAATTTTAATCAAAATTAAAATTGGTGGTCCAGTTATATTTGCGCAAGCGCGTCCTGGATTGAATGAAAAGATTTTTTTAATGTATAAGTTTAAAACAATGACTAATGAAAAAGATGAATATGGAAATTTATTATCAGATGAATTAAGAGTAACAAAATTTGGAAATTTACTAAGATCTACAAGTTTGGACGAATTACCTGAGTTATGGAATGTTTTAAAAGGTGATATGTCCATAATTGGTCCACGACCACTACTTTGTGAGTATTTACCATTGTATAGTTTAGAACAAAGAAAGAGACACGATGTTCGCCCAGGTATATCTGGCTTAGCTCAAGTTAGCGGTAGAAATGCAATTAGTTGGGAAAAAAAGTTTCAATTAGATTGCTTATATATTGAAAAAATCACCTTTTGGAATGATTTAAAAATACTATTGTTTACAGTGAAAAAAGTTTTTCAACGTGAGGATATTTCTTCAAAATCTCATGTCACTATGGAAAAATTTGAAGGTAGTAAGAATCTATGAGCAGAAAGTCAGGTAATTAATGTGAATATTTTATTTCTTTCACTGTTAGATTTTAACGATTTAAATCAGAGTAGTATTTATACAGATTTGTTAAGAAAATTTGTTGACAATGGGCATAATGTTTCAATAATATCTCCGACTGAGCGAAGGAACAACCAACAAACGCATATGATTGAATTAAATAGTTGTAGTAGGATTTTAAAAGTAAGGATTGGCAATATTCAGAAAACAAATTTTATAGAAAAAGGCTTGTCTACAATTTTAATTGAACAACAATATATAAATGCAGTAAAAAAATATTTTTCATCAATGAAATTCGATTTAGTAATTTATGCTACCCCACCAGTTACTTTTGAAAAAGTGATTTCTTTTATAAAAAAAAGAGATGGAGCTGCTAGCTATTTGCTTTTAAAAGATATATTTCCTCAAAATGCTATCGATTTAGGGAAGTTATCTATTAAAAGTCCAGTATATAAGTTTTTCCGAAGTAAAGAAATCAAATTGTATAAGATTTCAGATTATATAGGGACTATGTCTAAAGGAAATTTGGAATATTTATTGGCACATAATCCATTTTTAAATGCTGAGAACATTGAAATTAATCCCAACTCAATTGAAGTAAAAAAAGAAGATAATCTGATACTTAGTTTAAAAGAAGTTTCAGATTTAAAGAGTGAATTGTCTATACCTCAAAATAAAATTCTTTTTCTGTATGGTGGTAATTTAGGACTTCCTCAAGGATTAGATTTTTTATTGGATATTTTAGTTCAAGTTGATCTAATGGATAATGTGTTTTTTTTAATTGTAGGTTCGGGTACAGAATTTAAAAAGATAGATAGGTTTATAAAACAGAAAAAACTATCTAATGTTAAAATTTTAAAAACATTGCCTAAAAAACAATATGAAAAGATAGAAAAAATTGCGGATGTTGGTTTAATATTTCTTGATTCACGTTTTACAATTCCAAACATACCATCGCGAATGTTAGGATATATGCATGAAAAAAAAGCAATATTAGCTGCTACAGATACTCATACTGATTTAAAAGAAATTATTAATGATGGTCATTTTGGACTTTGGTGTAAGAATGGTGATTTAGAAATGTTTTTAGAGCATATTCTTTCTCTAGAAAATGAAGATTTTAGAAATATATTAGGAGAGAATGGTTTTACGTATTTAGAAAAAAATTATGATGTTTTGTCTACATATGAAAAAATTATTTCTCATTTTTAATTAAGGAGTGAAAAAATGTTTAAAGAAAAGGTGTTATTGATAACTGGTGGTACAGGATCATTTGGAAATGCCGTTATGAAGAGATTTCTAGATTCTGATATTAAGGAAATTAGAATATTTTCACGTGATGAAAAGAAACAAGACGACATGCGTAAAAAATATAATAATGACAAAATTAAATTCTATATTGGAGATGTTCGTGATATCAATAGCGTGAAGCCGGCAATGTACGGTGTTGATTATGTTTTTCATGCGGCTGCATTAAAACAAGTACCTTCATGTGAATTTTTCCCAATTGAAGCTGTAAAAACAAATATTATTGGAACAGATAATGTTTTAACTGCTGCAATAGAAGTTGGTGTAGAAAAAGTAATTTGTTTATCCACAGACAAAGCTGCGTATCCAATAAATGCTATGGGCATATCTAAAGCAATGATGGAGAAAGTATTTGTTGCTAAATCTAGAAATATACCGTCAGAAAAAACACTGATTTGCGGAACACGTTATGGGAATGTCATGGCATCAAGGGGGTCGGTAATTCCTTTATTTATAGAGCAAATAAAGTCAGGGAAACCTTTGACAATAACTGATCCTACAATGACTAGATTTTTGATGAGCCTTGAGGAAGCTGTTGAGTTAGTTGTTTTTGCCTTTCAAAATGCAAAGGCAGGAGATATTATGGTACAGAAATCGCCAGCTTCTACTGTCGGGGATTTAGCACAGGCTATTAATGAACTATTTAATAGTCAAAATGAAATTAAGATTATTGGCACAAGACATGGGGAAAAGAAGTATGAAACATTGTTAACGAAAGAAGAATATTTAGTAGCAGAAGATATGGGAGACTTTTATAAAGTACCTGCAGATACTAGAGATTTGAACTATGATAAATATTTTGATGAAGGAAATAAAGAACTTTCTAATCAAAATGAGTATAATTCTGATAATACGCAGCGGCTAACTGTAGCAGAAATCAAGGAAAAACTTTTAGAATTAGAATATGTACGTAAAGAATTGGAAGCGTGGATTTAAGTATGAAAATTTTAGTTACAGGTTCAGGGGGATTTGTAGGAAAAAATCTAATTTCAGAACTCAAAAATCAAGGATACAGTGAAATTATGTCTTTTGATCGTGAAACAGAAATATCCTTATTAGATGAATATTGTAAGCAAGCTGAATTTGTTTTTCATTTGGCTGGAATCAATCGACCTAAAAATGACGAAGAATTTATGGAAGGAAATTTTGGGTTTACAACGCTTTTATTAAATAAATTAAAAGAGAATAACAATATGTGCCCAATCGTGATATCGTCTTCTATTCAAGCTAGCTTGGACAATAGCTATGGAAAAAGTAAAAAAGCTGGTGAGGATGCTTTGTTGCAATATAGTGAGGAAACAGGTGCCAAAGTTTATATCTATCGTTTTCCAAACTTATATGGTAAATGGTCTAAACCAAACTACAATACGGTTGTAGCTACTTTTTGTTATAAAATAGCTCGCAAACTACCAATACAGATAAATGATCCAAAAAGAATATTGGAATTAGTTTATATTGATGACGTTGTTGAGGAATTAATTAAATGTCTAGATAGAAAAGTTACAGGCGAAGATAATTTTTATTATGTACCTAAAGTGGATACAATTACATTAGGAAGTTTAGCAGAATTAATTACGTCATTTAGAGAAAGTCGTGACACCTTGGCAATTGCTAATATGGGTAGTAACCTTGAAAAAAACTTATATAGTACATATTTGAGTTTTTTACCTGAAGAAGATTTTTCTTACGAATTGAAAATGAATATAGATAATCGTGGTTCATTCACGGAAATATTGCGTACAAAAGAACGCGGACAAGTATCAGTTAATATTTCCAAACCTGGGATTATTAAAGGCAATCATTGGCACCATACAAAAAATGAAAAATTTCTTGTTGTTAGTGGTGAAGGTGTCATTCGTTTTAGAGATATTTATTCAACTGAAATCATCGAATATTTTGTTAAAGGTGAAAAATTAGAAGTTGTAGATATTCCTGTGGGTTATACACATAATATTGAAAATCTTGGAACAACGGACATGGTCACGTTAATGTGGGTTAATGAACCATTTGATCCTGAAAATCCAGATACGTATTTTATGGAGGTTTAAGATGAAAAAATTAAAAGTTATGACAGTTGTAGGAACACGACCTGAAATAATTCGACTTTCTGCTGTGATTAACAAATTAGACGATTCAGAAGCTATTGATCATGTTTTAGTTCATACTGGACAAAATTATGATTACGAATTAAATGAGGTTTTTTTCGAAGATTTCAAGTTAAAAAAGCCAGATTATTTTCTTAATGCAGCTGTTGGTACAGCTATTGAAACAGTGGGGAATATTTTAATAAAAATTGATCCAATTTTGGAAGAAGTAAAACCAGATGCATTTCTGGTACTAGGGGATACAAACAGTTGCTTGTGCGCAATTGCAGCTAAACGACGCCATATTCCAATTTTTCACATGGAAGCTGGGAATAGATGCTTTGATCAGCGTGTTCCAGAAGAAACCAACCGTAAAATTGTGGATCATACAGCAGATATTAATTTGACATATAGTGATATTGCTAGGGAATATTTGCTTAGAGAAGGTCTGCCGGCTGATCGAATTATTAAAACGGGAAGCCCTATGTTTGAAGTCTTGAATTCAAGAAAAACCGATATTGAGAAGTCTTCTATCTTGAAAAAACTGAACTTAAAAACGAATGGATTTTTTGTGGTTTCAGCTCATAGAGAAGAGAATGTTAACTCAGATAAAAATTTTACGAATTTAGTGGAAAGTTTAAATGCAATTGCTGAGATATATCAACTCCCTATCATTGTCAGCACTCATCCTAGAACGATGAAAAAAATTGAAGAAAAAGGTATAAAATTCCATAAGTTAGTGCAAACGATGAAACCAATGGGATTCAATGATTATAATAAGCTGCAAATTGAAGCTAAAGCTGTATTAAGCGATAGCGGTACAATCAGTGAAGAATCATCAATTTTAGGTTTTAAAGCATTAAATATACGGCAAGCACATGAAAGACCAGAAGCGATGGAGGAAGCATCAGTTATGATGGTTGGTTTAAAGAAAGAGCGCATTTTACAAGGATTATCAATTTTAGAAACACAAGAAACTAATACACTACATTGTGTGTCTGACTACAGTATGCCAAACGTTTCAGAAAAGGTGGTACGAATTATTTTATCGTATACAGACTATGTAAATTTTAAAATTTGGAATAAATAGAGGTATAAATAAATGTTTGTACTATTTGCTTGTTTATTAATTTCTTTTATGTCAGCTGTATCTGTAAAAACTGGAACTATTAGAAACTTAATAACTATATTTGGTGTTTTTTGGTTAATAATGATTGTGATTTCTAAATATTTGTCACCAATGTTATTTGATGTAACTAAAGAAACTTATATGTTAATTTATACATTTGTAACTATGGTAAGTGTTGGATTTTTATTAGTATCAAAAAGTAGCTTCAAGTATAAAATGAATGTGATGAAAGCCAAGAATATTTTAGAAATTTTAGATTTAGTAAAATTGTTTTAGTATTTCAAATACTTATATTGATTGTATTATTGTTTTACTTATTCAAATATAATCAAATTAAAAGTCAGATTCCAATATATCAATTAAGAATAGTGCGATACCAAGTTGGTTATTTGTTTAATTCTGGTTCTGAATTATTGTTTTATAATTATTTTATATCATCATTTGTTGAATTGATGGGATTATTGGCTATAGTAAAGGGTGTTATGACCTATAAAATAGATAAATACATTGTAATCTCGATAATATCATTACTCGTATTTTCACTTATTGGCTTAGGAAGATTTGGTTTATTCAATGCTGTATTTTTTGTGTTTAGTACATTTTTCTTTCTACCTTTAATCATCAAAAAGAGTTCCAAAAATAAAAAATCTAGAAAAAAAATTATATTTTCTTTAGTTTTGGTACTGATATTGTTATTGTTTATGGTATTAATAGGTTTTTCTCGAACATCATCGGAATTAAATAATGTAGATGATTTATTTTCTATTATCAATGAATCTTTTACTCAAGCAATGCTTTATTTTACAGCACCTTTTAGGGCATTAGATTATTTTATAAATAATAGATCTATATTTGTTAACAATTTTTTTGGACGTGCTTTCTTTTCTGGCATAGATGAATTCTTTAATTTTATCTTATCTTTTTTAGGTTTTTCAAGTGGTTCTTCTAATACAATTATTAGTGAACTCACGAAAGAACCTATTCTTGTGGGAAATGGCATTTACTTTAATGCATTTTACACAGGAGTATTTAATGGATATTTAGACGGCGGCGTATTAGGAGTAGTTATATGCGGTATACTACTGGGAGTTATTGCAGGAATTATATGGAATTTTCACATGAAAAATAGAAACTATTTTTCATTTTCTTTAATTGTTTATTTTGCGTTGATGCTTATATCAACAGAATATCGGTTTGAATTTCAGCAGTTTAAAAGTTTTGTTATAATAGGAGTTTTAATTATTTTAGCAAAAAAAATAAAAAATAAAAGGTGATTTTTTGAAGTTAACTATAGTAGTAATTGCTTATAATAGAGGGGAGTCTTTAGAGCGACTACTTTTTTCTTTATCTCAAGCTTATTATGATAGAGAAGCTAATTTAGTAATAAGTATTGATAAGAGTAATGATTCAAATGTAATAGACATAGCCAAAAAATTTAATTGGGGGTTTGGCAATAAAGAGATCATAGTTCATAAGAAAAACTTGGGTTTACGTGAACATGTTCTATTCTGCGGGCAATTGACAAGTAAATATGGAAATATTTGTGTTTTTGAGGATGATTTATTTGTATCAAAGAATTATTTTGAATATGCTATTCAAGTTATTGAAAAATATGGCGATAATGAGTTGATTGCTGGTTTTTCTTTATACTCTCATAAAAAAAACATAGAAAATAACTTACCGTTCATTCCGTTGAAAAATAATTCAGATGTTTATTTATTACAGTATGCTATGTCATGGGGGCAAATTTGGACGGAAAGACAGTGGAAAAATTTTTTTGAATGGTACTCTAAAAACAAGGATATTTCTTTTGAGAACAAAGTAATTCCTAAGCATTTATCAAAATGGCCCGACAGTTCATGGTTAAAATATCATATCTATTTTTGTATAATGGAAAAAAAATATTTTGTATATCCATATACATCTTTATCAACAAATTTTGGTGATTTAGGAACACATGCAAAGTTTAAGGATAGCAGCTTTCAAGTAGAACTAGAATTTTCAGATACTCCCAAAGTGTTTAAATTAAATGAAATTGGAATTTTACAAAGATATGATGCTTTTTTTGAGTCAGTAAATTTAAAATCGTATTTTAAACAAACAGAATATAGTGATATTGAGGTAGATTTGTATGGTGAAAAAAGAGAACATAGGTCAAGCTATCTTTTAAGTTCGAAAAAGTTGGATTATAAAATAATTAAATGTTATGGACTAGAGTTAAAACCGCATGAGTTAAATATCGAGTATGATGTAACAGGAAAATATTTAAAATTATATGATCTTAAAAATATACAAAAAAATAAAGAGAAAGAATATATGTTAACTTATCAAAAAGCAACTTATTATTTTGGGAAATTGAAATTTTCAATATTAAGAAATATGGTAATCCAAAAAGTCATAGATAAAATAAGACGGTGAAATGATGAAAATATCGAAAAAAATTATTCTATTTATTCAAAAAAGGAAATTGAAGAAAACTAAAAATATTTTAATCAAGAAAAATGTTGATTTTTGGACTGCAGCATTTGAAGGGTATAATTCTATTGGAATGAATACTTCTATTAGTTACTCAGAAATTGGAATTGCTAGTTATTGTGGTAATAATTGCATTCTTAACAGAGTAAAAGTTCAAAAATTCTGTTCTTTAGGAAATAATGTAGAAGTAATTTATGGCACACATCCAGTTAATACTTTTTTTTCGACGCATCCAGCTTTTTTTTCAGTAAAAAAACAATCTGGTATTACATTTGTGGATGAAAATCTTTTTTCAGAAAACAAACTTATTGAAAAAAAGTATAGTGTGGTTATTGAGAATGATGTTTGGATCGGTAGCCATGCAAAACTATTGGAAGGTGTGACAATAGGGACAGGAGCAATAATTGCTGCTGGAGCTCTAGTAACGAAAGATGTGTCCCCTTACTCAATAGTTGGAGGTGTTCCAGCAAGAGTAATCGGTTATCGATTTGATGATTCTACAATAAAGAAAATATTGGAAAGTAACTGGTGGGATAATAATTTGTCATGGTTCTACGAGCCAAAAAATTTAGCACAACTAAACAGAATAATTGAAAGGGATAGAAGTTCATGAGAAAGGCCCTAAGTAACTTATTTTATCAATTGATTTTTCAACTTGCCAAAATTGCTATTCCTGTAGTTACAGTTCCAATTGTTTCGAAAGCTTTAGGTCCTTCTGGAGTGGGCGTGTACAATTATACCAACTCTATTGCGCAATATGTAATAATAGCTTCTGGTCTTGGAATTACTTTATATGGAAATCGAGAAATTGCGCAAGCTAGAGATTCAATGATAGATAAGTCAAAGGTTTTTTGGGATTTGGTGTTATTAAAAGCAATTGTAACTATTTCATTACTTACAGCATATTTATATTTTTCGTCTTTTTCAAATGATAGATTACTTTATTATGCACAAGGTTTATCCATTTTATCTGTGTTATTCGATATATCTTGGTTTTTTATGGGGATAGAGGATTTTAAAAGGGTTACATTAATTAGTGTATTTTTTCAGATACTTACATTAGTGGCCATAGTAAAATTTATTAACTCGTCAGGTGATGTTTTGATTTATATCTTAATTCAAGCATCTGGATTGTTAATGTCTCAATATGCTGTTTGGTTTTTTATAATAAAGAAAGTTGTTTTTATCAAACCTAGCTTTTCAAGTATGTTATTTCATTTAAGAAGGTCGTTGGGATACTTTATACCTCAAGTAGCAGTATTGTTGTACACTAATCTTAACAAAACAATTCTAGGAATATTTACAGATAATGATAATGTGGCATTTTATTCTAATGCTCAAACAATAAATACTATGATTATTTTATTAATCACAACTCTTGATACAGTATTATTACCTAAAATGAGTTATCTTTCTGCGAAAGAGAATAAAAAACATATGCTAATTATAATAAAAAAAGCAATTCATATACAGTTATTTTTTTCAATTGCTGCGATGTTTGGTTTGATTTCTATTTGCCAAACATTGGTTCCTTGGTTTTTCGGTACTGATTTTATTTTTTTAAATAAATTAATACCCATTTTTTCTCCTTTAATTGTTGTAGTACCGTTAGGAATGGCTATATCACGACAGTATTTACTTCCAACAGGAAACATAAAAGAATATAATACCTCAGTTATAATAGGAGCTATGATAAGTGTATTGCTTAATGTTATCACAATTCATTCTTTGGGAATTTATTCAGCAGTGTTGGCTACAATATTATCTGAATTTTTTGTTACAGTTTCTAGATTATATTCGTTTGTAAAAAAAGAGTCTTTTACTTTTGAGTATTTGTTAATTTTTAAATATTTTTTTTGTGGCATGCTTATGATGCTCGGGATTGTTTTTTTGACTAGTTATTTGAATTTATCTAATTCAATGATGTCTAATATTATCCAAATTGGATTTGGTTTAAGCTTGTATTTTATTTTTACAGGTGTATTAAAAGTTAATCCAATAATAGAACTTGGGAAAGGTGTAGTTTATGAAAGAAAAAAATAGGGTTAAAGTTTCAGTTGTTATTCCATACTATGATCATCCAGAGTGGCTAGTAGAAGCGCTCTATAGTGTGAACCGTCAAACATTTAATGACTTTGAAGTGATTGTAGTGAATGATGGATCACAGGATGATATTGAAAAAATTTTGGCTGAAGAGGTATTTAAGTTTCCTTTGAAAATTATAAATAAAGAAAATGGAGGCCCTGCGTCAGCAAGGAACTATGGGATTAAGGCTTCTATTGGAGATTATATAGCATTTTTAGATTCAGATGATTTATGGACGGATGAAAAACTTACTATTCAATATTCGCACATGATTGAATCTGGTTTTAAATGGTCGCAACATTCTTATGTATATTTTTATGAAAACGGGGCAGAAAAACTTATTGATACATCAAACTATGCTTTGGATACATATATAGATACATTTATTTCATTTAAAGTTCAAACCTCTTGTGTCATGGTTAAAAGAGATGTTTTAATTGATGAAAAAAATAAACACATAATTTCTTTTCCAGAAAATCAACGATATGGTCAAGATAATTTTTTCTATAGAGAACTATCTAAAGAAAATCAGATGATGTCTATTCCTTTGGTTTTAACAAAATTTAGAATTAGAGGAAATAATGCTGGATTGAGACCGAGCGTTCAATTAATGAGCAAATCAAGAATTTTGGCTGCCCAAAAAAATGATGAAATGAAAAAGCATCCAGATTTACCCAAGATTGTTTATTTTGCATATAAATTATGTTCATTTAATTATGCTATTTGGCAAAAATTACCAAAGAAGATGGCAAACGAGTTTAGTGCGGGAATATTCTATGTTATGCCTTATCTGTTGCTAAAAATATCTTATCAGGTTAGGAAAATGAGATGAAAAAGCATATGGTATTTATAGTTAATGATTATCTTCCAAAGCCGACTGCTAATGGTGTGTGTGTTTCTAATGTAGTAGAAGTGTTAAAAAATAAGTATAATATTACAATTTTATGTCAAATGACTGACTGTAATCAAATTCAAATAGAGACAATACAAGAAGTTACAATCTTTAGATGCTTGACTGCAGAGAGACAGGAACGAATAAATTCAAAAAATAAAGTAAGGTTAAAGTATATCCAAACAAAAAAATATTTAAGAGACATTTTTTCTGTAGATTCTATTGATAAGAGGTTGACAAATGAATTTTTCAATAGCTTAAAGAAAATAAATGAGTTAAATAGAATTGATTATATTATACCTGTGTGTTTTCCATTTGAAAGTATTATTGCAGCAATTGAATTTTCAAAATTAGCAAATATTCAGGTTATTCCATTTTTATTTGATAAGTTTGCAGCTAGCAATACACGACATCGAAATAAAGTTAACAAGAAGTTTAAGTATAAAATTAATCAAAGATTAGAGCTGAGTTCTTTTAAATATTGTAACAGCGTCATATCATCGCTGGATTGGAAAAACTATTTTGATTCCATTGATAGTAGCTTATTTTCAAAGAATTATGTACAAGTCCCGACTTTAGTCCCTGTATTTGTTAAAATTAAAAGGAAAATACCTAAAAATGAACTGATATCTGTTATTTTTGCTGGAAATGTTAGTAGTAATATGAGGCCTATAGATGGGGTAGCACGAGTGTTAATGGCGTATAATAGTCAGTATTCTAATATAAAATTTAACTTTTATGGTAATGGCGATATGATATCTGCTTTAAAAAATATAAAAAAGAAATTTAGTGATAATATTCATGTATCAACTTCCATTCCATTAGAGGAGCTCAGACAACGATATGTGGATGCTGATATTTTGTGTTCAATAGGGAATATGGATATTAGCCAAACGCCAAGTAAAGTATTTGAATACATTAGTACAGGTAAGCCTATAGTCCATTTTTATAGAAAAAAAGAAGATCCTGTTATTGAAATATTATCTAAATATAAACAATCTATATGCATTAATCAAAATGCTGATTTGAAAGTACAAGTAAGACAACTTCATGAGTTTAGTATACGAAATTTCGATAGATTGAATTTTGATGAAATTAAGAAAATATACTACAATGCTACACCTCAATATACAGCAAAAGTGATTGAACAAATTATTTCAAAAGGAGAAAAAAAGGTATGAGAATTTCAGTTGTTGGTTTAGGTTATGTTGGTTTAGCAAATGCTTTATTGTTATCACAAAAAGAAGATGTCTTAGCATACGATATTGTTACTGAAAAAATTGATATGCTTAATAATCAAGTTTCACCTTTGGAAGATCAAGAAATTCATGATTTTCTAAAACGATCTGATCTAAGTCTTAAATTTACAAAAGATTTTAAAGATACTGTACTATTCGGTGACTACTTAATCATTGCAACACCAACAGATTACGATGTAAAGAAAAATTATTTTGACACGACAACTGTTGAATCAGTCATAGAAAAAGCATTAGCAATAAAGCCAGATGCTTGCTTTATAATCAAGTCAACGGTTCCTGTCGGGTATACAGAATCATTAAAGAAAAAATATAGCACGGAAAATATTATTTTTTCACCAGAGTTTCTTCGCGAAGGAAAAGCACTCTATGACAATCTTTATCCTTCTAGAATTGTTGTAGGAGAGTGTTCTGAAAGAGCGCAAGAAATTGCAAATATGTTTCTAGAAAATTCTGCTGAAAAAAATAGTCCTATTCTTTTGACTCATTCTACTGAAGCAGAGGCTATAAAACTATTTTCTAATACCTATTTAGCTTTAAGAGTCGCATATTTTAACGAATTAGATACATATGCTGAAGTACGAGGGTTGGACACTAAGCAGATTATTGAAGGAGTAGGTTTAGATCCACGAATTGGAGCGCATTATAATAATCCTTCATTTGGCTATGGAGGTTATTGTCTTCCAAAAGACACTAAACAACTAAGAGCAAATTATGATAAGGTCCCTAATAATATTATAGAGGCAATCGTAGATGCAAACACTACACGAAAAGATTTTATTGCAGAACAAATTTTAGCAAAAAGTCCTAAGGTTGTAGGTATTTTTAGGCTGACTATGAAAGCTAATTCTGATAATTTTAGATATTCATCTATTCAGGGAATAATGAAACGATTAAAAGCAAAAGGAATAGAGGTTATTGTATTTGAACCAACATTAGATGATGATACTTTTTATCATTCAAAAGTTATTAAGAGTCTTGCAGAGTTCAAGGAGATGTCTAATCTAATCATTTCAAATCGTTTTGAAGATGAATTGAGTGATGTTAAAGAAAAAGTTTATACAAGAGATTTATTTGGAAGAGATTAATATCACTTTTACTTCTACTATTTTACAAATACATTAAGATATCATGCCAATTCCTCAAAAATGTTGCGGCATGTTTCAAATTGTGAGAAAATAGACATCATGAATTATTCTTGCAAAAAATGAGGAAGTGTCTTATGAATCTATGGAAAAAAACAATATTAACCGTTTTAGGATTAGTTCTTGTTTCGGTTGCAGGGTTTTGTGCATACGGAATTAAAATGTATTCCGATGCAAGTTATACAGTAAAAGGTGTTTATGAGTCCATTGATCGGACATCTAAAAGAAGAGATAAAGTCGTAAATATCGATGCACAAGAGCCGTTCTCTGTTTTACTGATGGGGATTGATACAGGAGACTTAGGTCGTACAGAGCAAGGGCGTTCTGACACGACAATGGTTGTTACGATTAATCCGAAAGAAAAAAAATCGACTATGATTAGTTTAGATCGGGATATTTTAACGGAAATTGTCGATAATAATACAGAAGATAAACTGAATCACGCTTATGCATTCGGTGGAGCCAAAATGGCTATTGATACCGTTTCGGAATTATTGGATATTCCAATTGATAACTACGTATCGATCAATATGAAAGGTATGAAAGATTTGATTGATGCTGTTGGCGGTATTGAAGTGGATAATACGATTGGTGAGTTTACTTTAGATGGTATCGTTGTTCCAGCGGGTAAAATCAAGTTAGACGGCACAACTGGATTGGCCTACGCTCGTATGCGTAAAGAAGATCCAGAAGGTGATATTGGTCGTCAACGACGTCAAAGAGAAGTTGTTGAAAAAATTGTAAATAAAGTCATCAGTTTAGATGGCGTATCAAAATATAGAAAAATTCTAGATGCTGTAAAAGATAATGTGAAAACTGACTTAACTTGGGATAATATGGTCGACATTCAGAAGAAATATATGCCAGCTTTTAAAGATATTGATTCATTACAATTAGAAGGTGAAGGTACTGAAATCGGTGGTATCTACTATCAAATATTAGACCCAACGAAATTATACGATGTGCAGACCAAATTGCGTGCACAATTAGGCCTAGCCAAAAATGAAGAGATGCAAGCAAAAGATACAACAAACTATAACAATTATGTTGGTGCTAGTGATAATTATGGCTATGGTGAGACTTCTACAAGTTACGGGTATGATCAAAGTGTAGAGACGAATGGTGGTTACACTGATCCAAACGCTGTGACAAACGAAAATCAATATGCAAGTGATGGTTATTAAATTCAAAACTTCTATTCTTAATCAAGAATAGAAGTTTTTTTGATTTTCTGTCTATTTAGACTAGAAATCTTTTTTTTCTGGTGTTATAATTGGACTATACCAAATATGGACGTAAAGGAGCAATTTTCTAATGAAAATTATTAAAGTAGCTAACGCTGAAGAGGGCGGAAAAAAAGCATTTGAATTGATTAAAGAAGGTATGGACAATGGTGCCAAAGTTTTAGGTCTTGCTACAGGAAGTACACCAGAAACTTTATATAAAGAAATGACTGAAAGTGATTTAGATTTTACAGATATGACTTCTGTAAACTTGGATGAGTATGTTGGCTTAGGTGGAGATGATGATCAAAGTTACCGCTACTTTATGAATGACCAACTTTTCAATAAAAAACCATTTAAAGATACGTATGTACCTAATGGAAAAGCAGAAGATTTAGAAGCAGAATGCAAACACTATGAAAGTATTATCGATAGTCATCCAATTGATATTCAAATTTTAGGTATTGGTCAAAATGGACATATTGGTTTTAATGAACCAGGAACACCTTTAGATAGTTTAACCCATGTAGTTGAATTAACTGAATCTACAATCAATGCCAATAAACGTAATTTTGAAAAAGTAGAAGATGTTCCAACAAGAGCTGTTTCAATGGGAATTGGATCAATCATGAAAGGTAAAAAAATGATTTTATTGGCTTATGGTGAAGCGAAAGCAGATGCGATTAAAGGCATGATCGACGGACCTGTTTCAGTTGATTTACCAGCAAGTGCTCTACAAAATCATCCAGATGTTGTTGTCATTCTAGATGCAGCAGCTGCAAGTAAATTATAAAAAATATGATGGTTGTGATCGAAGTATTATACTTCGATCACACTTTTTTTATAGGAACCACTTGTGCAGTTTAGTGCTATAATAAAATAGAAAAGCGGGGGGAGGTAAGAGTATAATGGATTTAAATTTAACCATTCCTGAAATTATTATTCGATTGTGTTTGGCCATGTTGATTGGTGGAGTCATTGGTTTTGAACGGCAATACAAAAATCGTCCGGCAGGAATGCGGACGCATATTCTTGTTTGTATGGGGGCAACGATAATTGCGTTGATTCAAGTTGAAATTGCTGCAAATGCTTTGCAAGATGCAACAAATCATCCTGAGTTAGCTGGAGTCATTCGGTCGGATCAAGCTCGTTTAATCGCTCAAGTCGTTAGCGGCATTGGTTTTTTAGGAGCAGGAACGATTATTGTAACGAAACAGTCAGTTACAGGACTAACGACTGCAGCTTCACTTTGGGCTGTGGCAGGCTTAGGAATTGCTATTGGCATGGGGTATTATGCTATTGCGATTACTAGTTTTATTGGTGTATTTATTGCGTTGACATTAGTGCGAAAAGTTATTCATGTACCAACAACGAAAAAATTAGAAATTCGCTATATACACAAACAAGAGACGAAGGAATTTATTAATCGGTATTTTGAAGAGCATAAAATTGAAATTGACGATGTTAATTTTAATGTGATTGTGGTTGATGATGCACAAATCTATACAAATATCTATACAATTGATCTACCAAAAGGAATGACTTACGCTGAGGTAATTGAAGATTTATCGATATACAAAAATATCACTAAACTACGTTTGGTTAATGTGTAGATGTAAGATAAAAACAAGGACAAAAAGAAATCATTTGTTATTCAGAAAGTCTCACTATAATACTTAAAAATATAAGAAAGTTTATTGATATGAAGTTGGTAAAAAAATATTTATTTTGATTTTATGTGGCTTATAGAGTTACGCACCAGTCCTACTCTTTTATAAAATGTTATTAAAAATGAAAAAAGTGTTTTTTTATAAGAGTATAGAATGATAGAATAGAAGTATCATATCTGGGAGGTTTTTCATGGGTTCTCTTTTTAAGCAATCAAAGTTACTATTTTGGACAGTGGAAATTGTCCTTACAATTATTGGTGTATTCTTTTTATTGAAAATGCCTAATATCTTTAGTCCAGTTTTGGGAATGATCTCCGCGGTATTTATGCCGTTATTAATTGCTGGATTTTTGTATTATATGTTTGAACCGATTGTCGCTTTTATGGAAAAGCGTGGTGTACCAAGAATTGGTGGATTTCTGTTAACCTTTATTATTTTAGTGATTTTGATAACCTTAGTGATCATGAATGTTGTTCCACAACTAGTCAATCAATCGTTGGAACTCAGTCAGTCGATTCCCACGTATGCGGAAAAAATGAATAAATGGCTGAAAGAATTAGGGAACCTGGAAGAATTCAAGAGCTTCAATGTACAAGAGCAGCTTGATAAGGCGAATATTACTATTAGTAATATCTTGAATTTTGCAATTGTTGGTGTGACGAGTAGTCTTTCCAAAATTGTTGGTATTTTAATGAAATTTTTCATTTTACTTTTTACAGTACCGTTTATATTGTTCTTTATGTTTAAAGATGGACATAAGTTTTTAGATGCAGCATCCCATTTTTTCCCTAAAAGCGTACGTAGTGAACTGCGTGAGACGGTGAAAGAAATGAATCAAACATTATCCGCATACATTAGCAGTACGGTTTTAGATGCATTAATCATTGGTATTTTAAGTTTTATTGCGATGACGATTTTTAAACAACCTTATAGTTTATTGTTAGCTGTTTTTTGTGGCTTAACGAATATCATTCCTTATGCAGGGCCATTCATTGGTGCTGTTCCTGCGATTTTGGTTGGGTTGTTTATTTCACCTTGGCAAGCACTTTATATGGCGATTTCTATTTTAGTGATTCAACAATTAGATGGAAACTTGGTTAAGCCATTATTAATGGGGAAATCTATGAATATTCATCCGTTGACGATTATTTTAGTGTTGATTGCATCCGGTAGCGTCGCTGGGATTATTGGGATGTTGATTTGTATCCCTGTGTATGCAGTGGTTAAGATATTAGTCATTAATATCTCTAAAATCTTTGTCATGCGTAAAGAGCAAGATCAAAGTTCTGAGGTCTAAACGAGTATAAAAAAGAAAGAACAAGTCAGAAGTGAATCTGCATTGTTCTTTCTTTTTTTGATTAAAGGAGTATGTTAGTCCATCCCGATCAAATAATCATCATCTTTCATTGCTTCTACAGTTCCTAATAGATAACCATTACCAACTTGTGAGAAGAAATCATGATTACTTGTGCCAGTGGAAATACCATTCATAACGATTGGGTTTACATCGTTAGCTGTATCTGCAAATAATGGATCCATTCCCAAATTCATCAAAGCTTTATTTGCATTGTAACGTAAGAAGGTTTTCACTTCTTCTGTCCAGCCTAATTCATCATATAATTCCTCTGTGTAACGTTCTTCATTTTCATATAATTCATAAAGAAGGTTATACATCCAATCTTTCATTTCATTTTGCTCTGCTTCAGGCAATTCATTGTACCCTAATTGGAACTTGTAACCAATGTATGTTCCATGAACAGACTCATCACGAATAATTAATTTAATGATTTCCGCTACATTGGCTAGTTTGTTATTGCCTAAATAGTAAAGAGGGGTATAAAAACCTGAGTAGAATAAAAATGTTTCTAAGAACACACTGGCAACTTTCTTTTCTAAAGGAGAGCCATTTTTGTAAATTTCATTGATCTTTTCTGCTTTTGTTTGTAGATAGACATTGGTATTTGTCCATTCGAAAATATCATCAATTTCTTTTTTTGTATTTAATGTACTGAAAATAGATGAATAGCTCTTTGCGTGAACGGATTCCATAAATTGGATATTATTTAAAACAGCTTCTTCATGTGGCGTTCTAACGTCATTTCTTAGTTGTTCCATACCGCTTTCGGATTGAACGGTGTCCAGTAATGTCAAACCACCAAAAACGTAACCTACAGTTGTTTTTTCTAGGTCTGAAAGAGTTCTCCAGTCATCTAAATCATTAGATAAAGGAATACGAGTATCTAGCCAAAATTGCTCTGTTAGCTTTTCCCACGTTGATTTATCAATCACATCTTCAATGGCGTTCCAGTTGATTGCCTCATAATATGTTGCCATGTATTTTCCTCCTTGGTACCTTCGCATTAGAATACAGTAAATAATAGAGAAGTTGTTTTTTCTTGTTGTTCAACTATTCTAGATTACACAACTTTCACATTGGTTACTACCAATTTCTTCTGCATCATCTGTAAATGTTCTTACATAGTAAATTGATTTAACACCTTTATGGAAAGCGTAGTGACGTAAAATGTTTAAATCACGTGTTGTTTGTTTTGGTGAATCTTTCCATTCATATAAACCTTCTGGAATTTCAGAACGCATAAACAATGTTAAACTCATGCCTTGATCGATATGTTGTTGTGCAGTTGCGTAAACATCGATGACTTTACGCATATCCATATCATACGCAGAAGTGTAGTATGGAATCGTATCATTTGCTAGATAAGGAGCAGGGTAATAAATTTTACCGATTTTTTTCTCTTGGCGTTCTTCAATCATACGAGTAATTGGATGAATGCTGGCACTTGTATCATTGATATAAGAAATTGAACCATTAGGAGCTACAGCTAAACGATTTTGATGATATAAGCCATCTTTTTTCACAGCATCACGCAAGTTAGCCCAGTCTTCAGCAGTCGGCACAAAGATATCTTTAAAGATTTCTTTGACCTTATCGGATTTTGGAGAGAAATCCCCATCAATATATTTATCAAAATATGAACCATTCGCATAATCTGATTTTTCAAAATTATGGAAGGATTTATTGTATTCTCTAGCAATGTTGTTGCTTTCTACTAATGTCCAGTAGTTCAATAATGTAAAGTAGACATTTGTAAAGTCTAAGGAATCTTTAGAGCCGTATTCCATGTGATTTTTAGCAAAGAAGGTGTGTAATCCCATCGCACCAAGTCCAATGGTATGACTTAATCTATTTCCGTTTTGAATAGAAGGAACTACATCAATATCTGAAGCGTCAGTTACAAAAGTCAACGCACGTGTCATTGCACGAACAGATTTACCAAAATCAGGGCTGTCCATCAAATTAACAATATTTGTTGAACCTAAGTTACAACTGATATCTGTACCAAGTGTTTCATATTCTTGTTTGCCATTTAAAACAGACGGAGTCTGAACTTGTAAGATTTCTGAACATAAATTACTCATGATAATTTTGCCATAAGCAGGATTGCTTCTATTTGCGGTGTCGATATTAATGATATATGGGTAACCAGATTCTTGTTGTAATTTAGAAATTTCATTTTCTAAATCGCGGGCTTTGATTTTACGTTTGCGAATTTTTGGATTCGCAACTAGATTATCATACTCTTTTGTGATATCAACGTAAGAGAATGGCACACCATATTCACGTTCTACACTATAAGGACTGAATAAGTACATATCTTCATTTTTACGAGCTAATTCATAAAATTTATCAGGAACAACGATACCTAAAGAAAGAGTCTTCACACGAACTTTTTCATCCGCATTTTCCTTTTTTGTTGAAAGGAACATTTCGATATCTGGATGGAAAACGTTTAGGTAAACAACTCCAGCACCCTGACGTTGACCCAATTGATTAGAATAGCTAAAGCTATCTTCGAATAATTTCATAACAGGAACCACGCCACTAGCAGCGCCTTCGTATCCTTTGATAGGTGCGCCTGCCTCACGTAAGTTTGCTAATGTGATACCCACACCGCCGCCAATACGTGATAATTGTAAAGCCGAGTTGATCGAACGACCAATGCTGTTCATATCGTCTGTTACTTGGATCAAGAAACAAGAAACAAGTTCACCACGGCGTTTACGTCCTGCATTTAAGAAAGAAGGAGTGGCTGGTTGATAGCGTTGATGAATCATTTCGTCTGCTAAAATCATTGCAAGTTCTTCATTACCATCAGCAAAATATAATGCGTTAAATGCAACACGATCTTCATAGCTTTCTAAGTATTCAGTTCCTGCATTATTTTTAAGTGCATATTGTGAATAAAACTTGTAAGCTGCCATAAATGATTTAAATTCAAAATGCTGTTCATCAAGAAATGTATATAATTGTTCAATAAAAGCCATAGAATATTTTTCAATAAATGCTGTTTCTAAATAATCATTGTCGATCAAGTAATTGATTTTTTCTTCTATAGTATTAAACGTGCGCGTATTTGGAAGAACATTTTCTTTGAAAAATGCTTCTAGCGCTTCTTTGTCTTTATGCAAAGGGATTTGTCCATCCACAGGACGATTGATCTCATTATTCAGTTTAAAATAGCTAACATCTTTAATTTCTTTTAGACTCAAGTTCATTCACTACTTTCTTAAAGGATTCTACATCTTCATCCGTACCGCTAAACTCAAAAGCAAAAAGCATAGGGACACTGTAATCACGTGCAATATCTTTGGCTGTATATACAAATAATTCCGCAAAGTTGCGATTGCCACCGCCTGCAACACCTTGAAGGTGCTCACGATTGCTTTTATAATCAAGAAAATCGTTCACTACTTCAGTTATTTCCTGGTCGTAAGTAGGAACGATGAGGACAAAGGGCTCATTTATCTCAAAAAAAGGATTCGCAGGCTCAATTTCGTAAGCTGCCAAATCCAATTTTTTAATGAAGCGTCTGGTTTGTCCAGTGACTGTAAAATAGACAAGTTTCATCTTAGCTAGCCAATTGTTTTAATTGATCAGGACGGAAGCCTACAACTGTTGTAGCATCAGAAGTGATAACCGGAACACTTTGGAATCCTTGTTCTTTTAACCAATCGATTGCGTCTGGTTGGATATCGATATTTACTTCTTCAAATGCTATATTATTCTCGCTTAAAAAGCGTTTTGCCATTTTACATTGGATACAATTATTTTTAGAAAAGATTTTTACGTTCATTTTTTATTCCCCCTCAATTAGTTTACTTCACTAGTATAAATCTATCAGAGAAAAAGTCAACACTTAGGCACTATATATTGTGGTTGTTTTTTGTTCGAATACCATGTTTTGTGTTTTTGAAAGAAATATGAAAGCACGTATTCTCTAGATTTGAGCGACTTTTATTGCCATTTTTGTGTTTAAAAAAGAAATTTATTAAATTTTAGGTTGGAATTTTTAATCCATAAAACACAAGATATAGTGTTCGATTATAAAAGAACACACTAGAAAAAGTTCCTAATTATAAGTCAAATTATTTTCTTACTATAGGTAGAAAGAACGTTGATTTAAGTAGCATAAAAGGGTATACTAAATGAGAACGATTATCAATATCATTTCTGGGATGAATGAAACTTTTTCACAAAATATATATTATTTATAATTATCAAAAAAAGAATAAAAAGTAGGAGGATAACATATGTTGACATTGGCACAAGCAAAGTTAAACAAGGTTTATACGATTGAAGAGATCCAGGCAGAAGGTTTTGCGAAGAAACATTTAAATAATCTTGGTCTTGTGCCAGGAGGAAACGTTGTGTTGCTCAATTATTCCAGTGAGAACGGTATTGTACTTTTACATAATAGTAGAATCGCAATTAATCGATCTGTACTGAATCAAATTACAATAGTAGAAAAAAGTATAAATGAAGAAAATTGGTTGTCTTTAGATCAATTAACAGTAGGCGAAAAAGCGCGTGTTGTTGGCATTCATGGACAAGGAGCGGTCAAAAGACGTTTGATGGATATGGGCTTAACAAAAGGGGTGGATCTTTTTGTTAGGAAAATGGCGCCTTTAGGTGATCCAATTGAGATTAATCTCCGTGGGTATGAATTGACGTTGAGAAAGAATGAAGCGGAACTAGTTTTGGTACAGAAAGAAGGATAAGGATGAAAGAACAGCATATTGCTCTGACAGGAAATCCAAATAGTGGGAAAACAACGGCATTCAATGCACTGACGGGTGCAAATCAATATGTAGGAAATTGGCCGGGAGTCACTGTTGAACGAAAAGAAGGAAAGCTGAAAACAAACAAACAATTGACGATTCAAGATTTACCAGGCATTTATTCTCTTTCACCATACACACCAGAAGAAGTTGTTGCGAGAGATTATCTGCTTAGCGGTAGCCCAGATGTCATCGTAAATATTGTTGATGCGACAAATTTAGAACGAAATCTGTATTTAACTACTCAATTAATGGAAACAGGGATTCCTGTTGTCATTGGCTTGAACATGATGGATATTTTAGATAAAACGGGCAAGAAAATCAATATTGATAAACTTTCTTATGGCTTAGGTGTGGATGTATTAGGCATAAGTGCTTTGAAAAATCGAGGGTTGGATGAATTGGTCAAAAAAGCTGTGAATGCACCAGAAGTGTTTCCGCCAGAGTTTAACTATCCAACCTATGATAATCGATTAGAAGCGGCACTGAATGAAATCATCGATGTTCTAGGGAATAGTGTACTTGAAAAGCAAGCGCGCTGGTATAGTATCAAATTATTTGAACGGGATACTAGAGTTCAAGAAGAACTGAAACTAAGCACATTACAAGAAAAAGAGATTGAAGAAATTATTAATATCACGGAGAAAATTTTTGACGATGATAGTGAAGCGATTGTAATTAATGAACGGTATGAGTTTATTACGCGCTTAACAGCTCTTTGTGCTATTGAAAAAAATGAAATCACCTTTAGTACGAGTGATAAAATCGATCGAGTTGTTACAAATCGTTGGCTGGCTCTGCCGATTTTTGCGATGATTATGTGGTTTGTTTATTATTTAGCGATTCAAACTGTCGGTACGATGGGGACAGACTGGATTAATGATGAACTATTCGGTGATATTGTACCGACGACAGTTGCAAGTTTGCTTGAGAGTTGGTGGGTGGCACCTTGGATGCAAAGTTTAATCTTAGATGGCATCATTGCGGGTGTTGGAGCTGTATTAGGTTTTTTACCTCAATTGGCCGTGTTGTTCTTGTGTTTAGGATTTCTAGAGGATTGCGGTTATATGGCAAGAATTGCTTTTGTGATGGACCGCTTATTTAGAAAATTCGGCTTATCAGGAAAATCCTTTATTCCAATGTTGATTGCAACAGGTTGTGAAGTACCTGGCGTGATGGCCAGTCGTACGATTGAAAATGAAAAAGACCGTAAGATGACAATTATGGTTACCACATTTATGCCTTGTTCGGCTAAATTACCGATTATTGCTTTAATTGCAGGAGCCTTCTTTCCGCAAAGTAGTTGGGTTTCACCTTCCGCTTATTTTATCGGGATTGCAGCGATTGTGCTATCAGGGATTGCATTAAAGAAGACACGTTCATTTTCAGGAGATCCAGCCCCCTTTATTATGGAGTTGCCAGCTTATCATATGCCGCAATTACGTGGTGTTGTCCGTCATGCGTATGATCGTAGTAAGTCCTTTGTAAAAAAAGCAGGAACAATTATTTTTGTGATGAGCATTATTATTTGGTTTACATCCACGTATACCTTTACCTTGCAAGAAGCAGAAGCAGATCAGAGTATACTTGCCTTTTTAGGAAAAGGAATCGCTCCCTTATTTGCTCCACTTGGTTGGGGAACATGGCAAGGCGCGGTTGCAACAATCACTGGGCTAGTTGCGAAAGAAAATGTGATTGGTACATTTGGCATTTTATTTGGGCATCTAGGCGAGGTATCTGAAGATGGCGTAGAAGTTTGGTCAGCTTTACAAGGTGCGTTTACACCTGTTGCTGCGTATTCATTTTTAGTTTTTAATTTATTATGTGCTCCATGCTTTGCAGCGATTGGTGCGATTCGTAGAGAGATGGGGGATTGGAAATGGACATGGGGAGCAATTGGCTATCAGTGCGGCTTAGCGTATGTGGTTAGTTTTATTATCTACCAATTTGGACATGTTATTTTTGAGAATGGTCAAGTCGGTGTAGGGGTATTTATTGCAGCGTTCTTCGTCATTTTCTTGGGTTATTACTTAGTTAGGAAACCAAAAGTACCAGAAGAACCCGTTGTTACGATGGCAACGCTAGAAAGAGGGTAAGTACATGATGACAATCATTTTAGCAGTGTTGATTTTTGGAAGTGCTGGGTATGTTGTGTATTCTCAAGTTAAAAAGGGGAAAAGTTGTGACGATTGTCATACTACATGCCCTGTCAAAAAGGAATCTGGGAATAAATAATAGAAGAGTTGTAACGAGATAAATGATTGCTTGATTTATTTCGTTGCAACTTTTCTTAGCTCTTGAATAATCAACTTTCTAGTGCTACAATATTTATGTAGTAAGTATTTGGGTCGTTAGCTCAGTTGGTAGAGCAGCTGACTCTTAATCAGCGGGTCATGGGTTCGAGCCCCTTACGACCCATTGGGTGCCAAACCCACGAGAATGGTATTACATCGGCGTTTTAGGACGTTTCGAAGATGTGGTGCGCATTCTCTTTTTTTTGTATTCTAAAAATGTCTACTTACTAAAAACTGGTAAATATGGAAATTTAAAAAAAATGTTATTTAACATATTACTCATAGCTTTTTGTTTGATCGCGTGTAAGTGTCTCTAAGTATCTATATTATAATGGCGAGAAAAAATTTCGTATAGATACCTTTGGTGGGTTGATAGATAATTATTCCAACTAAGATATAAAAATTTGTGAAAAATGATAAAAAAATAGAACGTAAAAACATATAAATTGTTATAATTAGATAGTAAGTAAGACAATAAGTCTATTTATAAAACTAAGGAGGAATAAAAGAATGGGTGTTAAAAGTAGTACAACTGTTGCTGGTAGTATATCTGCTTCATTCAGCAAATCAGCCAGTGCATTAAATAGTATCAATGCCTCTACGAGTGTGGCATCAAGAACCAATGTTGCTGGAAATGAAATAGCAAAAACGTCCACAGTTAATTATGGAAAAGGATTAAAACAGCTATCTACAAGTATTGTTTCAGCTGGTAACGCTATTCATTCTGTTGCAAAGGACTTTGACACGATTGACCAACAAGCTTCTCAACAGTTTCAATCTAATTCATTAGGAAGTTGGTTTAAATAATGGAGATAGATTATCAATCTAAAATTCGTCAAGTACAAGCTGAACAAGATATGCTGAGGCAAGAGATTTGTTCTGTTGAACAGCAACAACAAGAGTTTTTCTACCTACAACAAGAAGAAAAAAGACTTTATGAAGAAATAGTGGAAACAAGCCCACCAGAAGAACGTCAATATTTTAAAAGTAGAGGAGAAGAAAGTTTCTCTTTAGCAAAGAAAGCACAACGGCAATTGGAAGAACAAGAAGATGAACTGAAAAATACTAGAAAACAACTGATTGATAAAGAGGAAGAATTATATATTCAACAAAGAAAAGAGCGAATGGAAAAAAAGGAGAAATAGGATGGGGTTAAAATTTTATGTAGGAGAGATACAGCAACAAGGAAATGAAGCTTCCAGAATGAATAGTCAAGCAAAACAAGCTATTTCTTCTTTGCAAAGCAGTACTTCACAATTTTTATCTGCGCCACTTTCTGGAAAAGCCTATGATTCAGCTAAACTTTATTTTAGTACAGTGTACACGCCGCTTTGCCAATCTGCGATTTTAACAGGGGAAGCTCTCGAGCGGGCGCACAAACGTTTGTTAAGCGAATATCAAGGCATGGTCAGCAGCATAGACACAGATGAAGACCAAATTCAAAGCCAGATAGAGCGATTTGAGCAGTTAAAACGAGAGTTAGAAAGACAAATGCACACAGCTAAAACAATGCGACCGGATTTAGAACGTCGATATATGAATGCCTGTGATGTTATTTCCAAAAAAAGGGAGCAGCTTGAGAAATTCCATGCGTATAATGCTCGTTCAGCCAATATTTTCGCAGAATATGAAGCCTGTCAGCAAGAGTTTAATAATGGATTAGCTCAAGTTAAAGATTGTAAGGCATGGAATGCCGCTTCAGGAACCTTTGACATTGGTCGATTAAATATGACATGGGCAAGTCCTATTAATGCACGCTGGCAACAACGAGAAAAAATGCAACAAGAAAAGAAAAATCGATTAGCGAAACAAGCTATTTCAAGCTTAGATGGCTATACGATTATTTGTAGTGCTCTGGGAACCAAAAAAATATGGTATCTGATGAAAGATGGTAAAATTATTTCGCCAAAAGCTCATCCTAATCTCTATAATCAACTAGAAAAATGCAAAGATTATCTAGGCAAAGACCAATATAAAGTTGAAGAAGTAAAAGTAATGAGAAATGAAATGCCCTTTTCACCTGCTTTGGGAGGGATATTAGGAAACATTGGCAAAGTAGGTAAAGGTATTGATATAATTAGAAAAGGAATTGGAACAGTAAAAGTCGGTAAATCTGCTGTAGAAGCAATAAATTCTGCTAGAAATGTTCAGGCAAGTAAACGTGTAAGAGCGGTTAATCCGGAAGATTTATTACCACAACAAGGATTAGTTACAGGTGAAGTCGAAGGTGCTCCTCCAGTTGATGCTGGTAAACAAGGGAAACATCAAGAAGGCCATAGAAATAATGAACAGTCAACAGAAGATAAATCAACATGGATTGATGGAGAAAATGGTGTAGCGGATACTCAAGAAGCTTGGGAAAAAGGAGATTGGGTAAGGGGGAGAGAGGGAACTGTTAAAGAATATGAGTCAGATAAAGTAGTTGGTAGTGATGGAGTCACAACTGAAATTGTAGTCCATATAGACGGAAAAGGTAATATACATGGCTATCCTAAAATACCTAAAGAAGTAAGGAGGAAACTTAATGGAGGCGAATGAAAGAGCGATTAATTTTGTAAATAGAAGTTTGAAAGAAGGGGACTATGGATATGTCCTAAGAAAATATATGTATAGTGATGAATGGGATGAACACTTATTAAATAATATGGAGGGAATTATATTCAAATCTATGACAAGTTTTGAATATAGCCGGTGCTTTTCTTACTATTTTATGGAAGATATCCAATTATCAAAACCATTTTTTACATTAGAGGCAAAGAATGAAGTTATGAAACGTGGTTATATAGAGTTCATAAATTTACAAATCTCAGCAATAAGTCCATTTTTTATAATTGAAAAAGCACAGTATCAAAACCCTAAAGAAGGTATAACGCTAGATATAATCGATTTAACAGAATTTAAAAATAAGAAGTTAGAAAAAAAGTATACAGAACTAATAGAGGTTTTAACAGAACAAAAATTAATTTTAGTTGACAGAGAAGAATTAAAAAAGATACCTTTAGATATTCCTTTGGAAAACTATGAACCAGAAGAAGTAAATTATGCGAGTTACCTGTTTGAATAATAACAAATTGAAGTAGGAATTGTAGAAAATTCCTACTTCTTTTTTTATGTTTCACATTTAAAGTCGGACAATCTATTTTGGATAAAATAAACAATGCACCTACCATCAATGCGATAGATGAGACAGCTGAATTAGATAAAAGTTGTGAAAAATGAGAACCTGCTAAAAAACATAAAATCTTTGGCTCGGAGAAAAGAAATTTGGATAAAGAGGGCGAACCAAACTCATCCGCGGACTTATTAAATGATGATGGTTCAGTAAAACAAAGAAGGTACTATGGACCAGATGGTTTACCGATTGAAGATATAGACTACAATCACCCTGACGATGGAACGCATGAATTCCCCCATAGACATAAATGGGATTGGAATAAAAAAATACCAAGACAAAAAGGAGAATGGTAATAATGAATATGGTACATGACTATGAAATAAAAAGCTATTTTGTGAATTTTGAAAATAAGGATATAGTTATTAATATATCTGATGATGAGAAAGAAAAACAAATTATATTCCATAACTTTATATGTTACAAATTTTATGATGAAATGCCTTATAGTATTATTTTAGACCTAGAAGAAAGAGCTTTAGATAAATTTTTTATTGAAAATAAAGAATTATTGATTCAAGGGAAAAAAAATGTATGGCCAATGAGATATAATTCATTAGAAGAGTTAGAAAAAGAAATAAGAAAAAAACACATGACCTATCAAGTATTATCTTCTTCTTATGGATTGAATGGATGGGTGTTAGCGGAAAGAGTAGAGATTAAAGAAATGAATTGATTAAGCTTTCTGTTTGAATAATGGTAGTTTTATGATTAAGAAGTAAATATTAATAGTATATGTTTTGAAAAAGAGCAGATAACAATTAATAAAATCCACCCTAAATGTATAACAAATTAAATAATTTGAGAACTTATAAAATTATAAACTATTAGCTAAGAGGGACAATTGTAGTGATTGTTCTCTTTTTTTATACTCTTTTTATGAACAACTATAGTAGATGATTTATGATGACAAAAATCAAAAACATTTATTTGTAGTGCTCTGGGAACCAAAAAAACATGGTACCTGATGAAAGATGGTAAAATTGTTTCGCCAAATGATCACTCTAATCTCTATAATCAACTAGAAAAATGCAAAGATTATCTAGGTAAAGATCAATATAAAGTTGAAGAAGTAAAAGTAATGAGAAATGAAATACCCTTTTCACCTGCTTTGGGAGGGATATTAGGAAACATTGGCAAAGTAGGTAAAGGTATTGATATAATTAGAAAAGGGATTGGAACAGTAAAAGTCGGTAAATCTGCTGTAGAAGCAATAAATTCTGCGAGAAATGTTCAGGCAAGTAAACGTGTAAGAGCGGTTAATCCGGAAGATTTATTACCACAACAAGGATTAGTTACTGGAGAAGTTGAAGGTGCTCCTCCAGTAGATGCAGGTAAACAAGGAAAACATCAAGAAGGCCATAGAAACAATAAACAATCAAAAGAAGATAAATCAACTTGGATTGATGGTGGAAATGGTGTAGCAGATACGCAAGAAGCTTGGCAAAAAGGAAGATGGGTACCCAATAGAGAGGTAACGGTTAAAGAATATGATTCAGATGAAGTAGTTGGTAGCGATGGTGAGACTAAAAAAATAAAGGTTCATATTGATGAAAAAGGAAATATACATGGCTATCCTGACATACCTATAGAAGTAAGGAGGAAATTTAATGAACGCAAATGATGAAGCTATTAATTTTGTAAGTAGGAGTCTGAACGAAGGAGATTATGGCTACGTTCTAAGAAAATATGTATATAGCGACGAATGGGATGAACACTTATTAAAAAACATGGAAGGAATTGTGTTCGAGCCATCAGGTGGTTTTGATTATACTAGATGTTTTTCATATATGTTTATGGAAGATATTGAATTAAAAAATTCATTCTTTTCAGATAAATCGACTAAAGAAATAATGGAACGTGGCTATATAGAATTTATTAGTTTACAAATATCGGCAATAAGTCCATTTTTTACCATTAAAAAAGCTCAGTACCAAAACCCTAAAGAAGGTATAACTTTTGATATAGTCGATTTAACAGAATTTAAAAATAAAAAGTTAGAAAAAAAATATACAGAACTAATAGAAGTATTAACAGAACAAAAACTGATTTTGGTTGACAGAGAAGAATTAAAAAAGATACCTTTAGATATTCCTTTAGAAAACTATGAACCAGAAGAAGTAAATTATGCGAGTTACCTGTTTGAGTAATAACGACTTAAGGTAGGAAGTGTAAAAACTTTCTACCTCTTCTTTATGTTTTTATTAACCTCTCATAGAGGCTCTCTAAGATGTTTTAAAGAGTTAGAGATAAATATTGAATTAAGCTTTGAAATTTTGAAAAAATAAATAAAAGGATGATGAAATGAATAATGCAGAACGGGCAATTAATTTTGTAAATAGAAGTTTGAAAGAAGGGGAGTATGGATATGTCCTTAGAAAATATGTGTATAGTGATGAATGGGATGAACACTTATTAAATAATATGGAGGGAATTGTGTTTAAACCGTCAGGCAGTTTTGATTATACTCGGTGCTTTTCTTATATGTTTATGGAAGACATTAAATTGTCAAAACCTTTTTTTACACTAGAAGCAAAGAATGAAGTTATGAAACGTGGTTATATAGAATATATTGGGTTAAAGATATCAGCAATAAGTCCATTTTTTACGATTAGAAAAGCACAATATCAAAGACCAGAAGAAGGTATAACACTAGATATAGTCGATTTAACAGAATTTAAAAATAAGACGTTGGAAAAAAAGTATACAGAACTAATAGAGGTTTTAACAGAACAAAAATTAATTTTAGTTGACAGAGAAGAATTAAAAAAGATACCTTTAGACATTCCTTTGGAAAACTATGAACCAGAAGAAGTAAATTATGCGAGCTACCTGTTTGAGTAATAACGATTTAAGGTGTATGGGAATTAACTCTGCAAGTTATATCTCGTACACCCAAAATCCGAAGGAGATGAACACTTTTGTCTCGTTCTCCTCTTTTTTTATAATTTTCCCTTCATAAAACGAACACGTATTTTACTAAATTTCATTGTAAATAAGTACTCTCTAACAAGAACGCAAGAGACTTGATTAACTAGCTATGCGGAAAAGATCATATAAAGTGAGTATTCTCTTATTTGATGATAAACTGAAAGAGTAGAATGATACTGGAGGGGAAAAAGATGAAAAAGAAACTGATCTATTCATTAGTACTGTTAACAGGACTATTTTTAGTCGCTTGTGGGGGAAGTGGGAAAACAGAAAAACAAACAGATTCGACTAAGGAATCCGCTAAAAGTAGCCAAACCAAAGATTCAACAAGTGAAAGTAAGACAAAATCAAGCGCTACTTCTAGTTCGATAAAAGCATCCTCATCATCAGAAACCAAAACGAGTCAAAGCCAAACAGCCGTAAAATCGGAGAACAACTCACCAGCCAATCAAGCAGAGATGGTTTTAAATGAACTGAATGCAGCTTTTCCAAATGATAGATTGCCGCAAGCAATATTGACCAGTCAAACGGCTGAATACTTAAGTGCAGCAACTACGAGGACAGCTGATCAAGAGAATTTCAGAATTTTATATTATGCTGAAAATGGTCCGATTTCTGTCAACGACAATGCGGTAAATAACTTACAGCCAATTGCCTCTTTTGAGAAAAAAACATACAGTTCGAATGAAGCTGCAGCAAATGCAGTAGGGCAAATTATTGATAATGGTGGAAGTAAAATCGATCTAGGTTATGGAATCACAGGTTATCAACAAGGAGCAGCAGGGTCCAGCTATTTATCTTGGCAAGAAGGAAATTGGAGTCTAGTTGTTCGCGCCTCTAATATCGAAGGAGAAAAAGCTGAACCTTTAGCTAAAGAGGTTGTGGCTTATTTAGAACAAGCAATGTTGCCAGCACCAAAAAATGTGGGACAAATTACATTGACGACAACTCCTAGTAATAGCTATCAAAACAATTCAGTACTTTGGCAAAAAGGATCAGCGGTTTACACTATTCAGCATTTTGATGCATTACAAGCAGTGAAAATGACTGTTTCGACAAACAGATGATCCATTTACTGACTTGATTAAGGAATTTACAACAAATATTATTGAGATAATATTTATTTCTAATAATAAAAAAATAACGAATAACTAGTTGTATTCATTATTATTAGTAGGAATTGGAGAGAAAATACTGATTTTTGATGAAAAAATAAAGAATAATCATCATTGACGAACCATCGATTCTTCTTGTACAATGAGTACATGATAGAAGTGAAAATAATAAAATAAAAAGGCACTTCACAGTTTGGTGGCCGCCAAACTACGAAGCCCTGATAAGTCAGCAGACACTGACCAATCAAGTTGCCCTCGTCAATGTAAAAGCACTGACATGATTCATTGTACTCAATTTTTAGGAAAATATCTACCCCTAAAAATACACGGGATAATGAACATGCCAGCGTTTGCTTATTGAATGATACAACGGTATTGGAAGGAATTCTGGTACCGTTTTTTTATTTTTTTACTTCTATCTCTTGTTTTAAGTATCCTTTGGTATTTTAGGGGATTTGAATAAAGCTCACCACTATAGGTCCTTGATTTATTTATTGGGGAAGAAAATCACAACTGAAAAAATATGCTCATTATTATCAGAAAAAAACTCTTGTTACCTATAGTGGTAGCTTTAAACACAAGTATCGATTTTGTCGTATACTTTAAACTTATTATAATAGAAGAATTACTATTGAAGCAATTGAAAAGCTATGAAAAATAAAAAGAAGAGCAAGAATCTGTGTATTTTCCCTTTAAAGGTAGGTAGGTAACAGCACATTGCTCTTTTTTTATTTTATTGTGTAATAGTACTTTTATCAGGCTGTGAATGAGCTAAGCGACTAGCTGCAGCAGCGGCAATTGCTCCGACGATGTCATCTAAAAAAGTATGAACTTGGGGTCCGTCATGGGAATTTAGTTTAGCTAGAATACCTGGTTTTACTTTATCGATATACCCATAATTTGTAAAACCAATTGATCCATATACATTAACGATCGATAGTGCTAGAATTTCATCGATTCCATAAAGACCTTCATCTTCTTCTAAAATCTCCTGTAACGGATGGAGCAATTTTTTTTCCTCAGCCAGAATATCTAATTGGATTCCAGTGATGATTGTATTGTGTACTTCACGTTTAGACAAGACACTGTCAATATTTTCGATACACACTGCCATATCCAAATCAGCAATATAGGGTTTTTGTAAAAATAAAACCAACTCAGCTAAATCCTCTATTTCAACGCCTCGTTCTTTTAGTAATTGACGCGCCTTATTTTCTAATGTTTCTCCTTGAATGACCAAATTAAAAACCTCCAATGCATCATTTTTAAACTTCGATTACATCAATGGTATACTATTTTCAGAGTAAAAAGCAAGGAGAAGGATAAATGAATCCACTAATAGAATGTTGTGAACAAAATCTAGCTAAAGGTGGCGAGAGCTTACTGAATGACTCATTTATTGATGAAAACAGCGATGTAGTCACCTATTCATGTATGAATGAGTGTGTTCTTTGTGCACAAACATTTTTTGTTCTTTTTGAAGGAGAGAGAATTACTGGTGACACACCAGAAGAATTAGTAAAAAATATAAAGAAAGCTATTTTACTTTGGCAAGAAGAAATGGGTTTATAGTAGATAATAATCTACATTGCTACATCATTTTTCGTATTGATTGAATTAAAAACCGCACAATCCGTTGTGCGGTTTTTAATTCAATATCGTAGCTCACTTTTTTCCTGGTTACCTACGGAGATGTAGGTGAAGTACAGTATCTATTTAATTATATGTTTTATCTTAAAGCATTTTTGCTTCTTTACCTTCAAACAAACTTGTACTGTGCATTGGCTGTGTTCTTGTATCAGGTTTGATAAAATGCAGTGCATTATTTACAGCAGTAGGTGCTTCACCGAATCCAGTAGCAATCAATTTTACTTTTCCATCATAGTTACAAATATCGCCTACAGCATAAACACCTGGAATGTTTGTCGACATATCTGAATTTACTTCAATTGCATTGCGGCTAACATTTAAACCCCAATCTTTTAAGTGACCTAAAGATGAAGTAAAGCCGTAGTTGATGATTAAAGAGTCTAAGTCAAGTTGCTCAAAGTTATCCGCTTTAGTTTCTTTTAATTGAATTCCTTTAAAAGAATCGTCTTCTACTAGCAATTGATCAATAACATAAGGTGTATAGATTGAAACCTCAGATTTTTTTAAGTTATCCACACTATGTTCGTGACCACGGAATTCTGGACGACGATGAATGATTGATACTTGTTCTGCAATCGGCTCTAACATCAAAGCCCAATCAATCGCAGAATCTCCTCCGCCGGCAATGGCCACTTTTTTTCCAGAAAATTTGTTCATATCTGTAACATAATAATGAACATGGTTTCCTTCAAGCTCAGCTGCTCCATCGATTGTTAAACGTCTAGGCTGGAAAGAACCATTCCCAATGGCAAAGATAACCGCTTTAGAATAATGAACCCCTTTTGAAGTTTCAATTCTCAAGTAGCCATCTTCTTGAACTAGATTTCTGACTTCTTCTTCTAAGCATGTGTCATGAGCAAAAGGAGCGATTTGTTTTTCTAAATTTTCAATCAGTTCACTGGCTTTAATTGCTGGAAATCCAGGAACATCATAAATATATTTTTCAGGATAAAGCGTAGACAATTGTCCACCTAATTGCGGCAAACTATCAATGATTTTTGTTTTAGCCTTACGAATTCCTGCATAAAAAGCGGCGAAAAGACCAACAGGACCTGCGCCAACGATTGTTAGATCATAAATATTTTTTGAATCGGACATCAAAAACTCCTCCAGTTTCTATTATAAAAAGTGTTCATCAGTTAGGATGAACTGAAAAAATTAGTATATCGTTTTTCACAAAATATCACTTGTAACGAAAAAAAGCAAGTGGAACTTTGTGAATAAAAGGTTCTCTTAAAAGATTATCAAAGATAATGGAATTTTCAAGTAAAGTTCGTTATGATATGATAAGTAAGTAATAATAATGTAGGAGGAAATAAATATGTCAGAGTTTCCACAATTAGATTTAGCAAATGTTAAAGGACCAAAAGCTGTTATAAAAACGAATCGAGGAGATATTACGGTTCAACTTTTCCCAGAGCAAGCACCGAAAACGGTTGAAAACTTCGTTCAATTAGCGAAAAAAGGCTACTATGATGGGGTGATTTTTCACCGTGTAATCCCAGATTTCATGATTCAAGGTGGAGACCCAACTGGAACAGGGATGGGTGGAGAAAGTATTTACGGAGAAAAGTTTGAAGATGAATTTTCTAAAGACGTTTTCAATTTGCGTGGTGCTTTATCTATGGCCAATGCTGGACCTAATACAAATGGCAGTCAATTCTTTATTGTCAATAATCAAAATGTGCCAGCCAACATGATGGGGCAATTAGAAGGAGCTGGATTCCCGGCTGAAGTGATTGAAGCATATAAAGCAGGAGGAACACCTTGGTTAGATTTCCGTCACACTGTTTTTGGTCATGTTGTAGAAGGCATGGATGTAGTTGATGAAATCGGCGGAGTTCAAAGAGATTCGCAAGACCGTCCGACTTTTGATGTTGTAATCGATAAAGTAGAAATTAACGAGTAAAATAGTAAAGAAAATAAAAAAGTGAAGCATAACCCTAAATGGTCGATGCTTCACTTTTTAATTACTCAAAAGTCCGCTTTATTCTATTTAGCCCCTCCAGCAGAGTTTCTTTTGGACAAGCAACGTTTAAGCGCATATGTTGTGTACCATGAGGACCAAACGTAATTCCAGCATTTAGTACAACTTTTCCTTTATGGACAAGTTGATCTTGCAATTGCTCATCTGTTAGTCCATAAGCAGAAAAGTCTAGCCAAATTAGGTATGTTCCTTCTGGACGCATCATTTTGACTTGAGGCATTTCTGTTTTTAAAAAAGCAGAAACTAGGTCAATATTTTCTTTCAAGTAAGCTAACAATTCTTTTAGCCACTCATCCCCATGCTTATAGGCAGCTTCTGTTCCGACGTAGCCGAATATATTGATTTCATTTTGGGCGTTGCGCTCTTGAACTTCGACAAATTTTTTACGTAAGTCAGGATTTTCTATAAAGATCATTGAATTTTTGATTCCAGCTAAGTTAAACGTCTTTGTAGCTGCTGTTAAAGTAATTGAAAAATCACTAAAACTTGGGTCTACATTAGTAAATGTAGTAAAAACGTGTGGAGCAAAAATTAAATCTTGGTGGATTTCATCGCTAATAACAAGTACATCATGTTTGGCACACAAATTGCCCAAAGCGTTTAATTCATCCTTAGTCCATACACGTCCACCAGGATTATGAGGATTACATAATATAAATAAACGGACATTTTCATTAATGATTTGCTTTTCCATTTCATCCAAATCCATCACAAAATGATCTTGTTCAATCAATAAAGCACTACGAATTAATTTTCGATGGTTTTGTTCGACAACTTTTGAAAATGGATAATACACTGGATCGTGAATTAAAATAGCGTCACCTGGTTCAGTATAAGCTTGGATAGCGATCGAAAGGCTTGGAACAACACCACTATTAAAAAGAATGGAATCCTTACTAATGGAAAAATTGTGCTGGCGCTTTTGCCATTCTTGAATAGCTTCATATAATGAAGCAGGAGCTGGTGAATACCCCAAAATTCCTTGATCTACTACGTTTTTTAATGCTTCTATTACAGCTGGATTTGCTTTGAAATCCATGTCAGCTATCCATAGAGGCAATAGATCATCCTCTCCATAAGTATCTTTTATGGCATCCCATTTTACGCAATTTGTATCGCGTCGATTATGAACTGTATCAAATTCTACCATGAAACTCTTCCTTTCTTCTAAAAATCATTTTTTCGTTAATTTTCGATGTATCTATAGTATAATAGAGTTTCAACAAAATATGAATACAAAGCGCTAATAATATTATAGTAGAAATAAAGTCATGCACAATTGAATAGAACATGATATCATTTTAAATGAGATAATCAACTGATGATAATTGTGATAGGAGATAGTAATATGGAATACAAAATAGGAATGGTGCTTGAAGGAACAATTACGGGTTTACAACCTTATGGAGCATTTGTTTCTTTGAGTGAGACTGTTCAAGGGCTGATTCATGTGTCAGAAGTACAAGCCGGATATACAAAAAACATTCATAGCTTGCTAACTGTTGGACAAAAAGTGAGTGTTCAAATCATTGATATTGACGAATACTCAAAAAAAATTAGTTTATCTTTGAGAACATTAGAAAGCCAAGTACAACAGCCAAACCATCGACGAAAAAAATATTTCACGAATAAAAATAAGAAAATTGGGTTTGAGAGCTTAGCAAAAGAGTTACCAATTTGGACTGAAGAAGCAATGGATAAATTGCTTGAGAAATAATTCTGTTTTTTTTCAGAAAATATGGTACAATTTTCCTAGTTTATGAAAACAAAAATTAATTGAGGTGGATGTTTTGTCTAACAAAAAAGTCGCTGGTACTATTATGTTGAATCTAAATGATGGTTCAAAGAAGTTTCTTGTCCGTCCAATGGGTGATTCAATGGGATTTGTCACAACCAAAGTTTCTGAAGAGATGACAGGCTTAGCAAGTATGCTGCAACTTTTCAAAGAAGAAGTTCAATTGGATGTTACTTCAATTAGTTTAGTCGAATTAACAAACGCACATACGGTCGCTGAAAATATGCCTTTGTTTGTATTTGAAATGAACGAGGAAGATGTAGTTCCTACTATAAATAATGAATATGTATGGGAAAAACCATCTGAATTAAAAAACTTATTAGCTTCTTATGAAATTGAAGGCGTACCGATGTTTTAAAAAAAGTAAGATACATACGGAAGAAGTAAGAGATTTTTCTCTTGCTTTTTTTATATAATCAAGAGTAGGAGAATGATTATGTTATTAAGAAAAGCTACAATAGAAGAAACTCAAACGGCTATGACATTACTAAAAGAAACCGCAGAATGGTTAAACAGCATTGGTAGCTCACAATGGTCAGATGTCTTAGATGGAGAAGATAAATATGAAATAGCCAAGGCTGTAAAAAATGGAGAAGTATTTTTCTTCTATAATAGTAATGAATTGATCGGAATGGCAGCTGCTTGGAGAAAACCAACTGCATGGGATGAACGATTATGGAAAGATCAAGAGTTTAACGAAAGTGTTTACTATCTTCATCGTGTCATTATCCATCCTAGGTATAGAGGAAAAGGGTATGGCAAAGAATTACTAAATGCATTAAAAAGTGAGTTTACAGAAGCAGTATCTGAGTTACGACTGGACTGTTTGGCTAGTAATTCTAAGTTAGTACAGTTTTATAGAGATAATAATTTTACACATGTCGGAAATGGAAAAAGTTTTGACGGGATTAAATTCGAACTTTTTTCATATTATCAATAGAATCGATCGGAATTATAAGGTTATTCGGACAAATAATAGATAGATAATCTTTAGTAGACGATAAAAGCGAAAGATCGTTAGTAGGGAGAAAAAAGCATGAAAAAAGAATTAAATTTTTTTCAAGAAAACAGTTGACCAATGAGAAAAAAATTGTTATATTATATCTTGTCGCAAGGCACTGATGAAATACGCCAAACGACGAAAATAGAATAACATTTCAACTTTCGAAAAAAGTTGAAAAATCAGGAAGAAAGTTGTTGACAAATAACAAACAACCTGATAAACTAATGAAGTTGTCGCTGAAACAAACGATAACGGCAAGCAGAAAAAACTTTGAAACTTTTTTAAAAAAGTGTTGACATCGAATCTCAGATTTGATATGATATAAAAGTTGCTGCGAGGTAACACAGTAGACCTTTGAAAACTGAACAAAGTAAGACGAACCAAATGTGTAGGTTGTTTTTACAACGGTAAAAACAAACAACAATTTTTAACAAGCGAAGCAATATGCTAGCAAACAAATGAGCTTAACGATCGCAAGATCGTGTTCAACTTTTATTATGAGAGTTTGATCCTGGCTCAGGACGAACGCTGGCGGCGTGCCTAATACATGCAAGTCGAACGCTTCTTTTCTACCGAGTGCTTGCACTCATTTGAAAAGAGGAGTGGCGGACGGGTGAGTAACACGTGGGTAACCTACCCATCAGCGGGGGATAACACTTGGAAACAGGTGCTAATACCGCATAATAGTCGACACCGCATGGTGTTGATTTGAAAGACGCTTTCGGGTGTCACTGATGGATGGACCCGCGGTGCATTAGCTAGTTGGTGAGGTAACGGCTCACCAAGGCCATGATGCATAGCCGACCTGAGAGGGTGATCGGCCACACTGGGACTGAGACACGGCCCAGACTCCTACGGGAGGCAGCAGTAGGGAATCTTCGGCAATGGACGGAAGTCTGACCGAGCAACGCCGCGTGAGTGAAGAAGGTTTTCGGATCGTAAAACTCTGTTGTTAGAGAAGAACAAGTAGGAGAGTAACTGCTCTTACCTTGACGGTATCTAACCAGAAAGCCACGGCTAACTACGTGCCAGCAGCCGCGGTAATACGTAGGTGGCAAGCGTTGTCCGGATTTATTGGGCGTAAAGCGAGCGCAGGCGGTTTCTTAAGTCTGATGTGAAAGCCCCCGGCTCAACCGGGGAGGGTCATTGGAAACTGGGAGACTTGAGTGCAGAAGAGGAGAGTGGAATTCCATGTGTAGCGGTGAAATGCGTAGATATATGGAGGAACACCAGTGGCGAAGGCGACTCTCTGGTCTGTAACTGACGCTGAGGCTCGAAAGCGTGGGGAGCAAACAGGATTAGATACCCTGGTAGTCCACGCCGTAAACGATGAGTGCTAAGTGTTGGAGGGTTTCCGCCCTTCAGTGCTGCAGCTAACGCATTAAGCACTCCGCCTGGGGAGTACGACCGCAAGGTTGAAACTCAAAGGAATTGACGGGGGCCCGCACAAGCGGTGGAGCATGTGGTTTAATTCGAAGCAACGCGAAGAACCTTACCAGGTCTTGACATCCTTTGACCACTCTAGAGATAGAGCTTTCCCTTCGGGGACAAAGTGACAGGTGGTGCATGGTTGTCGTCAGCTCGTGTCGTGAGATGTTGGGTTAAGTCCCGCAACGAGCGCAACCCTTATTGTTAGTTGCCATCATTCAGTTGGGCACTCTAGCGAGACTGCCGGTGACAAACCGGAGGAAGGTGGGGATGACGTCAAATCATCATGCCCCTTATGACCTGGGCTACACACGTGCTACAATGGGAAGTACAACGAGTCGCTAGGCCGCGAGGTCATGCAAATCTCTTAAAGCTTCTCTCAGTTCGGATTGTAGGCTGCAACTCGCCTACATGAAGCCGGAATCGCTAGTAATCGCGGATCAGCACGCCGCGGTGAATACGTTCCCGGGCCTTGTACACACCGCCCGTCACACCACGAAAGTTTGTAACACCCGAAGTCGGTGAGGTAACCCTTGTGGAGCCAGCCGCCTAAGGTGGGATAGATGATTGGGGTGAAGTCGTAACAAGGTAGCCGTATCGGAAGGTGCGGCTGGATCACCTCCTTTCTAAGGAATATTACGGAAACCTACACATTCGTTAACACTTTGTTCAGTTTTGAGAGGTTTACTCTCAAATTAATAAGTACCACGGGGCCTTAGCTCAGCTGGGAGAGCGCCTGCTTTGCACGCAGGAGGTCAGCGGTTCGATCCCGCTAGGCTCCATTAGTAATCTTTGGATTACTAAGTATTGTTCATTGAAAACTGGATATTGAAGTAAAAAAGTAATCAAAACAAACCGAGAACACCGCGTTGAATGAGTTTTTTAATTAAAATTGTTCGAAGCTTATTTTATTGGTCACGCCTCTATCGCTAGAGAAACGAACCAAACAAAACCGATCGTAAGATCGTAAGGTTAAGTGAATAAGGGCGCACGGTGGATGCCTTGGCATTAGGAGCCGATGAAGGACGGGACTAACACCGATATGCTTTGGGGAGCTGTAAGTGAGCTATGATCCAGAGATTTCCGAATGGGGAAACCCAGCATCTTTTATAGGATGTTACTTTCCAGTGAATACATAGCTGGTTAGAGGTAGACGCAGAGAACTGAAACATCTAAGTACCTGCAGGAAGAGAAAGAAAATTCGATTCCCTGAGTAGCGGCGAGCGAAACGGGAAGAGCCCAAACCAACAAGCTTGCTTGTTGGGGTTGTAGGACTCCGTTGTGGTAGTCTGTCAAGATAGTCGAAGGACTTGGAAAGGTCCGCCAAAGTGGGTAATAGCCCCGTAGACGAAATGTTGACAACACCTAGGAGGATCCTGAGTACGGCGGAACACGAGAAATTCCGTCGGAATCCGCGGGGACCATCCCGCAAGGCTAAATACTCCCTAATGACCGATAGTGAACCAGTACCGTGAGGGAAAGGTGAAAAGCACCCCGGAAGGGGAGTGAAATAGATCCTGAAACCGTGTGCCTACAACAAGTCAAAGCCCGTTAATGGGTGATGGCGTGCCTTTTGTAGAATGAACCGGCGAGTTACGATTGCATGCGAGGTTAAGTTGAAGAGACGGAGCCGCAGCGAAAGCGAGTCTGAATAGGGCGATTGAGTATGTAGTCGTAGACCCGAAACCATGTGATCTA